>NZ_JBHYJW010000073.1:0-41291 GCF_042741125.1 Amycolatopsis sp. NPDC058986 | reverse complement strand
GAGTAGCAATGCCGTTAAGGCCACCTTACGGGCGTCTGACGCCCGTAAGGTGGCCTTAACGGAACTTCAGCGCGCGCCCAGCAGGGCCGGGGGCGCGGCCTGGGCGGACGTGCCCCACGAGGTGGGCTTGCCACTCAGGGTGAAGCGGATCTTCCCGGCGCCGAGCAGATCCTCGTGGCTCAGCCAGCTCTTCGCGAGCGAGCGATTGTGAACGTCCACAGAGGACACATACTGCAGCTTCGACGCACTCGCGCCCGGCGCGTCGATCTTCAGCTTCTTGCCGCCGTCCGGCCGGATCTCGACCTTCTCGAACATCGGCGCGCTCAGCAGGTACGTCCCCGAGCCGGGCTGTGCCTCGAACACGCCCGCCATCGCGAACACGAGCCACGACGAGATCGTGCCGAGGTCGTCGTTGCCGGGCATGCCGTACGGCGTGTCGGTGAACAACGTCCGCGCCGCGCGCATCACGGCCGACGTCTTCCACGGCGCGCCCGTCCACGCGTACATCCACGGCGCGTGCAGGTCCGGCTCGTTGTTGGGGTTGAACGCGAAGTTGTTGTGATAGTCGTACGCGCCGTGGACCCACGAGTCCTTGGCGGCCTTCGCCGGGTTCTGCAGGAGCAGCGGCATGTCGAAGAACGTGTCGAGCCGCTTCTCCGCCTGCGCCGCGCCACCCATCAGGCCGAACAGCTTCGTGGTGTCCTGCTGCGCCAGCCACTGGTACTGCCACGGCGTGCCCTCGTGGAAGCCGGTCGACTTGGCCGGATCGGGGTCGCCGACGCCGGTGCCGTCCGCCGCCTTGGTCCGCGGAAATCCGGTGTAGCCCTTGGACTGCACGCCGGTGTCCCACAGTTTCGTGAAGTTGTCACAGCGCGCGGCGAGCGTCTTCGCCTTGTCCTTCTCACCAAGGCCAGCGGCCATTGTGGACAGTGCGCAGTCGGCCAGCGCGTACTCCAAAGTGGCCGATCCCGCCTGCCGCGTGTCGCCGAACTGGTAGCCGGGGACGTCCTGGTAGCCGATCCAGCCGTTCTTGACGTACGTCGGGTTACCGTCACGGCCGCGGAAAATCGACTGGTCCTTCGGGACCTCGTTGACGTTCTTCCACAGCGCGTCGAACAGCTGACGCGCGGTCTTGTCGTCGAGCAGTCCCCGGCGGTAGTTGTCGACCACCCACGGCGTCACCGGATCGCCGCTCATCACGTTCGTCTCGCCCTGACCGAGCGCCCAGCGCGGCACCCAGCCACCGTCTTGGTAGATCTTGAGCACGGACTTCGTCATGTCCGCGGCCCTGTCCGGATGCAGCAGCGCGACGAGCTGGTTCTGTGAGCGGTAGGTGTCCCACAGCGAGAACATCTGGTAGTAAGGCGAATCGCTCTTGTGGATCTTGTCGTCGAAACCGCGGTACTTGTTGTCCACATCGGACCCGAGCGACGGATGGAGCAACGAGCGGTAGAGCGCGCTGTAGTACGTCCGCTGGTCGGCGGTGGTGCCGCCCGCGACGCGCATACGGTCCAGTTCCTCGCGCCAGGTCTTGTTCGCGGCCTTGTGGGCCTTGTCGAACGACCTCGGCTGCTCGGCGACGCGGTTGCCGCGCGCACCGTCGATCGAGGTGTACGAAATCCCGACCGAGGCGCCGACCTGCTTACCCGCCTTCGGGTCAAAGCTCAGCCACGCACCCGTACGTCCCGCGCCGAACTGGGCGTCGCGCTGGTTCGGCGTCAGCTTCCCGTCGGCCCAGGTGCCGAACGAGGCGAACTTGCGGTCGAACTTGGCGCTGAAGAAGATCTTGTAGCGTTCCTTCTGGGTTTCCCAGCAGAAGTTGCCGCCCTGGAGCCAGCCTTCGACGGTGTCGTCGCCGACGACGTGCACCTCGCCCGCGTAGCTGTAGCCGTTGCTCTCGGTGGCCTCGATGAGAACGTTGTCAGCGGTGGCGCCGGCCGGGAAGGTGTACCGGTGCTGGCCGGTGCGTTCGGTGGTGGTCAGCTCGGCGTTGATGCCGTTGTCCAGTTTCACACCGTAATAGCCCGGTTCACGTGATTCGTTAGCATGGTTGAACTTCGCGCCGTACTGCGCGGGGTCGGACGAGGTGACCGCGCCGGTCGTCGGCATGAAGCGGAAGTTGCCCATGGTCTGGCAGCCGACGCCGGAGAGGTGGGTGTGGCTGAAGCCGAGGATCTTGTCCTGCGCGTAGTCGTAGGAGGCGTACTTCTTGAGCTGGGTGTCCGGGGACAGCTGCACCATCCCGAACGGCGAGGAGGCGCCCGGGAACGTCGTCCCGTCGCCGTTGTTGCCGATCGACGTGTCCACCAGCTTCGTCGGATCGTCCGCGAACTTCGGGCCACTCTCGGCCGACGCCGCGGGCGCCGCCACCGTGGCGGCCCCGAGCGTGCAGGCGAGCACGGCGGCGAAGACCCGGTTTCGCGCTCTCATCGCGATGGTTCCTCTCTGACAACGTTGTCATGACGCGTATCCATCGATCCTCACCGATGGATACGATTCCGTCAATCCCGACGTTGGTCGTGACGGATGCACTACAAAGAGTCCATGGAGCGACCGGAGCCGGACTGGCCGACCTGCGATCAGGTGGACGAGCAGGGCGAGCCCTGCGTCGGCTTCCGCACCGAAGACATCGGCCGATGCCTGAACCACCTGACGCCGGAGCAACTCGACCGATTCCTCTCTCGGCTGTCTCCGGGCGCACCCCTCGCGGCACCAGGTACCCGCCTGCTCCCCGAGTGGTGGGACCGAATCCTCGCCGTCACACAGTTTTCGCTCGGCGATGTCGACGTGCGGTGGGCCAGGTTCCCGGGCTGGGTGTCGTTCGTCGATGCGAAGTTCACGGGAGAGGCGAAATTCTCTCACGCGACGTTCGAACAGAGCCCGTCATTCGACCGCGCCGAATTCTCCCGGGAAGCCAGATTCGACGGTGTGGATTTTCGCGTAGGAGCGTCGTTCGCGAAGGCCAAATTCAACGAGAAAGCCGAATTCCAGGCAGGCAGCTTCGGTGGCCACGGCGTGTTCACCGAGGCAAGCTTCGACGGAGAGGTCATCTTCGATCAAGCGCGGGCATTCAATTCTTTGGTGTTCGACAAGGCGACATTCGACCTCGGCGAACGGCAAAGACTACTGCTCGACGCGGCAGATCTGAGCTTTGATCTGGCGACCTTCAAGAACCCTGTCGTGCTCGAGATCAAGGCCGGTACGGTGTCGTGCGTAGCCACCCGATTCGAGGGCTCGACCACCGTGCAATTGCGGAATACGGCCGCGACCATGGATCGCGCGGTGTTCACTGCCCCGTCATCGATCACCGCGGCACCCGCCACGCCGGCGGTCGACAGGTACGAGCCGGGATTGTTTTCGTTGCGTGACGTAGATGTGAGCAATCTGACGATCATCGATGTCGATCTGCGGGTCTGCGCATTCGGCGGCGCCCTTCATCTCGACAAACTCCGTTTGGAAGGCGACTGCCGATTCGGCGAACCGCCCCCGGGTATCCACGTCGGACGGGCGTGGTTTCCGGTCTGGCGCTGGACATGGCGAGCGGTCATCGCCGAGGAGGCCGTCTGGCGTGCCACGACAGCCAAAGGAATCGGATGGGCCGACTACGGGCCCGCATTGAACGCCAAGCGGATCGCGAATCTGTACCGGCAGCTCCGCAAAGCGCGGGAGGACAGCAAGGACGAGCCCGGAGCGGCCGACTTCTACTACGGCGAAATGGAAATGCGGCGCAACGACCGCCTCGCGTCACTGGCCGAACGTGCCATCCTTACCCTCTACTGGGCCACGTCCGGTTACGGGCTTCGCGCGAGCAGGGCGTTCGTCTTTCTCGTCGTTCTCCTTCTGCTGTCCGGGTTCTTCTTCCAGCACTTCGGGATCATCGGCGTGTCACTGTCCTATGGGGACGGTTTGCTCGACGTCATCGGCTCCGCGATGGGGCTGGACGTCGTCAAGCCCGAGACGCTCAGCCGGCCGGGCCACATCCTGCGGATGCTCGTACGGATCGGGTCTCCGCTCTTCCTCGGGCTCGCGTTGCTGGCCGTGCGCAACCGCGTCAAGCGCTGACGTGGGTGGGGCGCCCCGCGAGCAGGGTCGCCGTGATCGGCATCGCGCGCAGGTCGGCCGGGGACAGGTGCGACGGGTCGGCCGCGGTGATCATGAGGTCGGCGACGTCGCCGACCGCGATCCCCCGGCGCCCGCCGGACGCGGCGGCGAGCGCGTCGGCCAAGGGGATGGCTTGTTCGGGGTGCCAGGCGGGGCGGTCGTCGTCGGTGCGGCCGACGGCGGAGGCGATGCCGTCCCACGGGTCGAGCGGGGAGACCGGCGCGTCCGAGCCGATTTCCAGGCGTGCGCCCGATTCCAGCAGCGCGCGGTACGGAAAGGCGCGGTCGGTGCGGCCGTGCCAGTGGCGGTCGGCGACGTCGCGGTCGTCGGGCTGGTGAGCGGGCTGCACGCTCGCCACGACGCCGAGTCGCGCGAACCGCGGCACATCGCGGGGGCTGAGCAGCTGCGCGTGCTCGATACGTCCCGTGCAGCCGAGTTCGGCGAACGCGTCGAGCGCGATCGTGTTGGCCTGGTCCCCGATCGCGTGCACCGCGGGCGCGAGGCCGTTCTCCGCGGCCTTGCGCATGAGCGGCACGAGTTCCTCCGGCGGAAGCTCCAGTAACCCCACCGTATCCCCTTCCGGATAGGGATCGTGGCAGTAGGCCGTTCGGGTGTTGAGGGAGCCGTCGACGAACAACTTGAACGGGCCCACCCTGAGCAGGCCGTCCGAACCCGGGAGGACGTCGCCGGTCCGGTGCCCGCGTTCGATGGCGGTGTCGAGCAGATGCCGTGCGATCACGCAGCCGATGCGCGCGTTCAGCGGGCCGTCCCCGAGTCGTCTGGTCCAGTCCGTGACCGTGTCGGCGTATTCGTAGTCGACGATCCCGGTCACACCGCGCGCGTTGGCCGCGGCGACGGCCTCGGCGACCCAAGCGTCCTGGACGTCCACCGGAGCCGACGGCAGTTCGGCCGTCGCGCTCATGCAGTCGTTCTCCAGCAGGACCCCGGTCGGATGATCCCGCCCGATCAGGCGCAACGCCGCCGGGCTGAGCCACAGCGTGTGCAGATCCGCGCTGAACAACGCGACCGGGCGCCCCGGCAGCGCGTGCTGCAGCAGATCCTTGTGTGGTTTGTCCGGCCACAGGCCGTCCCGGAATCCGGCGCCCACCACGAGTTCCTCGGGACGCCCCGGCGTCGCGAGCAGATGCGCGAGCAGCAGCTCGACCGCCTCCGCCGCGGATTTCGCGGCGTCGAGGGAAATCCGGCGGCGGAACGTCGACCACTGCACGACGTGTACATGGGCATCCACCAGGCCGGGCAGCAGCGTTCCGCCGTGCCCGTCGATCACCCGCGTCGCCGAACCCTCGCCGGGGCCGGTGATCGCGGCGATCCGGCCGTCCGAAATCAGCACGTCCGCCGGCTCACCGCCGAGTCCCGGCCGCACCCGGCGCAGCAGAAGATCGTCCATGGCCACAGCCTGCCAGTCCGATCGGGTGAACACGAGCGGCAATCCGTGGGATTCCGGAATTTTCCGGGTATCCCATGCATTGAAGTACATGAAGAACATGGCAGCCGTCGCCCGCCGAAGGGTCAGGGCCGGTTAGGAGCGCCGCCTTCACAAGCCGCGCAGGGTTCGACTCCCTCGGTTGCCGCTCGAGTTTTGTTCGGAGGCCTGGCGGCCTCCTCCCAGTGCTCTGTTTCCTTGTGGGGGCCGAGCCCCCACACCCCCACGGTGCGGTTGGTGGCGGAACCAGCGTGGGGACGTTTCCTGGTTCCCGGTGCTCGACGATCCGGGGGGCGTTTCTTGGTTCCCGGTGCGCCACTTCGGGTGCGTCAGCGTGTGCGGGACAGAAACCTGGTGGGAGTGGCGAGGACTTGGTGCACGATGAGGCCTGCGGCGCCCAGGGTCGCGGCCTGGCCGCCGAGCTGGGAAGGGATCAGAGTGGGCGGCGTGGTGCGCAGCTTGACCAGGCGGTCGGCGAGAATGCGTTCGATCGGCGGAGCCAGCCAGTCGAACAACGGCGCGTAGATCCCGCCGAGCACGACACGGTCGAAATCCAGCAGGTTGACCGTCGAGGTCAGGGCGATGCCGAGCGCCCGCGCCGCCTCCCCGCACGCCTTCACGGCCAGGTCTTCCCCGCGCTCCAACCGGGTCAGCAGCTCCGCGACCGTCTCGACGTCGCCCGCCGCGGTGAGGATCGCCTCTTGACCGGCGGCGGTTTCCAGGCACCCCGCTCCCCCGCACCGGCACCTCGGCCCGCCGGGCGAGACGACGACGTGACCGAGTTCGCCGGCCAGCCCGCGTGCCCCGTGGAACAGCTCGCCGCCGACGACCAGTCCGGCGCCGATGCCGATTTCCCCTGATACATAAAGGAAATCCCGTTCACCGGCGCCGAACCACAGCTCACCGAGCGCGGCGAGGTTCGCTTCGTTGCCGAGTACCGTCTCCACCGGGAGCCGTAGCATCTCGACGGCGTGGACGTCGTGCCAGCCGAGGTTCGGCGCGTTGAGCAGCACTCCGCCGGCGACCGGCCCGGACATCGCCAGGCCCGCTCCGGCGACGTCGAGGCCGAGGCGACGGGCCTCCGCCATCGCCTCGATCGCCAGCGTCCGCAACTGGGCGATGACGCGCATCGCGGGCTTGCCCCGGTTGTCCTGCCCACGTCGTCTGGTGAACCGGACACGCTGCGCGAGGTCGAGCAGGCACACGGCGATGTAGTCGACGTTGATCTCGCACCCGAGCGCCGCGACCCTGTCACCGCTCAGCACGACCTCGACGCCGGGGCGCCCGCGTTCCCCGGCGCGGGCGGGGCCGGACTCGGCGAGGATTCCCGCCTCGATCAGATCACCGACCATTTTGGACACTGTGGACTTGGTCAGCCCGGTGCGTTCGGCGAGCGCGGCGCGCGTCTGCGGCCCGCCTCGCTGGACGGCGTCGAGCACCACGCCCAGGTTGCGGGCACGCATCGAATCGTGACGGACCGGCTGCGTCATGACGGAGTTCCTCCCGTCCCGCACTCTAGCCGCCCTTGACGAGCGGTGGCCCATGCCAGCATATTTAGTCTACAACGCGAACTAAATGGAGGAGCCGTCATGAGCGCGTTCGTCCCGGTGCCGGGCGACAAGTTCTCCTTCGGACTCTGGACCGTCGGGTGGCAGGCGAACGACCCCTTCGGGGCCGCCACGCGGGCACCCGTCGATCCCGTGGAAAGCGTGCACCGGCTGGCCGAGCTGGGCGCCTACGGTGTGACCTTCCACGACGACGACCTGCTGGCGACCGAGCCGGACCGGGACAAGGCGGTGGTGCGCTTCAGGAAGGCGCTGGCCGAGACCGGGCTGGAAGTCCCGATGGCGACGACGAACCTGTTCACGCATCCGGTGTTCAAGGACGGCGGGTTCACCAGCAACGACCGCGACGTGCGCCGGTTCGCGCTACGGAAGGTGCGGCGCAACCTCGACCTCGCGGCCGAACTCGGCGCGCGGGTGTATGTCCTGTGGGGCGGCCGGGAGGGTTCGGAATCCGATGCCGCCAAGGACGTCCGCGCGGCGTTGTCGCGCTACCAAGAGGCGTTGGACGTGCTGGCGGAGTACGTCGTCTCGCAGGGCTACGACGTCCGGTTCGCGTTGGAGCCCAAGCCGAACGAGCCGCGCGGGGACATCCTGCTGCCGACGATCGGGCACGCGCTGGCTTTCATTTCGCGGCTGGCGCGGCCGGAACTGTTCGGGGTGAACCCGGAGGTCGGGCACGAGCAGATGGCCGGGCTGAACTTCGTGCACGGGGTCGCGCAGGCGCTGTGGCACGGGAAGCTGTTCCACATCGACCTCAACGGCCAGCGGGGCCCGAAGTTCGATCAGGACCTGATCTTCGGCCACGGCGATCTGGCGAGCGCGTTCTTCCTTGTGGACCTGCTGGAGCACGGCGGCTATCACGGCCCGCGCCATTTCGACTACAAACCCGCGCGGACCGAGGACCCGGACGACGTCTGGACCACGGCGGCGGCCAACATGCGGATGTACCTGATCTTGAAGGCGAAATCCCAGGCGTTCCGGGAAGACCGCGAAGTCGCCGAACTACTGGACGCCGCGCGTGTTCCGTCGCTCGGCGTGCCGACCTTGGCGCCCGGCGAGAACCTGGACGATCTCGAAGCGGATTCGTTCGACGTCGAGGCCGCCGGGCGGCGCGGGTACCACTTCACGCGGTTGAACCAGCTGGCGCTGGAACATCTTCTCGGTGTCCGGTGAGTTCGGAGGTCAGTCCGGCAGGAGCGGTCGCATGAAGCTGCGTTCGTAGCGCAGGACGCAGCCGCTCTCGTCCCGGATCCTGTCGGCCTCGACGAAGTCGGGATCCTTGCCGAACAGGGTCCGGTACTGCTCGTAGGCGGCGAGACTGGGGAAGGTGAACAACGCCAATGCCTTGTCGCTCGCGCCTTCGGCGGGGAGGAAGTATCCGTGATGGGTTCCGCCGTGCGCGTTCACCAGCTCCATCCAGCGACGGCCGAAGCGCTCGAACGCGTCGATCCTGCGCGGATCGATGACGTACTCGACGACACAAGTGATCATGCCGGAAGCGTAGGCGGCGAGAGGGAGCCCGGGTAGCCCTTGGAGTACGGCGGGAGGTTCCCGTTTACGCGTCCATTGTGGACTTACGTGGAGCAAGACCCCACGGCGCATCGCACCGGCTCGGCGCCCTGCCATCGTATAGGGCTTCCCCCACCCTCTCCGGGGGACGGCCCTGGGCCAGTCTATCGCCCGGGTACGACAAAAAGCGGGGCTCGGGTGGGACGCGGGGCGAGTTGTCCACAATGGCGCCCCAGCACGACTCCCCTGTGGACAACCGCCAACACACACCGGGAAACCGTTCGCAGGCAAGGGAAAGCGATGCCGTCAAGGCCACCTTACGGGCGTCTGACGCCCGTAAGGTGGCCTTGACGGCATCCGGGGCGGGGAGGGCTCAGAGGTCGGCGAGGACTAGGCCGCTACGGGGTTTCGGGGTGAAGTAGGTGGCCTTGCGGGGCATCCGGCGGTTGGCGGCGTGCACGGCGAGGACGTCGGCGAAGGGCACGGGGGCCAGCAACAGCACGACGTCGGCGTCCGGCGGGACCGGACGTCCCGCGGGCAGCGGCCGGACCGACGGGCCGTCCGGGTCCACACCCAGTGCCTCGCGGAGCAGCACCCGCTCGACGACGTCGTGGTCGATCACCGGCCCCGGCCCGTCCGGCACCGGCAGCGTCACCCGCACCGCCGTCTCCCCCGCGACCGCCACCACCGCGCCGGGGCACGAAGGCGCGGCCCCGTCCGACGGGCGGACGTCGAGACCGGCCGCACGCCACCGCGCGGACAGCGCCGCCACGTCGAGACCGGTGCCGGCGAGCACCCGGTGGATCGCGCCGATCTCCAGCCGCGGCCCGGCGGTCACCAGCGCGAGCAACGCGCCCCGGCCGGCGTCCCTGGCCGCGGCGACGCGGTGGTTACCGTCCGCCACCAGCAGTTCCCCGGCCGCGATCGAGGCCAGCAGGTACTCCTGCACCGCGCCGCCGGGCACCACCCACAGCTCGTGCCGCCGACCCGCCTGGTCCGAAGTGGACAGACGAGGCGAGCCGAGCGACTCGCACGCCCACTCCACCCGCGCCGTCAGCTCGGCACCGTCCGACGCCGGGACCAGCATCGCCGCGCTGGTCGCGCAGCCGAGCCCGGCAAGCATCGCGGCGCGTTCCGCCACGACCTCGGGGTAGACCTCCTCGGTGTGCCGGACCCTCGCCAGCCCGTCCGCGCCCACCTCCGCCGGATCCACCAGGCACAGCACCCCCGCCGCGGCCCCGTCCGGCCCCTCGATCCGGTACAGCGCCACGAAATCGGACATCGGCACGTAGTGCTCGGCGATCAGCCGTTTCAGCGCCGCCCGCGCCGCGGGAAGGGCCTCCGCCACGGTGTGGCCGTGCGCCAGCGCGGCCGGGGTCCGCGCCGGGTGCTGGACCGCCAGCAGCGTGTCCCCCGCCGCGTCCGGCCCGGCGAGCGCGGCGACCACCCGGTCCGGTTCGGCGAACTCGTCGACGTCCGGACCGGGCACCCCGTCCCGCACGACCCAGCCCCGCCCGATCGCCCGCACCCAAGTACGCATCCCTCCATCTTGACCGGAAGGCCGCCGATGAAGCCGATAAATCAGTGCCGCCAACCGGGTGTCTCGTGGAATGCTTGCTTAGCCAAAGTAGTTAGTCCAGCCATGGCCCCGAGGAGCACATCGCCGATGACCACCGAGGCACCAGCCACACGGAAAGCGGTCGGTCTCCGTTCGGAGCGTGGCCCCGTCCTCGCCTCCGTCATGCTGAGCACCGGCCTCGTCGCGCTGGACAGCACCATCATCGCCACCGCGGTCCCGTCCGTGGTCAGCGACCTCGGCGGGTTCTCCCAGTTCCCCTGGCTGTTCTCGATCTACCTGCTCACCCAGGCCGTCACCGTCCCGCTCTACGGCAAGTTCGCCGATGTGCTGGGCCGCCGCCCGGTGATGTTCTTCGGCATCGCGACGTTCCTGCTCGGCTCCGTGCTGTGCGGCGCCGCGTGGAGCATGCCGGTGCTCATCGCCGCCCGCGCGGTGCAGGGCATCGGCGCCGGCGCGGTCCAGCCGATGAGCATGACCATCGTCGGCGACCTCTACACCGTCGAGGAACGCGCCAGGGTTCAGGGTTACGTGGCCGGCGTCTGGGCGGTCGCCTCCGTGGTCGGGCCGACGCTGGGCGGGGTGTTCGCCGAGTACCTCGACTGGCGCTGGATCTTCTTCATCAACCTGCCGCTCGGCGCCGCCGCGGCGTGGATGCTGTACCGGAACTTCACCGAAAAGGTGGAACGCCGTGAGCGCCGCATCGACTACCCCGGGGCCGCGCTGCTGACCGCCGCCTGCTCCCTGATCATCCTCGGCCTGCTCGAAGGCGGCGTCGCGTGGGGCTGGGCCTCGGTCCCGAGCCTGGCGATCTTCGGCGCCGGGATCGTCCTGCTCGTCGTGTTCGTCCTGGTCGAACGCCGCGCCGCCGAACCCGTGCTGCCGCTGTGGGTGTTCACCCGCCGCACCCTCGTCGGCGGCAACCTCGTCGCCGTGGTCGTCGGCGCGCTCATGATGGGGCTCAGCTCGTACCTGCCGACCTACGCCGAGGGCGTGCTCGGCAAGGGCGCGCTCGTCGCCGGATTCGCGCTCGCCGCGCTCACCATCGGCTGGCCGATCGCCGCGTCGCTGTCCGGCCGGATCTACATGCGCATCGGCTTCCGCGACACCGCGCTGATCGGCAGCGTCTTCGTCATCGCCGGCGTGGTCTCGACGACGTTCCTCGACGCGAATTCGTCGATCTGGCAGGCCGCGGCCGCCGCGTTCGTGCTCGGCATCGGGCTCGGCCTCTGCTCGAGCCCGACCGTCGTCGCCGTGCAGTCCACCGTCGGCTGGGACCGCCGCGGCGTGGTGACCGCGACGAACATGTTCAGCCGCTCGCTGGGCAGCGCGGTCGGCGCGGCGGTGTTCGGCGCCATCGCCAACGCCACCCTCGCCGCCCGCTTCGCCCATCCGCCCGCCGACGTCGCCGGGCACCTGCCGTCCAGTGTGGACGCCACGAGCCTGGTGCTGGGCGGCCACGCCGGGAACTCCCCCGCCGCCGGATACGTCCGCGGCGCGCTCGCCGACGCGACCCACCACGTGTTCCTCGCGCTCGTCGCCGTCGGCGCGCTGATCGTGGTCGCGCTGCTGCTGATGCCGCGGCGCACCCGGCAACTGACATTCGACGGCGTGAACTGACCCGGCGCGCTAGTTCTGCAACGGCGCCAACTCGGTCAGGAAGTCGTCGAGGAAGTACCGGTAGTCGCCGCCGTACCCGGGCCGGATGACGAACTTCGTGATCCCCGCTTCGATGTGCCGCTCGATCAGCCGCCGCGCGTCGGCGAAACTCGCCGGCACCAGCTCCGCCGGATCGACGCCGGGACGGCGGCGCGCGGCCACCTCGGTCAGCTCGTCCGGCCTGCCCTTGGCCGCCACGACCATGCTGAGCCCGAAGTGGTCCTCCTCGATCTCCCGGCCCGCTTCCGCGGCGGCCTTCTGGATAGCCAGGCGCGCGGCGAGTGCCTGCTCCGGGGTGTGGAAACTGCCCAGCCACCCGTCGGCGAGCCTGCCCGCGCGCCGCAGCGCCGCGGGCGCGGTGCCACCGAGCCACACATCCAGCCGTTTGACGGGACGCGGCCCCAGCCGGACGCCGTCGACCTGGAAGAACTCCCCCGAGAACGTCACCTCGTCCTGCTCCAGCAACGCGCGGAGCAACGTCAGCGATTCGTCGAACACCGCCGCGCGGCGTCCGGCGGGCACCGGGAAGAGGTCGTGCTCGGCCGGTCGCGCCGGGCGCAGCCCGAACACCGGCAGTACCCGCTTCGGCGCCAGCCCGGCCAGCGTGAGCAACTGCTTCGCGACCAGGACGGGATGACGGCCGGGCAGGATCGCGACGCCGGTGCCGACCTTGAGCCTGCTGGTGCGGGCCAGCGCGTGGGTCATCCCGATCAGTGGATCGACCTCGGGCGAATAGATCAGCTCGGACAGCCAGAGCGAATCGACCCCGGCCTCCTCCAGCACTTCCGCCAGCCCGGCGAACCCGTCCGGTCCGGTCCCCGCCGCGGGCGCGACCCCCAGCCTGATCTTCAGCTCCGCCACGTCGCAGGCTCCTCTCGCGGAGCCGCGCCCCTCGCGGCCCCCGCACGGTGCAACGCGCCACGCCGGACGGAATTCCGCACCCGTCTTCGGCACAATGGGCGAGACGGCTCGGGACAGGGGGACGAAGATGACGGCTGTCGCCGACAGCGCGAAGTGGCTGCGCCGGTACCTGCCCGCACCGGAGGCCGGGACACGCCTGGTGTGCTTCCCGCACGCCGGTGGGGTGGCGCGGTTCTACCGGGGCATGGCGACTGCGCTGGCGCCCGCGGCCGAGGTCCTCGCGGTGCAGTATCCCGGCAGGCAGGACCGGTTCGCCGAACCGCTGATCCCGGACGTGCGGGGCATGGCGGAGCGCATCGCCGACGTCCTCGTCGCCGAACTCGACGAACCACCCGCGCTGTTCGGCCACAGCATGGGCGCGAGCGTCGCGTTCGAGACGGCGCGGCTGCTCGAAAAGCGCGGGCTCGGGGTGGTGGCGCTGTTCGTGTCCGGCAGGCGCGCGCCGCGTCTTCCGTTGAGCGGGCGGTCGTTCGACAACGACGAGGACCTCATCGCGGCGGCGAAGGCGCTCGGCGGCCCCGACCCCGAGGTACTCGACCATCCCGAGATCCTGCAACTCGTGCTGCCCGCGTTGCGCAACGACTGGCACGCCGCGATGACGTACGTCTACCAGGAAGGGCCCGACCTCAGCTGCCCGGTCGTCGCGCTGACCGGCGACGCCGACCCGCACGTCGACGTCGGTCTCCTCGACCGCTGGGGCGAGCACACGACCGGGCCGTTCACCCGGCACGTCTACCCGGGCGACCACTTCTACCTCACCGCGCACGAGGCCACGGTGTGCGGCGTGGTCACCTCGACCCTCGGGTCGCTCGCGCGGTAGCTCAGGCGGTCGCGTCGATGACGCGGGTGAGCACGGCGTGCAGCGCCTCCAGCTCACCGACCTCCATACCGAGCGTTTCGACCACGCGGTAAGGGATCTTCTCCGCCTCCTTGCGGAGTTCGCGCCCCTTCGCGGTGAGCTCGACGGTCAGCTGCCGCTCGTCGGAACGGCTCCGGCCCCGTGTGACGTACCCGATCGCCTCCAGCCGCTTCAACAGCGGCGACAGCGTCGCCGGTTCGGCCCGCAACGTCGTGCCCAGCTCCTTGACCGAACGCGGCTCGCGCTCCCACAGCGCGAGCATCACCAGGTACTGCGGGTGGGTCAGGCCGTAGGGCTCCAGCAGCGGCCGGTAGACGGCGATGACGCTGCGCGACGCCACCGACAGCGCGAAACACACCTGCCGGTCCAGCTTCAGCGGGTCCTCACCCAGGTCGATGTCCGCCACCACGTACCTCTCGGTCCTCGTCATCAGTGCTGCGGCCCCACCCTACCGTGGTTCTGGCGACACTAATGATTAGTGTGCTAACTATTAGCGTATTATCAAACCGTAGCGAGAGGAGGATCCCGATGGATCGGCCACGACCGGGTGTGTTCCGCTGGTTCTGGTACGCGGTGGGCGGCCGCCTGCCCGAGCGGTACGCGCCCTGGGTGCTGCACGACATCACCGGCCCGCGCTGGAAGACGCGCCACGTGGCCCGCAGCACCGTCGGGATCGCCCCGTTGTGCCTGGTGTGGCTCCTGCTGCCGGGTTCGCTCACCCTCCGGCTCTCGCTGGTGCTGATGGCCGCGCTCGTCGCGTACTTCTATTCCTGCGCCTACATGGAGGAAAGCGCCGAGCACCGGCTCACCAAGCACGGCTTCCCGCACGGCACGGGGCGACGGCGGCGGGCGGAACTCGCCGAGGCCGCCGACGCCGAGGCGAAGGCCCGCTACGTCGCCCGCTACCGGCAGGGCTGATCACGCGCCCGGTTATCCTCGTCCCACGATGAGACGTAAGCTCCGCCCGCCGCTGCCGCCCCGCCACGGGCTGGACCCGGCTCGGCTCAAACTGCCCGACGAGGGCCCGTGGCGGACGCTGCTGGAGCATCTCGTCGAACGGCTGCCCCGGCTCGAACCGGACCGCATCGAACAGATGCTGCGCGAGGAACGGATCTTCGGCCAGGACGGGCCGCTCGGTGTCGACACGCCGTTCGCCCCCGGCTCGTTCATCTGGTTCCACCGCGACCTGCCCGACGAGGTGCCGGTCCCCTTCGACGTCACCGTCGTGCACCGCGACGAACATCTGCTGGTGGTCGACAAACCGCATTTCCTCGCGACCATCCCGCGCGGACGGCACGTCCTGGAGACCGCGCTCGTGCGGCTGCGCCGCGAACTCGACCTGCCCCAGTTGAGTCCCGCCCACCGGCTGGACCGGGTCACCGCGGGCCTGGTGATGTTCGTGATCACCCCGGAAACCCGCGGCGCGTACCAGACACTGTTCCGGGATCGCAAGGTACGCAAGGAATACGAGGCGATCGCACGGTACGACCCCGCGCTGCGCCTGCCGGCGACCGTGCGCAGCCGGATCGTCAAGGAGCGCGGAGTCCTTGCCGCACAAGAGATTCCGGGAGAGCCGAACGCCGAGACGTACATCGAGCTGCTGGAGCATCGCGACGGGCTCGGCCGGTACCGGCTGGCCCCCGCGACCGGCCGCACCCACCAGCTCCGGGTGCACATGAACGGTCTCGGCGTCCCGATCCTCGGCGACACGTTCTATCCGGACCTCACCGAAACTCCGCTCGACGATTTCACGCGGCCGTTGCAGCTGCTGGCGAAAACGCTCGAATTCGACGACCCGGTGAGCGGGAAACCCCGCCGCTTCACCAGCGGCCTGGAACTGCGCGCGTGGACGTCGCTGGCGGAATGGGCGGCACCGCCGTCGTGACCGGCGGCGCCGCCCGCGCTTCCCTCACTCGGCTCACTTGTGCCAGAACCTGATGTTGCTCCATTCCGCGGTGATCGGGCCCGCCCCGCTCGCCGTGCGATAGGTGCCGAACTTGTCGTAGTAGCTCCCGTCCGGGCTGTCCACGGTCTGTTTCAGCGAGCCGTTGATGTACACCTGATGGTTCTTGCCCACCTGGTTGATCGTGTTGACCCGCACGGACGTGCCGACGGTGGCGCCACTGGCGATCGTGTCCCCGCCGTGCACGGCGTAGAGCCTGCCGCCCTTTTCCACGGCCAGCATGAAATACGGGCCCGCGGTGGGGGCGTCGCGGAAGGTCTGTTTGAGACTGATCCGCGAACCGCCCATGCTGGTGATCTTGAAGTAGCCCTCGAACTGATGCGTGCCACCGGTGTAGGTCGCGTACCGGCGTTCGGCGCGCTGATCGCCACTGGTGTCCGAACAGGTCAGGGAGAACGTCGACCCGGATGCCTTGCCGCAGCCCCGTTGCTGGGTGCTGTAGGACGGCGAATCGGCGATCCAGCCGCCCCCGCCGACCTGGGCCGACGCCACGGGAGCGCCCACCGCCAGACCACCGATCACCGCCATGAGAACCCCGCCTGCGCGAAGCCTTTTGCGCACGTGCCAACCTCCTGGACAACTCAGGGCGGCGGGTTTGTGGTCAAGGGTCCAGACCATTCACGGACGGGACCCGGGAGCAGACTGTACGAGACGCACGGCACACCGGCAAGGGGCCGGACGGCTTCTTTCGCTTAACCCCAGCGCCTTTCGCCGGCACCCGGACCCGTAAGGGGAGAGTTCAGGGCGAAGCCGGGGATGTCCCGCAGTGACACCGGCGGACGACGGGGCCACCGTGAGAAGTCCGAAGCGTGGTCACCGCGGCGTGGGGAGCCGGCGTGAGCGTGGATGTGTCCGAACGGGCCGGCGTGGCGCCGCGCCAGTACTCCCGGGCAGCGGTGCTGGCGGTGTGGGCCGCGGCGGCGGTGCCGATGGGTCTGCTCGCCTGGGTGATCGCGCCCGCGCTGGCCGGAGCCGGGGCCGGGGACCGGCGCTCGATCCCGGCACTGGTGGCCGCGCTGACCGCGGGCCTGGTCTGGCAGTGCGTCCTCGTCGTGGTGCTGGTCGCCGTCGAGCAGCGCAGCCTGCGCTGGCGGGTGGTCCGGGAAGCACTGTGGCTGCACGCGCCGACGGACACCGCGGGGCGCCGCGGCGGCCGGATGTGGTGGTGGATACCGGTGTTCGTGGCGGGATATGCGGTGCTGCAACTGCTTCCGCTCAGTTTCCCCGCGCCGGCCGGGCACGATCTGAACGCCCTGCTCGCTTCTCCCAGCGGCCGGGAGGTCCTGAGCGGGAACTGGGGATTGTTCGCCCTCGTGGTCGTCATGCTGCTGTTCAACACCGTACTCGGCGAGGAGCTGCTGTTCCGCGGTCTGCTGCTGCCCCGGATGCGCGGCGCGTTCGGCCGGGCGGACTGGATCGTCAACGGGATCCTCACCGGCCTCTACCACCTGCACCAGCCGTGGTCGATCCCGCGCAGTCTCCTCGCGCACACGCTTCTGTTCGCCTATCCCACCCGGCGATTCCGCAGTGCCTGGCTGGGCATCGCGGTCCACTCCGCGTCCAGCGTCGTCATCGCCGCGCTGTTCCTCACTCTGGTTCTCCGCTGACGGAAACTTCGCATCAGTGGCGAGATGCGCGGAGACCGTCGACGAGGATCGACAGCAACCGCGGCCCTCGCGCGTCGAGTTCGGCGTCGTCCAGCCGCGACAGCCAGCTGATGAGCACGATGACGTCGCGGGCTTCGGCGTCGGCGCGGACACTGCCGTCCGAGCGGCCCGCCGCCAGCAGCAGTTCCACCGCTTCCCCGATCGGGCCGAGGCTGTGCGCGGCCAGGTCACGCCAGGTCGATGCCTCGACGGCGGCGAACACGTCGCGTTTGACCCGGGCGTAGGCGGCCACCCGGTCGAACCACGCCGCCAGCGCGTCCAGCGGCCGGTGCGCGTCCAGCAGCCGCGGAGCCGCGGCGACCAGCTCTTCCACCTCGCCGCGGTACACCTCGGCGAGCAGGTCTTCACGGGTCGGGAAGTGCCGGTACAGCGTGCCCTGCCCGATGCCGCAGGCCTTCGCGACCGCGTTGAGCTTCAGCTCTCCCGGCTCACGCACGAGATCGCGTGCCGCGCGCAGGATCCGTTCACGGTTGCGCTGCGCGTCGGCACGTCGCGTCCCACTGCTCTCGACGGAATCGGACACGTGTCCGCTAAGCTGGTCGGGGTAACCGGACATGTGTCCATTCTAACCGGAGGCACTTCATGACCATCCACGGCAAGGTCGTCGCCATCACCGGCGCCAGCAGCGGAATCGGCGAAGCGACAGCCCGCCACCTCGCCTCGCTCGGCGCCGCCGTCATCCTCGGCGCCCGCCGCACCGAGCGGCTGGACCGGCTCGTCGGCGAGATCGAAGCCACCGGCGGAGAGGCGGCCGCCACGCGCGTGGACGTCACCGAGCCGGCCGACCTGCGGTCGCTCGTCACCCTCGCCGTCGAGCGCTTCGGCCGCCTGGACGTCTTGGTGGGCAACGCCGGGATCGGCCGGATCGGCCCCGTCGCCGACCTGGACGTCGAAGGCTGGTCGGCGATGGTCGACGTGAACGTCAAGGGGATCCTGCACGGGATCGCCGCTGCCCTGCCGGTGTTCCGCCGCCAGGGCAGCGGTCACCTCGTCACCGTCGTCTCGACCGCCGGGCTGAAGATCGTCCCCACCCAGGCGGTCTACGCCGGGACGAAGAACGCGGTCCGCACGCTCCTGGAGGGCCTGCGCCAGGAGAGCACCGACGGCGTCCCGCGGACGACGTCGATCTCCCCGGGCTACGTCCGCACCGAACTCGTCGACAACGCCGTCGATGATCCGGCCGTGCGCGAGCAAGTGAGGAAGAACATGGCCGAATTCGGTATCGAGCCCGCGGCGGTGGCGCGGGCGATCGCGTTCGCGATCGACCAGCCCGACGACGTCGAAATCGGGGACCTGACCATCCGGCCTACCCGCCAGGGCTGAGCAACCCGCGCCGATCGAACATACATTCGATTCGTCGGTTACAGTGAGGCCATGGCTCACCCGCTCCAGACGTCACTGTTCGACGAGCCCGGCCCGATCACCCTCGGGCCGCTGGCCCCCGCACGCCGCACCACGCTCGGCCGCGGCGCGTGGATCGACGTGCTGCCCGGCTGGCTGACCGGTGCCGAGCAGCTCTTCGACCGGCTGGCCGAGGACGTGCCGTGGCAGGCGGAACGACGCCGGATGTACGACCGCGTCGTGGCAGTGCCGCGTCTGCTGTGCTTCTACGGCGAACAGGCGCCGCTCCCCCACCCGATCCTGGCCGAGGCGAGGGACGCGCTGTCCGCGCACTACGCGGACGAACTCGGTGAACCGTTCCGCACCGCAGGGCTCTGCTACTACCGCGACGGCCGGGACAGCGTCGCCTGGCACGGGGACGACCTCGGTCGCGGCCGTACCGAGGACACCATGGTCGCGATCGTGTCGGTCGGCGCGCCGCGGCAGCTCGCGCTGCGGCCCCGCGGTGGCGGCGAAACGCACCGGTACGCGCTCGGGCACGGCGATCTGATCGTGATGGGCGGCTCGTGCCAGCGCACCTGGGAACACGCCATCCCGAAGACCGCGAAAACGGCCGGGCCGCGCATCAGCGTCCAGTTCCGGCCGCGCGGCGTGCGGTAGCCCGGCCGGTCAGTCCACCAGCACCGGGAGCGCGTCGAGGCCGTAGACGATCGACACCTTCCGGAACGCGAGTTCGTCCGGTTCCACTGCGAGGCGCAGGTTCGGGAACCGGCGGATCAGCGCGGGATACGCGGCCCGCAGCTCCATCCGGCCCAGTTCGGCGCCGACACACCGGTGGATGCCGTAGCCGAACGCGAGGTGCGAGGACGGGTCACGGGCCGCGTCGAAACTCTCCATGCCGTCACCGAGCGCGGCGTCGCGGTTGGCACCGGACAGCGACACGATCACGATGTCGCCCTCGCTGACGGAGACACCGCCGATCTCCATGTCCTCCTTGGCGAACCGCGGGAAAGCCATCTGCACCACCGTGAGGTAGCGCAGCAGCTCCTCGACGAACCGGTGCACCGCGTCGTCGTCCCCGCGCACCGCGGCCATCGCGCCCTCGTCGCGCAGCAGCACCAGCGCGCCGAGCGCGAGCATGCTGGCGGTCGTCTCCAGGCCGCCGGTCAGCACGCCGTCGGCGAGCCCGGCCAGCTCGCGGTCGTCGATCTCGTCGCCGTGCTCCTTGATCAGCATGCCGAGCAGGCCGTCGCCCGGCTGCTCCCGCTGCTTCTTGACGATCTCGAGCAGGTAGGTCAGCGACTCCGACATCGCACCGAGCGAGGCCCCGGCTCCGCCGAACAGGTCGAACCGGGCCGTGCTCAGCCGCTGGAAATCCGCCCTGTCCTCATAGGACACCCCGAGCAGCTCGCAGATGGTCAGCGACGGGATCGGCAGCGCGAACGACGTCCACAGGTCGACCGGGCCCTCGGCGGCGTCCATCGCGTCGAGCTGCTCGGCGATGATCTCGTCGATGCGCGGGGTCAGCCGGGACAGCCGCCGCATGGTGAACTCCGGCGTGAGCAGCTTCCGCAGCCGCGTGTGCACCGGCGGATCCGCGAAGCCGAGGCCACCGGGGTTCTGGTCCTCGGTCACCCCGGCGTTCCCGACGAGGTTGGTGAAGTCGCTGCTGAAACCGTTCGCCTTGCCGAGGACGGCCTTCGCCTCCTCGTACCCGGTCACCAGCCAGGCGTTCATCCCGAACGGCAGGTCGAGCTTGCTGATCGGCGCCTCTGCCCGCTTGGCGCCGAGCTCGGGCAGCGGATCGAGGCCCTCCCGCTTCAACGGCATCAGCGCCGCGTCGGGCAGGAAGGCCATCTTCGACAGGTCGAAGCCCTTCTTCTGTTGGCGCGCAAGGTAACGACGCCCCACCCAGCCGAGGACACGCGTGCGGAGACTCCCCATGGACCCGACACTACCCCACTAGCCCGTACGGCCTACGAGGCCCGCTCACCAGGGCTTCAGCGTCCGCCGATCTCGTGGTCCGCGGTGATCAGCCCGTGTTTGCTCGCGACGTAGTGGAAGTAGGGCCGTCCCCGGTCGTCCGGTCCGGTGTAGAGGGTCCGCGAGCTGCCGTCCGACCCGGTCGTGACGCCGTTCGTCCTGGTCAGCGTCCCGGTGGACCACAGCCATTCCCGCGACGACGACTTCGGGCGCCAGTGACTCCCGTCACCCGTCTCGTCGGTCAGCTGTTTCGTCATGTCCACCGTGCCGCCGAGTTCGAAGTTCTGGTCGTCGGTCAGGGTGAGCGGCGAAGCGTCCACGGTCAGCGGATAGGACCAGGAATGCCGGTCGGCCGCGATCACCCGCCCGTCCACCCGGGACACCGAGGTCTGCTGCCCGTGGTCGGCCTGGACCAGGTGCTGGGCGTTCGCGTTCCGGGTGATGTCGTCGCTGTTGCGGTAGTCGCGAGTCCGTTCGACGCGGGTGAAGACGCGCCCGGCGGAGGTGTCCAGGTACCCGGCCGTGACGTCGTGGCGCTTCGCGGTCACAGTGGCATTGACGCCGTCAGCGGTGTCCTTCACCACGGTCGTCTTGTCCGCCACCGGGGCGACGTCGTCCTGCGTCAGCGCCCCGGACGTCCGTTCGGCGTGCTGATCGGTGTACAGGAACAGCGTCGGCACGATGCTCCAGCTACCACCGATGTCCGGCACGGTGAACGACAGGTCGTGGCTGCCACCGTCGACGAGCCGCCCGGCGAACGGCGTGATGTCGAACGTCTCGGCGTGCAGGCTGAACGTGTCGATCGCCACGATCGGCCGCCACAGCGTCGGCACGACGCCGCCGGAGTAGATGTGCGGGAAGGTGTGCACGCCGCCGATCGGCGCGCCGTCGAGCGACGCGTTGGCTTCACGGAACGGACCGTGCCCGCACAGTCCCGCCTTCGGGTACTTCGCGACGACCTCGTCCGGGACGGCACTGAACCACTGCTCGTCGCAGGCACCGCCTTCCAGCGTCACCTCGAGGTAGGCGCGGGTGATGTTGCGCGGCAGGTCCTTCGCGGTGAAGTGGACCGTACCCGCGCCGACATTCGCGTCGGCGTGGCCGAAGCCCGCGACGCGGTCGGGCACCGCGGGCGCCGGGTGCGCGCCGTCGGCCCGGTAGTAGGTGATCGTCACGGTCTGCTCGTACACCCCGGTGTAGACCGCCGAGGTGTAGTTCCCGATCCCGCCGCGGAACGGCTGCGGCGTGCGCAGCAGCGAACTGTAGGCTGTCAGGTCCTTGTCGAAGTGGTAGGTGATGGGCCGCCTGCCCTCCCCGCTCGGCTCCTCTGTGGTACCCCACCAGACCTCGGTACCGCCGATCGAGAGATCGCCGATCCGGTCGTACTGCCGCCCGCTGACCGTGACCGTCTGGTCGAGCACGACCTTCGACCACGGGCCCGCGCACTCCTTCGGTGGCGCGAGCGTGCCTTCGTAGAAGCGCTGCGAGCCGTCCGGCGCGTTGGACCGGAACTTCTCGGCCAGTGTCACGGTGCAGTGCGCGGTGTCCGGCCGGGTGACCGCGGGCGCCGGGGTGACCGGATTGTCCGTGTCCCCTTCCAGCACGGGATCCGCCGACGCGACCGTCGGGGCGAACAGCAGCAGGAGGGCGGCGAGCAGGACCGCGAATCTCTTCACGCGCGAAGCCTAGCCAGAACACGGTCCGACGAACGGTGATCGTTACCCGTTCAGCCCAGCAGCTCCGCCAGGATCGCCTTCGCCTGACTTCCCTTGCCGCCGATGTCCTTGCGCGCCAGGAAGACCGGCAGTTCGGCGGGCTCGGCGTCCAGGTAGGGCGCGGAACGGCGGGCGATGTCGGCGGCGTCGGTGCCCAGCCCGTGCTCGACCAAGACGTCGACGACCTCGGCCCACAGCTCGGACGCGTCGATCACGTCGCGAACCGTCTTGACCGCACGCTCGCCCGGCACGCACGGGTCCGCCCAGGCCCACGTGTGCCTCCCGGGTCCCACCGCGATCCGTTCACCGGCGGGCGAATGCACCGTCGCCGTCGTTCCCGGCGGAATCTCGACGTCGAGGACGAACTTCCCGTCCGCGCGGTGCCAGCCCGCGTACGCCTCGCCGTAGGGTGTTTCGTGCCGTGCCCAGGCGTGCGCCAGCGCCGCGTCCGGCACCGGCCGCACGACGATCTCGCGGTACCCGGGAGCGCCGGGCGCGAGCCCGGCCACCGTGCGGTGCATCCAGTCGGCCACCGCGCCCAGCGCGTAGTGGTTGAACGAGGTCATCTGGCCGGGGTTGATCGTGCCGTCGGGCAGCATGCTGTCCCAGCGTTCCCAGATCGTGGTGGCGCCCATCGTGACCGGGTACAACCACGACGGGCAGCCCCGTTCGAGCAGCAGGCGGTAGGCCAGGTCCGGGAAGCCTGCCGAGGTGAGCGCGTCGGCGATGAGCGGAGTGCCGACGAACCCGGTGCCGATCCGGAAACCGTTGCCCCGCACCAGATCCGCGAGCCGCTCCCCCGCCTTCCGCCGTTGCCCGGCCGTCGGCAGGAGCGCGAACTCCAGTGCCAGCGCGTACACCGTCTGCGCGTCGCTCAGCACCCGGCCCGCCGCCGTGACGTACTCGTTCGCGAACGCGGCACGGGTCCGCTCGGCCAGCGCGCCGTAGTCCTTCGCCTCTTCGGTCTTGCCGAGGAGTTCGGCGGTGTCCGCGACGATCTGCGCCGACCTCGCCAGGTACGCCGTGGCGACGACGTCGGGGTCCGCCTTCGCCGCGAAGGGATCGTCCGGTGGCGCCGACGGGTCGAGCCAGTCGCCGAACTGGAACCCGCCCACCCAGAGGCCGTCGGTGCTCACCGCGGTGATCCGGTCCACCCACGCCCGCATGCTCGCGAACTGCCGGGCCAGGATCTCGACGTCCCCGTAATGCCGGTACAGCACCCACGGCACGATCGTCGCCGCGTCGCCCCAGGCGGTGGCGGCCGGGGTTTCGATGGACAGCACGTCCGACAGCACGTCCGGGATCACGAACGGCACCGAACCGTCCTCGTGCTGCTCGGCCGCGAGGTCGGCGAGCCACGAACCGAGGAACCCGGCGGTGTCGTAGAGGAAGCTCGCGGTCGGCGCGAACACCTGGATGTCGCCGGTCCAGCCCAGCCGTTCGTCCCGCTGCGGGCAGTCGGTGGGCAGGTCGAGGAAGTTGCCGCGCATGCTCCAGACGACGTTCTCGTGGAAGCGTTCCAGCGTCGGGTCCGAGCAGCCGAACCAGCCGGTGCGCCGCAGATCGCTGCCGATCACGACGGCCTCGACATCGGCGGGCGCCAGCTCCGGGACGCCCGTGACCTCGGCGTAGCGAAACCCGTGGAACGTCAGGCTGGGTTCGAGCACCACGTCATCGGCGTCCGCGAGCACGTAGGTGTCGGTGGCCTTCGCGCCGCGCAGCGGCCGCACACCGAGTTCGCCGTGTTCGAGCACCTCGGCGTGCCGCACGACGATCTCCTGTCCCGCAACGGTTTTCCCCGCTTTCAGCCGGACCCAGCCGACGAGGTTCTGGCCGAAGTCGACGAGCGTCCGGCCCGACGGCGACGTCGAGACCGACACCGCGGGAACCACCTCGGTGACCCGCACCGGCGGCCCGTCCGGAGAGACCAAAGTGGACAGATCAGCCTCGACGACCTCCACTCCGTCCACAACGGACCGATGCGTCCGGAGATCGGTGTGCTGCCCGTCGTAGAGATCGTTGTCGAGGACGCCGCTCTCCCGCGCGATCCACCGCTCGTCGGTGCCGATCACCTCGCTCGCCCCATCCTCGTAGGTGACCTCCAGCTGGGCGAGCAGCGCGACGCGGTCACCGTAGACGCCGCGGTTCCCGGTCCAGCCGAGCCGTCCCCGGTACCATCCGTTGCCCAGCAACGCTTCCAGCGTGTTCTCGCCGGGTTTCAGCGCCGCAGTGACGTCGTGAGTCTGATACCGGAGCCGGTGCGGATAGCTCGTCCACCCCGGCGCCAGCACCTCGTCCCCGACACGGACGCCGTTCAGGGTGACCGAATAGACCCCGTGCGCGGTGACGTAGAGCCGCGCGGACGCGACCGCACCGCGCGGGGTGAAGGTCCGGCCCAGTATCGGCGCGCGTTCCCCGATTCCGCCGATCCTGGCGGGGGCGACGAACCGCGCCGACCAGTCATCCCCGGCGAGCAGTCCGGTTTCCACTGTGGACGGTGCGCTCCACTCGCTCCACCGCTCACCCGCGGCGACCCGGATCCGGACGGCGGCGCGGGTCCGGGACGCCAGCGGGGCGAACGGCCAGGCTACGAGGACCTGTTCGGCCGAGTCCACCCGTACCACGGTGTGACCGTTCGATTCGAGGCACTCTTTACCGCCGAGAACGCATCGGCACAGTTCGACCTCGTAGGCGGTCTGGGCCCATCCGGGGTCGTCGGTACGCACCTGCCAGGACAGCCGCGGTGCCGCGGTGCCGACGCCCAGCGCGTCCTCGTGGTGTTCGAAGCGGACTCGGGTGACGAGCAAGGGATTCTCCTTTACGCGAGGGCGCGTTCGGTTTCGATCTGCTCCAGCGACTTGCCGGAGGTGTCGGGCATGAACAGGTAGCCGACCAGCCCGCTGATCAGCAGGAACAGCGCGAGCAGCGCGGCGACCGGGCCGATCCCCGCCTCGGCGAGCACCGGCACGAAGAAGCTCCAGACGCCGAGGATGGCGCGAGCCACCCCGAAGGTGATGCCCTGCGCCGTGCCACGCAGCATCGTCGGGAACAGCTCCTGGCTGAACACCTTGTAGAAGGCCTCGCCGGCGAGCGCGCCGCCGACCGCGAACATCACCATGTTCGCGATGATCACCGGCACGGTGAACGGGAACACCAGGTACAGCACGAAAGCGACGAACTCGGTGACCGCGCCAGCCGCCCACATCACGCGGCGCGCGCGGTAGCCGCGATCCGCGAACCGCATGAACCCGGCGGCGGTGACGATCGCGGTGACCACGAAGCTGGAACACGACAGCGCCACGCTCGCCGCCTGCGTCCCGGCGTTGAGCGTCTTGATGATGTACGGGGTGAAGATCCCGGCGGTACCCGCGGCGAGGTTCCAGAACAGGTAGATCGTCGCGGTCCAGACGAGCGCCTTGAGGTGGGCGCCGGTGAACAGGCTCCGCAGCCGGTGCCGCACGGCGCTGTCCGAAGTGGACATCTCCGCCGCCGTCCGCCAGCGCGCGGACTCGGCCAGGTTGCGGCGCAGCGCCCAGGTCACCAGCGCGACCACGAGCAGATGCGCGAACACGATCCGGATGCCCAGCAGGCCGAGCGAGGACAGCGCGAGCGCGAGCAGCAGCACCACGATCGGCCCCACGCTCCACGCCACCTGGGTGAGCCCCAGCAGTTTGCCCCGCGCCTTCGCCGGGGAGAACTCGCCGACCAGTGCCAGCGACGTCGGGACGTCGGCGCCGACGGCGACGCCGACCACGAACGTGCCGATGAAGAGCATGGGCGCGTTGACCGACAGCGCGATGCACAGAATGCCCGCCGCGTAGACCAGCAGGTCGTACTTGTAGATCCGCTTACGGCCGAGCTTGTCGCCCAGCCTGCCACCGATCAGCGCGCCCACCGCGCAGCCCAGCGCGTTCGGCCCGATCGCCGCCAGCGCGCCCACCGCGCCGGCGGACAGTCCGAGATACGCCTGGAACAACGCCAGCCCCGCGCCGAGCGCGACGATCGACCCGGCGTCCAGATAGGACGCCATCCCGGCCAGGACGGTCCAGTTCCAGTGCCTGCGGCTGACCACCTCGCCGTCAGGGGCCGGAGTGACGCCGACTGCTTCGGGGGAAGTCATGGGATCTCCTAGTCGCCGTTGAGCTAGGCCTGATCATTTTTGAAACGTATCAATCGTCCGGTGCGCACGAGAGTAACCACTGTTTTCGCAGCGGACAAGGTGTACCCAGGTAACGATGAAACCTCTCCCGGGAAGCAGGAAGCGAACGGCGCCGAAGACACCGTCACATCATCGCGGCTCGTACCGCCGTGGCGGCCGGACTCGCGCGATCCGGGCACGCATCGTGGCCAGATCACCCTCGACGGCGCCGTGCGCGCGGGCCTGGACGAGCACGTTGCCCAGCGCCGTCGCCTCCACCGGACCGGCGAGCACCGGCAGGCCACACACGTCCGCCGTCAGCTGACACAGCAGGGCGTTGCGGGCGCCGCCACCGACGACGTGAACGACGTCGATGTCCTTGCCGGACAAGCGAACCGCGTCGGCCAGTGCGCGGCGGTAGGCCTCGGCGAGGCTGTCGAGCACACACCGGGTGAACTCCGGCGGGTCGCGGGGCACCGGCTGCCCGGTCTCCCGGCAGGTCGCCGCGATCCGGCCCGGCATATCGCCCGGCGGCAGGAAACGCGGATCATCGACGTCCACAATGGACTTTCTGCGCAGCCGTGAAGCCGCCTCCAGCAACGGTTCGACCTCGGCGATTCCCCAGACCCGCTGGCATTCCTGCAGCAACCACAGACCGGTCACGTTCCGCAGGTACCGGACGGTGCCGTCGACACCGAGTTCGTTGGTGAAGTTGGCTTTCCGGCTTTCCTCGGTGAGCACCGGCGCGGCCAGCTCGACGCCGACCAGCGACCAGGTGCCGGAAGAGATGTAGCCGAACCGGTCCGTGACCGCCGGGACCGCCGCGACCGCCGATGCCGTGTCATGGGACCCCACGGCGTACACCGGTGTCGAGCCGAGTTCCTCCCTCGTCGTCCCCGCCCGGTCGCCGGGCGACCGCAAGGGCGGGAACTTGCCGACGTCGATCTCCGCCCGCTCCGCCACCGCGGCCGCCCAGTTCCCGGTGCGCGGATCCAGTAGCGCGGTGGTGGACGCGTTGGTCCGCTCGGTGCCCAGCTCGCCGGTCAGCCAGTAGGTCAGCAGATCCGGGATGAGCACGATCCGCGCCGCCTCGGCGGCACGGCGGTCCGCGGCGAGCTGGAACACCGTGTTGAACGGCAGGAACTGGATCCCGGTGGCGGCGTAGAGGTCCGGCACCTTCGCCAGCACCGCGCCGGCGACGTGCTCGGTCCGGCGATCGCGATAGTGCACCGGATTGCCGAGCAGCACGCCGTCGTCGTCGAGCAGGCCGTAGTCGACCGCCCAGGAATCGATCCCGATCGCGTCGACGGGCTCCGCCGCACGCAGCCCTTCGAGGACCTCCCGGTACAGCGCCAGGATGTCCCAGTGCAGTGTTCCGCGGACCTCGACCGGGCGATTCGGGAACCGGTGCGCCTCGGTCGGTCCCAGCCCCCGCGTCAGGTCGCCGACCATCACCCTGCCGCTGGACGCGCCGAGATCGACCGCCGCGAACCTCATCGCAGGACCGTCATCGTAGAAACGCCGCCGCGACCCCGGCGTCCACCGGCACGTGCAGCCCGGTGGTGTGCGACAGTTCCTTGCCCACCAGCACGAACACGGCGTTCGCGACATGCTCGGGCAGCACCTCGCGTTTGAGGATCGTGCGCTGGGCGTAGAACGCGCCCAGTTCGGACTCCTCGACGCCGTACACCGCCGCACGTTGCGCGCCCCAGCCGCCGGCGAAGATCCCGGATCCGCGCACGACGCCGTCCGGGTTGACGCCGTTGACGCGGATGCCGTGCTCCCCCAGTTCCGCGGCCAGCAGCCGCACCTGATGGGCTTGATCCGCTTTGGCAGCCCCATAGGCGACATTGTTGGGCCCGGCGAACACCGAGTTCTTGCTGACGACGTAGACGAGATCGCCGCCGATGCCCTGGGCGACCATCGTCCTGGCCGCTTCCCTGGCGACGAGGAACGACCCGCGCGCCATCACGTCGTGCTGGACGTCCCAGTCCTTTGCGGACGTTTCGAGCAACGGTTTCGAGATGGACAGCCCCGCGTTGTTCACCACCAGGTCGACGCCGCCGAAAGCCAAGGCCGCCGCCGCGAACGCGTTCCTGACTTGATCCTCGTCGGTGACGTCCGTGGTGACCGCGATGGCTGTGCCCAGCTCTTCCGCGACACTGCTCGCGGCCTCGGCGTCGAGATCGGCGACGACGACGCAGGCGCCTTCGGCCGCGAGCCGCCGGGCGATCGCCTTGCCGATGCCCGAACCGGCGCCGGTGACCAGCGCGACCCGGCCGGTCAGCGGTTTCGGGGCGGGACGGCGGCGAAGTTTGGCCTCCTCCAGCGCCCAGTACTCGATGCGGAACTTCTCGCGCTCGTCGATCGGCGCGTACGTCGACACCGCTTCCGCGCCACGCATGACGTTGATCGCGTTGAGGTAGAACTCCCCCGCGACCCGCGCCGTCTGCGCGTCGGCGCCGAAGGAGAACATCCCGACGCCGGGCACCAGCACGATCGCCGGATCGGCGCCTCGCATCGGCGGCGAGTCCGCCTCGGCGTAGCGCTCGTAGTAGGCGCGGTAGTCCTCGCGATAACGCTCGTGCAGCTCCTTCAACCGCGTGATCGCCTCGTCCAGTGGCGCGGTGGGCGGCAGATCGAGGACGAGCGGGCGGACTTTAGTGCGCAGGAAGTGGTCGGGGCACGACGTGCCGAGCGCGGCCAGGCGCGGATGTTCCGAGCGGGCAAGGAAATCGAGGATCGGCTCGGTGTCGGCGAAGTACCCGATCTGCCGCCGGTCGGTGGACGCGAGCCCGCGCAGGACCGGGGCGAGCTCGGCGGCACGTCCCCGGCGTTCAGCCTCCGGGAGCGCGC
Source organism: Amycolatopsis sp. NPDC058986 (assembly GCF_042741125.1). Lineage (NCBI taxonomy): Bacteria > Bacillati > Actinomycetota > Actinomycetes > Pseudonocardiales > Pseudonocardiaceae > Amycolatopsis > Amycolatopsis sp. NPDC058986. Next base: position 11,994 of record NZ_JBHYJW010000073.1, on the reverse strand, counting down.
CGTAGCCGTCGAGTTCCGGCCCGAACGGCTCCGGTTTTCCGTGCTCCGCCAGGAATTCCGCGGCGGTGCGGATGATTTCGAGCGAGCGGGCCTCGGCCTCGTCGCTGGTTTCGCCCCAGGCGGTGATGCCGTGGCCGCCGAGGACACAGCCGATCACCTGCGGATTCCCGGCCTTGACGCGGGCGATGTCCAGGCCCAGCTGGAAACCCGGCCGCCGCCAGGGCACCCAGACGACGCGATCGCCGAAGCACTGTTCGGTGAGCTTCTCGCCGTCAGCGGCGGTGGCGAGCGCGATCCCGGAGTCCGGATGCAGGTGATCGACGTGCGGCGCGTCGACGAGCGCGTGCATCGCGGTGTCGATCGACGGCGCCGCGCCACCCTTGCCATGTAAGCAGTAGTCGAACGCGGCGACCATTTCGTCCTCACGCTCGACGCCAGGATAGACGTCCGGCAGCGCGCGCAGCCGGTCCAGCCGCAGCACCGCCAGCCCGGCCTCGGTGAGCGTCCCGAGATCTCCCCCGGATCCCTTGACCCACAACAATTCCACGGGTCGCGCGGTCACCGGGTCGACCGCGGACCCCTTCGCCGAGGTGTTGCCTCCGGCGTAGTTCGTGTTGGCCGGGTCGGCGCCGAGCCGGTGCGAGCGGGCGAGCAGTTCTTCGACAGGCCTCGGTGTCACGCGCCCCACCCCGCCTGGTTCCCGCCGACGCGGTTCGCGGCGATGCGCTCGCCGTACCCGGACCGCCGGTAGGCCGCCACCGGATCCGGGTCGAGGCCCTGCTCCGACCGCAGTTCGGCGAGCATCGGCCGGACGTCGGTGTGGTAGGCGTCCATGAACACGTCGTGCGCGGCGAGCACGTCACCCGAGTACTGCGCGGCGGTGAGCGCGTCGCGGTCGATCAGCAGCGCCTTGGCGGTGGCCTCCTGGACATTGCACACCGAGCGGATCTGGGCGGGGATCTTGGCCTCGATATTGTGGCACTGGTCGAGCATGAAGGCGACGCCGGTCTCCGGGTCGAGCCCGCCGCCGCGGGCCACCTCGGCCATGATCCGGAACAGCTGGAACGGGTCGGCGGCCCCGACCATGAGATCGTCGTCGGCGTAGAAACGGGAGTTGAAGTCGAACGCGCCGAGCTTGCCGTCGCGCAGCAGCACCGCGACGATGAACTCGATGTTGGTGCCCGGCGCGTGGTGCCCGGTGTCGACGCAGACCTGCGCGCGGTCGCCGAGCCGCAGGCAGTGCGCGTACGCGGTGCCCCAGTCGGGGACGTCGGTGGTGTAGAAGGCGGGCTCGAACAGCTTGTATTCCAGCAGGAGCCGCTGATGCGCGCCGAGCCGTTCGTAGACCGCGGCGAGCGCCTCGGCGAGGCGGTCCTGACGCGTGCGGATATCGTCCTGGCCCGGATAGTTGGTGCCGTCGGCGACCCAGAGCTTGAGATCGCGCGAGCCCGTCCGGTCCATGATGTCGACGCAGTCGAGCAGGTGGTCGAGCGCCTTCCGCCGGATCACCCGGTCCGGGTTCGCGACACTGCCGAGTTTGTAGTCGTCGTCCTGGAACACGTTCGCGTTGACGGTGCCGAGGCGGATTCCGGCGGACTCGGCGTATTTCGCGAGCCTGCCGTAGTCGTCGGCGCGGTCCCACGGGATGTGCAGTGCCACGGTCGGCGCGACCCCGGTGAAGGCGTGCACCTGGGCGGCGTCGTCGATCTTCTCCTCCACGGTCCGCGGCACGCCGGGCTGTGTGAACACCTTGAACCGCGTGCCCGAGTTGCCGTACGCCCACGAAGGGGTCTCGATCCGTTGTCCCCGTAGCCGTTCCTTCACCACCGTCGCCGGTACCACCATGGTCCGCTCACCCCGGTCTTCGTGTTTTGAAACGTTTCACTCGCATGGTAGGCTCGCGCTCTCCTCCAGAGCAAGGGGCCAGATGGTCGGAATCAAGGATGTCGCGAAACGCGCGGGCGTCTCGATCGGCACGGTGTCCAATGTGGTCAATCGGCCCGAGGTCGTCTCGGCGGCCACCCGCAACCGGGTGCTCTCGGTCATCGAGGAACTGGGCTACGTCCGCGACGAATCGGCGCGGCAGCTGCGCGCCGGGCGCAGCCGCATCATGGCGCTGGTGGTGCTGGACCTGGGCAACCCGTTCTTCGTCGACGTGGCACGCGGGGCCGAGGAGGCCGCGCATGCCCACGGGCTCAACATCATCACGTGCAACAGCGGCCAGCGGACCGAGCTGGAGGCCTCCTACCTCGCGATGCTCGCGGAACAACGCGTCCGCGGTGTCCTGCTGAGCCCGGTCGACACCTCCGGCGAGGCATTGCAGGCCTTCCGGCGCAGTGGAATCCCCTACGTGTTGGTGGACCGCAAGGTGCCCGCCGACGAGGCCAGCTCGGTGTCGGTCGACGACGTCGCGGGCGGCGCCCTGGCGGGACGTCACCTCGCCGAAACCGGACATCGGCGGATCGCGTTCGTCAACGGACCGACGTTTCTGGCCCAGTGCCGGGACCGGGAGGCCGGACTCCGGTCCGCTTTGGACGGTGCTTCGGTTTCCCTGTCGGTGCTGGAGGCATCCGGCCTGGACTTCGCCTCCGGCCGGGACGCCGGGGCGCGGCTGCTCGGGATGAGCCCCCGGCCGACGGCGGTGTTCTGCGCCAACGACCTCCTGGCGCTGGGGGTGCTCCAGGCGATGGTCGGGGCCGGGGTCAAGGTCCCCGGAGAGATGGCGATCGTCGGCTACGACGACATCGAGTTCGCCGGAGCGGCGGCGGTGCCGCTGACGTCGGTGCGGCAGCCCGCGCGCCGCCTGGGACGCACCGCCGCCGAACTACTGCTCGCGGAGACCTCCGACGGCGCGTCGGTGGAGCACCAGGGCGTGGTCTTCGCCCCGGAACTGGTCGTCCGCGAATCCACCCGCATCCGCCTCTGAGCACGCCGGCGGTGGGTGCGCGGGTTCCGATGTGCTGAAGGACGCCTTCGGTGCACTCGATGCGCTGAAGGCGCCCTTCAGCACGGCCAACGCACTGAATGCGTCCTTCAGCACCCGGCGGGGTGCGCCAGTCCGCCACCGCGATGTCGCGAGCGCTCCGTTGGAGACGTTGAGCGTCCCGAACGCGTCGTTCAGGACACCGGCCCACCAGAAGAGGTCGCCATGCCCATGTCGCGAACGCTCCGTTCGCGACAGGCGAGGCCACCGCACGAAGCCCCCGCCGCCACGACGAGCCCCACACACACCCCAAAAGCCACACCTTCCCAGACCCGCCGAGCGCCGTGAAGGACCCCTTCACAGCGCTCAGCGCCGGTAAGGACCCCTTCACGGCACCACACTCCACGAAGGACATCCGGCGCGTGGGCGGTGGCCCGGGCTGGTTCCCGGATGACGTGCCGGGTCGGGGCACGGCACGTCACCCAGGCGTCTCAGCCGCTCTGCGCGGAATCGCCGAGGGCGAGGGCGACGGCGCCCAGCAGCGCCGCGTCCTGGTCGAACCGGGCGGCCACCAGTTCCGGCGGGAACGGCGCGGCGTGGGTGAGGCGGTCGCGCAGGGCGGGCAGCAGCAGATCCGCCGAGCGGACCAGGCCGCCGCCGACCGCGATCCGCTGCGGGTCGAGCGCGATGGCCAGGTTGGCGACGTGCATGGACAGCTCGTCCAGTGCCGCCGTCACCAGTTCCTTGGCCTCCGTGTTCTCCCTGGCCAGCCCGAACAGCTCGCCCGCGGTGACCGGACGGCCGAGCAGGATGCTCGCCCGGCCGCCCAGCCCGCGTCCACCGACGGCTTCCTCCAGCGGCGCCGCTCCGCCGGCGAAACCCTCGGTGTCCTGCGGCGAGAGCAGGTTGTACCCGATCTCGCCCGCAGCCCCGTTGGCGCCGGTCAGCAACCGGCCGCCGACCAGTACCGCCGCGGCGATCCCGGTCCCCAGCGAGAGGAACACGGCCGGGTCGGCCCCGGCCAGCGCTCCCCACTTCCACTCCGCCAGCGCCGCCGCCTTCGCGTCCGTGCCGACCGCGATCGGCACCCCGGTGAACTCGGCGGCCACCAGCTCACGCAGGTGCAGCCGTTCCCAGCCCGGCACGTTCGGCGCGAGCAGGATCTCCTCCGGCAGCACGATTCCCGGGCTGACGACACCGATCGCGGTGATCCGGTCCGTCGCGCCCTCGTCGGCCAGCAGGCTCTTCGCCCCGGCGAGCGCGCGCGTCACCACCTGATCGGCCCCCGCCTCCGCGTCGGTGTCCAGCCGGCGCGTGGCCAGCAGGGTCCCGTCCCGGTCGGCAAGCCCCAGCGCCACTTTCGTGCCGCCGAAGTCGATCCCGAGAATCAAGTCCGCGCCTGTCACTCCCTGGTCCCCTCGATCCGCGGCGCCAGCGCCGCGCCCTGTTCGTCATGATGGCCGGAACCGCCCGCGCCGACCACGATCCGGCCTGTGTTGAACCCGTCGACGCTGACCACCGGCACCGCGCCCTTGAGATCGGCCGCCTTGTAGGTCACCGTCAGCGTCTGCGACTGGCCCGGCCACAACGTGATGTCGTTGTCGTCCCACGTCGCCCGCGCCAGCTGGTTGTCGCCGGACGCCTCGTGCCCGTCCGCCGTCCCGCGGCGCACGTCGGCCCGCAGGAAGAACCCGACCGCCGGGGTCTTCGACGTGTTGGTGACGGTGACCGTGGTGACGGTGTCGTCCCCGTTCGGGCCCGGCGCGGCCTTCGTCACGGCCTTCGCGCTCACCTGCGACTTCGGCAGGTCCTGCAACGCCTGCAGGTTGGCGTACTGGCTCATCGTCGCCTGCGGCTGCGCGTCGTTCGGGCCTTCGAGGGTCTTGGCCCAGTCCACCACGTCCTTCTGGGTGGACATCCAGTACACGTTCCGGTCGACGACCTTCCCGCCCTGCTTGACCTGCAGCTCCACGAAGTACGTCTGCGCCTTCGCCGGTGGCTTGGTCTCGGCGGGGACCTTCGGCTTGAGGACGCCGGTCTTCACGGCCTGGCTGCCCAGCGAGATCCCGTCCGCGGTCTGGTCGTCGAGCACCTTGCCCGCGGTGTCGTACACCTTGGCCTGCACCGAAACGCCGCCCTGGTGGCCCGTGCCCAGGTTGTCCACGGTCACCGTGCCGGTGTCGTAGCCGTACAGCGCGTGCAGCGGCTTGTTCGCCTTCTTGGCGCCGTAGAACGAACCGGCCTGGTCACCGTCGTTGTTGTACAGCGACCAGAGCAGCGTCGGCCAGCCCTTGTTCAGCTGCCAGTACACGACACCGGTCGCCGGGTTCTTCTTGTCCGTCGAGTGGTGCAGGAACGACTCGAACTGCGAGCGGGTGTTCTCGTAGTTCGCCAGCTGGGCGAGCTTCACGTACGACTCGAGCGAGTCCCACTTGCCGTACCGCTCGGTGATCGACTTGTCCAAAGTGTACAGAGTGCCGAAGGCGTAGCCGCCGTGCCCGGATTCGAAGTTGGCGTGGTACTGGTTGTATTCCGGATCGGTCCACAGTTTCCGTTGTTCCTCGGGCGAGAGGAACCGCTTCAACGAGTCCAAAGTGGGCACCGTGTGCCCGGCGCTCTGCTCGCTGGCGAAACCCCACGCGCCACCGGCGTTGGTGCGGCTCTTGTCCTTCTTCGAGTAGTTCGTGGAGTACCAGTAGGTCGGCGGGACCCAGTCGTACGGTCCTTCCTTCTCCCCGGACACCCCGAGCGTCGGCGTGCTCTTGTATTCCGCGGACGCCACCAGCGGGACGTCGAAGTCCGACTCCTTGAACGCCTTCAGCGTCTCGCTTTCCTGGCGCGGCACCGGTTCGTTGTCGCTCCAGCCGTAGTTGAAGACGCTGGGGTGGTTCCGTTCCATCTGCCCGATCGTGTAAGCCGAATCGTGCATGATCCGGTAGTCGCGGTCGGTCAGCTTCGCCGCGTCCTCCGGCTGCCACGCGTCACAGCACAGGAACCCGCCGATGATCAGCAGCCCGGCGCGGTCGGCCTGGTCGTAGAAGTCCTGCGGCATGTCGTGGCCTTCGAGCCGGATGCCGTTGAGGCCGAGGTTCTTGATCAGCGCGATCTGGTGCGCCGCGTCGGCCTTGTCGTAACGCAGGAACAGGTCCGGCGCGTACCCGCCACCGCGGAACACGAAGTCCTTGCCGTTGATCCCGAACTGACGCGCGCCCTGCGGCAGTTGCGGGGACTTGCCGACCAACCGCGAATTCACCGTGCGGATACCGAAGGTGCTCTGCGACGACGTCGAGACCACGCCGTCCTGGGAGACCGAAGTGGACAGTCCGTACAGGGGCTGTTCCCCCATCGAGTAAGGCCACCACAGCTTCGGTTTGCTGATCTTCAGCGCGCCGAACTTCGCCGGAGTGAACGTCACGGTCTGCTTCGAGTTCGCCGGCACCTTCACGGTCTGCTTGACGACGATCGGCGCTCCCCCACCGGCGGGCGGCGTGACGGTCGCGGACACGTCACCAGTCTGCGCGGCAGGCGAGTTGTTGGTGACGTCGACCTTCACCGTCAGCGACGAACTGCTCATGTCGGCGGCGTTCGCCTGGACGACGTGGGCGTTGTCACCGGTGAGCGCGTCGGAGATCTGCAACTGGGGAGCGAACTGGATGCCGGTGTTGTTGTCCGGCGGCAGCTGGCCCCAGTCGACCGTGTCGACGGTGTACATCGTCTTCGGGTCGTTCGGGTACACCTTGACCGCCAAGGTGTTCTTGCCCTGCCGCAGCAGCTTCGTGATGTCGAAGGTGTGCCCGGCGAAGGCACCGCTGACAAGGTCCTTGCCCGCCACCTGCGTGCCGTTGACCCAGACGTCGCCCTCACCGACGATGCCAGGGATGGTCAGCTTCGCGTTCTGCCCCTGCTTGAACGCGGGCGTGAAGTCGGTGCGGTACCACCACGGATCCTTGAACGGTGCCGTGGTGACGGGGCCGAGCTTGTCGATGTACCCGAAGCATTTACGCATGTTGTCCGCGTAGAACACATCCGGGCACTTGCCGTTTTGTACCAGCGCGTTGATCTCGGTGCCGGGCGCGCCTTCGTCATCGGGTTTCACCGGCAGCCAGCCCTGGGTCGCGTAGCCGGGCGTGGAGACCTTGTCCCCGCCGTCCTTGACGCTCGCCGTGGTGAGCACCTGCCAGCCTTCGGTGCCGATCTTGGCAGGCTGTTGCCTGACCGCGGCGACGGCGTCGCCCTGATCCTTGCCGGAGGTGTCGGCGGACGCCGGAGCGGCCACGGACAGCACCCCCGGCACCAGGATCAGCGCGGCGCAGGCCGCGACCCGTGCCTTGAATGTCCTTGTCATGCTTCGGTTCCCTTGTTCTCGGTGACACCGGCGGTGAGGAACGTTTCGCGGATCTCCTTGGGGCCGAACGGCCACGTCTTCTCCGCCCTGGCCCAGACCAGGAAGATCAGCAGGCCGAACACGACCCAGCCGATGGCGAGGTACTTGCTGAACGAATCGTTGGAGAAGACGAAGATGTAGAGCCAGCCGATGGCGGCGACGATCGTCGGGACGGGGTACAGCCATTGCCGGTACGGCCGTTTCAGCCCCGGTTGCCTGCGCCGCAGCACGACGATCGCGGCTACCTGCGAAAGCGACTGGAGCAGGATCAGGCAGGCCAGCGCCGCGTTGATCACCTCGGAGAGGGAGAACAGCGAGAACAGCGCTGTCAGGAAGCCCATGGTGATCACGCCGAGCGTCGGCATGTGCAGCTTGGGGTGCAGTTTGCCGAAGGCACGCAGGAACACCTTGTCCCGCGCCGCTTCGTACGGCACCCGTGAACCGCCGAGCAGCCCGGCGAACACCGAGCCGATCGCGGCGACGACGATGAGGATCGTGAGCGTCTTGGCGACACCCGAGCCCCACGCCTGTTCCAGCACCGTGGACGCGACCGACGTCGCGCTCTTCAGCTCTTCCAACGGGATCGAGCCGAGTACGCCGACCTGGAGCAGGAAGTAGAGGCTCATGATGCCGAGGATCGAGAACACGATCGCGCGCGGCAGTGTCTTACCCGGCGCGCGGACCTCGCCGCCGAGGTAGGCGGCGGTGTTGTAGCCGAGGTAGTCGTACACCGCGGTCAGCAGGCCGGAGGCGAGACCGGCCCAGAACGCGCCGCTCGGGAAGCTGAACGCGCCGGGGGTGAACGCGAACGCCTGGCCGGCGTCGAAGTGCGAGAACGCGGCCACGATGACGGCCAGCGCGGCGAACAGCATGACCACGAACAGCACCGTGGTCAGCTTGCCGATCTGGCCGATCTTGCGGAACAGCGCGAGGACGATGACGAGCACGATCGCGATGCCGACGATCTTGCCGAGCGGCGACACCCCGTTGCCCTCGACCACCGCCGGGAACAGGTAGCCCAGGTACTGGACGAGGCCGATGATGCCCGAGGACATGATCAGCGGGATGAACAGCACCGCGCTCCACACGAACAGGAACGGCATCATCCGGCCGGTCCGGTACTGGAACGCCTCACGCAGGTAGATGTAGGTGCCGCCGGCGCCGGGCATCGCCGCGCCGAGCTCGGCCCAGATCAGGCCGTCGGCCAGCGCGATGATCGCGCCGACGATCCAGCCGAACATCGCCTGCGGACCACCCAGCGCCGACACGACCAGCGGAATCGTGACGAACGGGCCGATCCCGCACATCTGTGTCATGTTGATGGCCGTGGCCTGCAGCGGGCCGATCCTGCGCTCGAGGCCGGCGGGCGGCGGTGGTGCCGCCGTCCCGGGGTCCCCCGGCCGGGTGGGTGAACTCACGTCGTGCCTCCGTCCGATAGTTAGTAAAGTTTCTTAACATAAATCATGCGGGTGAGGAAGACCTCACTTCGTAAAGTTGCGGCAATGCGAGAGACGAGGGGCGGGACTGACGTGGCCGACAAGGGGCCGCAGGTGGGGACGCCGGCCGGGATGCGCGAGCTGAACCAGCGCCTGGTGCTGGAAAGACTTCGCAAACAGGGCGCGGCGACACGACCGCGGATCGCCGGGGACACCGGTCTGTCGAAACCCACGGTCGGGCAGGCGCTGCTCGATCTCGAACAGCACGGGCTGGTGCGCGCGGCGGGGCACAGCGTGCCGGGCCCCGGCCGGGCCGCGGTGGTCTACCAGGCCGCGCCGGACGCCGGGCACGTCGTCGGCGTCGATATCGGCAGGCGCTCGATCCGGATCGCGGTGGCCGATCTGGAGGGCAGCATCGTCGCCCGGCTGGACGAGCCCAACCGCTGCCGTTCGGCGGGGGCGCTGATCAGGACCGTCCGCGACAGCGCGGCCAAGGCGGTGGCCGAAGCCGGGCTCTCCCCCGCCGACGTCGTGTCGACGGTCGTCGGTACCCCGGGCATCCCCGACCCGCGCACCGGCACCGTCCACCGCGCGCCGAACCTGCCCGGGTGGGAACGCAAGGGGCTGCTGCGCGAACTGGAATCCGCGCTCGGGCCGGATCTGGTGGTGGAGAACGACGCCAACCTCGCCGCGGTCGGCGAGCACGCGCTCGGCGCGGCACTGGGCGTGGACGTCCTGGTGTGCCTCACCGTCGGCACCGGCCTCGGCCTCGGCGTGCTGATCGGCGGCAAGCTGTTCCGCGGCGCGAACGGCGCGGCGGGCGAGATCGCCGACCTGCCCTACGGTCAGGATTCCACGGCACGAGCGCGGCGGCCCGGCCCGATGGAGGACGCCGCGGCCGGGCACGCCGTCGTCGCCGCGGCGCAGGCACGCGGTCTCGCCAAGGCTCGCAGCGCGAAGGACGTCTTCGCGCTCGCCCGCGCCAGGAACCCGGCCGCGCTGGAGGTGGTCGAGCAGGAGGCGGTCAAGCTGGCCTACGTCGTCGCCTCGGTGACGGCGGTGCTCGATCCCGGGCTGATCGTGCTCGGCGGCGGCATCGGCGGCAACGCCGATCTGCTCGCCGGGCCGATGCGCGAGGCGCTCGCCGCGACGACGCCGTTCGCCCCGGACATCGTGGCGGGTCAGCTCGGCGAGGACGCCGTGCTGGCCGGGGCGATCGCGACCGCGCTGGACACCGCGCGCGACCTCGTCTTCGACCGGCGCGAACAACGCCGCGCCGCGCGCGGGGCGTAGCACGGGAGATTTCACCCCGGCGTGCCGAGGAGGCGGTTGGCGCCCGGTTTCGGTGACCCCATAGGGTTTTCGCGGCTGCCACCCGGAGGTGAACCCGAAACGTGCCCGAGGTCGACTACTACGACGTGCTCGGCGTGGGCAGGACGGCGTCGCCCACGGAGATCAAGAGCGCCTACCGCAGGCTGGCCAAGACGATGCACCCCGACGCGGGCGGCACGGTCGGCACGTTCCGGATGCTCCGGGAGGCCTACGACACGCTGAGTGACCCCGCCCTGCGCGCCGGGTACGACGCGGGCGCCGCCGTGGCGCGCACGATCCGCGTTCCCGCGCGGCCCCGGCCGCGACGCCGGTTCGGCGAGGAGCCCGGGTTTGTCCCGGAAACCCCCGATCTCGCCCCGGAAGAGCTGGACTGGTGGGATTTCGCCGGTCAGGACGCCCGTGTCCGGCACGGCCGCCGTCGCGGGCCGGGACACACGCCGGTGGTCCTCGCGGTGGGCGGGATGGTGCTGGTCCTGCTCCCCCTGCTGACGGGGGTCGAGTTCTCGGCGCCGATGCTGATCGTGTGGCTGCTGCTGACCGCGGGCACCGCGGTGCTCATCGGTCACCTCGCCCGCGGCTACCTGCGGGTGTCCCGCGCGCGGGAGGCGTACGCCGAGGAGTTCGGCGGGCGGCTGGTGTTCGGCACGCCGGGCGGCGAACCGGACGAACTCGCCCAGCGGCTCACCGCCGACCTGCTCGCGCGGTACTTCACCCGGCTGCCCGGCGCGCGGATCTTCCACGGTCTCGCGTGGCCGGGATCGGTGTTCGCCGACGTCGACCACGCCGTGCTGTGCGGGAAACGGCTGGTGCTGATCGAGTCGAAGACGTGGCTGCCGGGGCACTACGAGACCGACGACGACGGACGGCTGCTGCGCAACGGCCGGACCTTCCTCGGCGGCGGCAGCAGGCTCGCCGAAAGCCTCGCCGCCTACCGCGACCTCCTGCCGGGGATCACCCTGCGCGGCGCGATGGTGGTCTATCCGAGCCGCTCCGGCGAGCTGACCACCGAGGACCCCGGTGACCTCCCCTCCCCGCCGATGACGCCGGAGGCGTTCCTGCACGAGATCGGCGCCTGGCTGTCGGCCGAACCGTCCACTGTGGACCATGAGGCGCTGCGCGCGGTGCGTGCCCAGGTGACCGGCGCGACTACTTCCCGGTGATGACGCCGACCGCGACGCCAAGCGTCGCGGTGTTGTAGAGGAACGCGAGCACGGTGTGCGCGAGCACCCGCCGCCGCACCTTCGTGGTCAGCGTTTCGACGTCCGAGACGGCGAAGGAAGTGCCGAGGGTGAACGAGAAGTAGACGAAGTCCGGGTAGGCAGGGCGTTCCGTGCCCGGGAAGTCCAGGATCCGCTCGGGCAGGGCGGCGTAGTAGTCGCGCGCGTACCGTTCCGCGTAGCCGAAGTGCAGGATCGCCCAGGCGAGCAGCACCGCGGGCACGGCGAAGACCTTCGCCGCCGTGGCCTCCTCGGCGGTGTCCCCGCCGACCACGATCGTCAGCGCCGCGCCGACGCCGGTGAAACTGGCGAACAACGTGAACAGCAGGGCGCTGCGGCGGTCGGGCAGATCCTTGAGCCATTCGCTGGGCTCCCCGGCCTGCCGTTTGCCCGCGCGGAGATGGCCGACGCGGATCGCCAGGTAGACGACGGCGAGCAGATCCCACAGCGCGAGGTAGAGCAGTTCGTCGTTCACGACCGCGATGACGATGCCCAGGATGACGAGCGAACCCTCGATGAACCTGGAGACCAGGCGCGAAATCTTGCGGAGCACGCTCGGAGAGTAGCCACGCTCCGGACCTCCCGCCTGTCGAAGCAGCCGGGTCCTGCACGTCGCGAACGCCTCTCGAACGTCGTGAAGGGGGCCTTCAACTCACTGAACGCAGTCTACGACCCCATAACGGAAGAACACTCAACACTCGG
>NZ_JBHYJW010000072.1:0-41781 GCF_042741125.1 Amycolatopsis sp. NPDC058986 | reverse complement strand
CACCACCCCCAAACCTTGTTTGTTCGTTGTCGGGGGGGGTGGTTTTTTTTTATAAGCCCCCGCCCCGGGCGGGGGGCGCCGGCGGGTCCGGGGGGGGGCAGCCGGCACCGGACGGCGCGAGACCGGTGGTGCGGCGGATCGTCAGTGCACCGCGCGGCGATGCCAGATCCGCCGCGGCCCTGGCAGCCCGATCCGGGCGATGAGATGGGCCAGGATCATGCCGATCACCAGCCACACCACCGCGGCGAGCCCCTCGTTGACGAGCGTGCGCAACTTGGCGTCACCAGGGGTGAACAGATCGCGCAGGCCGAGGGACACCGAGCCGGACCAGGTGTCGATGAAGCGGGCGAAAGTGTTGGCCGGGTTGGCGTCGGCGTAGACCAGCACGATGTGCAGGGCGAGAATCAGCGCGAACAGCACGCAGATCACCCGGATCACCGCGTTGAGGGTGCGGACGATCCGCACCCGGGGGTGGACGCGTTCCACCACCTCTTCCTCCTCGGCCGGGGTGAGGCGCTCATAAGGTTCCGAATGCGTCATCGTCGACCTTCTTCCTCGCGACCACCATCCACTGTGGACTTGCCGGGCCGCGCTCGTGGCCGTCGGGTACCCCGCCCCCGCCTCGCGAAACACCGGCCGGCCAGGTCATCCGGGCGACGCGGCCACCACGGCCCGCCGCCGGCGGTCACGCACCGAAGTCACGTGCCTCCCGCGGGTTTACAACCACGTCCGCTGTTCGTAGTATCCGGCCGGAGCCGAACGTGTGCTCCGCGTCACGAGGTGGAGGTCAGCCGATGGCACGCATGCCTCGCCACAGGAAACCGGGACCGCGGGTGAACGTCGTTCGCCGGTGCATGCTCACCGCGTCCCTGCTCGTGGTCGCGGGTGGCGCCGCCGTCCCGCTGCTGACCCCGGCGGAACACCACATCACGGTGAGCGCGCCCGCGGCCGATCGCCTGCCGCCGGCGGGCTCGGCGACGGAACCCGCCTCGGCCGCGACGTTCACGCTTTCACCCGTCCCGGCGCGGCCCACGCCTTCTTCCGCGCCCGCCACCGAAACCGTGTCCACCACGACGCCGATGACGACGACGTTCACGGCGGCCCCGCTCCCGTCCGGCGCCGCGACGGCCACCCTCAACGGCACGACCAGCTCGTCGCCGTCCAGCACCGGCCCGGCGACGTCCCCCGGGCTCCTGCTGCCGCCGCCCGGCACGTCGGCGACCACTCCCCCGCCGCCTGCCGCGACGGAACCGGCGCCCAGCCCGAGTCCGACGATCTGGGACTACCTCGGCCGGTTCTACCACTGGTTCACCGGCTGATTTCCGCGCGATTTTCCCCCGGTCCCGCACCACTCAGCGGTGCAGAACGAGCTCTCTTTCCCCGGCTCCACGTTCCCCGGCGCGGCGAATCGGGATACTCCCGAGCAGCAGCAGAATCCCGAGCCCGCCCAAGATCACGTGGCCGGCTGTCAGGCACAGCCCGCACAATCCGATCCACAGGGCGATCTTCATTGCGCAAGTGTAGGTCCGCTTCCCATACCCGGCGGGAAAACTTGGGAAAGACTTAGGGTTGTCGTCGTCCACGCGTATTCGTTATTTCCCTGTGACCGATTCAGGAGAAACGCGATACGCAATCCGCGTGCAAGATCGGCACGCGGCGCTTTGTCCGGGGCCGGGTAATGCATTGTCCGGCACCGGACAAAGCGAAACCACGGGGTCAGGCGGTCGTCGTGGCTTCCCGCGCCCGCTCCCGCAGCAGAAAGCGCTGGGTCTTCCCGCTCGGCGTCTTCGGCAGCTCGGTCACGTAGTGCACTTCGCGGGGATAGACGTGCGCGGCCAGCCGGGCTTTCACGAGCTGCTTCAGCTCCTCGGTGAGCTCGTCCCCGGTTTCGACACCGTCACGGACGACGACATACGCCACCACGACCTCGCCCCGGAGCGCGTCCGGAGTGCCGATGACGGCGGCCTCGGCGACGGAAGGGTGTTGCACCAGCGCGCTTTCCACCTCGAACGGACCGATCCGGTACCCCGCCATGAGGATCACGTCGTCGTCGCGCGAGCCGAAGGTGAGATAGCCGTCGGCGCTCTTGGCCGCGACGTCACCGGTGTAGTACCAGCGACGGTCCTCGCTGAACCGTTCGGCGCTGCGCCCGGGCGCGTTGCGGTACCCGGAAAACGGCATCAGCGTGCTGCGCGTGAGGTCCACGGCTACCCTGCCGGCCTCGCCGGGCTCGGCGATCTCGTCGGTGCCGGACTTCAGCACCTCGACGGCGAACCCGGGCAGCGGACGGCCCATCGAGCCGGGCCTGATCTCGGCGACGAGGTCGGGGTGCCAGGCGTTGCCGACCATCATCCCGGTCTCGGTCTGCCCGTAGTGGTCCCGCACGGGGATGCCGAACGTGTCGAGTGCCCAGCTGATCACGTCCGGGGTCAGCGGCTCGCCCGCCGACGAACAATGCCGCAGCCGCAGGCCGTCCGGCACCTCGGCCCCGGAATTGCGCAGCGCCCGGTAAACCGTCGGCCCCGCGGTGAAGTTGGTGACGCGGAAACGCGTCAGCACCTGCCAGGTCAGGTCCGGCGAGAAGCCCGCGTGCAGCAGGAGGCTGCGCCTGCCGGTGGCCAGCGGCCCGGCGATCGCGTAGTAGAGCCCGTACGCCCAGCCGGGATCGGCGGCGTTCCAGAACACGTCGTCGTCGGTGTGGTCGAGGCCGAACTGCTGGTAGGCATGGATTCCGGCGAGACCGCGCACCGGGACCGGGACCGCTTTCGGCGTCCCGGTGGTACCGGAGGTGAACAGCTCGATCAACGTGCCCTCGCCGCCGGCGGCGACCGGGTCCGGGACCGGTGAGTCCTCGGCGAGCAGATCCGCGAACGCCAGATCGCCGCCGCTCGCCTCGCCGGTGGTGATGACCAGCCAACCGGCGTCGGCCGGGATGTCTTCGCCCGGCTCGAGTTTCGCCCGCTGCGACGGGTCGACGACGACGGCCTTGGTGCCGTTCCCGGTGATGCGCAGGGCGATCGCGGGCGGGGCGAACGCGGTGAACAGCGGCACCTGGACCGCGCCGAGCCGCCAGATCCCGAGCAGCGCGACGACGAGTTCGGCGGACTTGCCCATCAGCGTCGCGACCCGGTCGCCGGGACCGATCCCGCGGGCGGCCAGCGCGGCGGCGAACCGGCCCGAGGCCTCGTCCAGCTCGCCGAAGGTCAGGTCACGGCTGCTCAGATCCGCTTCGATGACCGTGAAGGCGACCGCGTCGGCCGGATGACGGCGGCACAGCAGGTCGAGAGCGCTGGCGCCGGGCGCGCCGTAGACGGCCAACAGGTCCAGCGCGGTCTGCTCCGGTGAGGTCATGAGTCGCTCCGACGAGGTCGTGGGCAGCGTGCCGGGGCCACGTTGCCGCAGGTGGTCGTACTATCGGGGGGTCCGTTACCCGCCGACTACCCCCGAACAGGGGTGATGCGCGCATGCCGACACCGGAGCCGGCCGACAGCGCCGAAGTCCGTCGTGCCCTCGGCACGGTCCGGACCTCCGCGCGGCTGCCGCTCGCGTTCGGCGGTGTGGTCGTCGGCGGCTCCGAGCTGCGGATGAGCGAACTCGTGGGCACCGCGACCAACTCCCTGCGCGGGCTCGTCGTGGCCGAAGGCCGCGGGCTGGGCGGCCAGGCGATCGCGGCGCGGCGCCCGGTGGCCGTCACCGACTACCACGCCAGCGACTCCATCAGTCACCACTTCGACCACGCGGTCCGCGCGGAAGGTGTGCGGTCCGCCCTCGCCGTGCCGGTGATCGTGCGCCGCTCCGTACGCGCGGTGCTCTACGGCGCGGTCCGGGAGGCGGTGCGGTTCGGCGATCCGGCGATCGACGCGGTCGCCCAGGCCGCCCGTGACCTGGAACAGGAACTCGCCGTCCGCGACGAGGTGGAACGCCGCCTGGCGCTGCTCACCGCGCCCCAGCACTTGGCCGGGATGGCCGCCGACAGCGCGTCGGCCGAACGGGAGACGATCCGGCGAGGCCACGCCGAACTGCGGCTGCTCAGCCGCGAAGTCACCGACGAGGCGCTGCGCGAGCGGATCGACGCCGTCACGGCGACCCTCGCCGAAGCCGCGACACCCCCGGACGGCGCGGCGCCTTCGCTGTCCGTACGCGAACTCGACGTCCTCGCCTGCGTCGCCGCGGGCCAGACCAACGCCGAGATCGCCACGACGTTGTCCATCGGCGCCGAGACGGTCAAGAGCTACCTGCGTGGCGCCATGTGCAAACTCGACTGCCACACCAGGCTCCAGGCCGTCAACGCCGCCCGCCGCGCCGGCCTCCTCCCCTGATCACGCGAGATCTCCGCTCAATCACGCGAGCCCGCCCCTCGAACACACGAGACCGCGGCCTGATCACGAGGTGGCGGCGCGTTTGAGGGTGCGGATGACCGGGGCGGTTTCGAGGTGGTCGATGGCGTCGATGCCGCCGACCCGCTCGGTGAGGTAGGTGTACAACGCCTCGACGTCGCGGCAGAGCACCTTGACGATCAGGTTGCTCGGCCCGGTCGTCGCCGCGGCGAACGCGGCTTCCTGGTGTCCCGCAAGGGCTTCGGCGACTTCGACCAGTCGCGTCGGCCGCACCGAGAGCCACAGCACGGCCTGCGCGTGGAATCCCAGCAACGCCGGGTCCATGTCCATGTCGAAGTAGAGCACCCCGGCCCGCCGCAGCCGATGGACCCGGCGGCGCACGGTCGCCTCGGCCCAGCCCGTGGCCACGGCAAGATCGGCGAAGGACATGCGGCCGTCCTGACGCAGCAGACCGAGCAGGGGCTCGTCGGCCGCGATGTCGGCCGGATCGAGCGGCTCACCGGAAGGATCCGGCGGCTCCGGGGTGAGCCGATCGATCTGCTCCGGCGTGAGCGCCGCCGCGCGCCCGTCCCAGCCGACCGGCCCGCCGACGAACGTCCTCAGTAGACAGTGGGCGGAGACCGCGACGACCCGCGGAGTCCGGGGAAGTTCTTGCAGCAGCAGGGATTCCGGCGCGTCCGGCCCCAGGGAGCGGATGACACAGACGATCTCCGTGCCGCCGGAGGTGAGCTGCACCCAGCGGGTGTCGTCGCGGCGGGTCAGCGCGTTCGCCACCTTCAAGGCCGCGTCGGGCGTGCAGCGCAGCCGGACGAACCATTCGACCTGGCCCAGCCGTCGCGGATCGGTCATCCCGACGACGCGGAGCGTCCCGTCGGCCCGCAGCCTCCGATAGCGGCGCGCGACGGTCTGCTGGGACGTCCCGAGCACCTCCGCGACGTGGTTGAACGCCGCCCGGCCGTCGAGGTGCAGGGCATGGACCAGCGCGCGGTCGAGGTCGTCCAGTGGCATATTCCGATCGTAGCCGCTCTCGCATGGAACTATCCGTCGGAAGCTGCGCAGTAGATGGATCGAATCGCAGCGCTTTTCTACCTTCACGGATATGACCGTTCAGTACACCTCCACCGTGGCCCCGCCGCATCGGGGCCGATGGCTCGCGCTCTCGGCGCTCCTCCTCGCGGAGGC
Organism: Amycolatopsis sp. NPDC058986; assembly: GCF_042741125.1. NCBI lineage: Bacteria > Bacillati > Actinomycetota > Actinomycetes > Pseudonocardiales > Pseudonocardiaceae > Amycolatopsis > Amycolatopsis sp. NPDC058986. The sequence goes on along the minus strand of NZ_JBHYJW010000072.1, from coordinate 36,262 downwards.
CATGAACCTGCTCGACGCCACGATCACGCAGGTCGCCTCGCCCGCCATCCGCGCCGATCTGGGCGTCTCCGACGGTCAGCTGCAATGGGTGAGCGCGGGCTACACGTGTCCGTTCGCGGTGCTGCTGATCACCGGCGGGCGGATCGGCGACATCCTCGGCCGCCGCCGCGCGTTCGTCCTCGGTACAGCCGCGTTCGTCGTGTGCTCGGCGCTGTGCGCGTTCGCCCCTGGCATCGGATTCCTGCTCGCGGCCCGCGCGGTCCAGGGCGCGAGCGCGGCGCTGATCATCCCGCAGACGTTCGGGCTGATCCGCGCGATGTTCGATGGCGCGGAGCGGGCGAAGGCGCTGGGCACGATCGGACCAGTGATGGCGCTGGCTTCGGTGTGCGGCCCTGTTCTCGGCGGCGCGCTCACCGACGCCGACATCCTCGGTTCGGGCTGGCGCGCGGTGTTCCTGGTCAACGTGCCGCTGGGCCTGCTCGTCCTGCTGGCCACCCCGCTCGTCCTGGAGGACCGCTCCCCCATGCGGCCGCGGCTCGACGTCGCGGGCACGGCACTCGCGGCCGTGTCGACCGGCCTGATGATCTACCCGCTGGTGCAGGGCAACGACGCGGGCTGGGCGCCGTGGACCTGGCTGTGCCTGCTGGCGGGCGTCGCGTTGTTCGCGGTGTTCGTACGGCACCAGACCGGAAAGGCCCGTCGCGGCGGCAGCCCGCTGGTCGAGCCGGGCCTGTTCCGCGACCGCGTTTTCCCCGCTTCGCTGGTGTCCTCATTGCTGTTCTTCGCGGTGATGAACGGTCTGATGTTCGTCCTCGTGGTGTTCTTCCAGCTCGGCGGCCGGACCGGCGCGCTGGGCGCGGGGCTGGGCATGCTGCCGTGGTCGGCGGGGCTGGGGATCGGCTCGTGGTGCACCGGCCGGTACCTCGTCCCCCGCTTCGGCGCACGGGTGATGCGTGTCGCCCTGCTCGTCCTCGTGGCCGGGCTGGCCGGGACGGTGGTGCTCGTCGACGCGCCGTGGCCGGTATTGCTGTGGCCGCTGCTGGTTTCGGGCGTCGGGCTCGGGATGTTCACCGTCCCGTTCTTCACCAACGCACTGTCCCGTGTGGACCATCACGAGACCGGATCCGCGTCCGGGCTGCTCAACGCCGCCCAGCAGTTCGGCGCCACGGCCGGGGTCGCCGTGCTCGGCGCGGCGTTCTTCCACCTCGACGGCGTCGGCGGGACCCGGCTCGCACTGGGGATCTCGCTCGGGATGCTCGCGCTCGTCCTGGCGCTGACCCGTCCGATGCTGAGGCGCCGATGAACCTCCCGTCGATTGCGGCCATTAAGTGGCCTATATGCCCGGCAGAGTGGCCCGCATGACCGCACCACAACCCTTCCGCATCGACGTCCCGCAGGCCGATCTCGACGAGCTCGCCGACCGTCTCGCCCACACCCGCTGGCCCGGCGAAATCCCCGGCATCGGCTGGTCGTACGGGGTGAACGAGGACTACTTGCGGGACCTCGTCGAGTACTGGCGCACCGGCTACGACTGGCGCCGCCACGAAGCGCGGCTCAACGCCGTCCCGCAGTTCACCACGGAGATCGACGGGCAGAACGTCCACTTCCTGCACGTCCGCTCCCCCGAACCGGACGCGACACCGCTGCTGATCACCCACGGCTGGCCGAGCACCGTGTACGACTTCCTCGACATCCTCGGCCCGCTCACGAATCCTCGCGAATTCGGCGGTGACCCGGCCGACGCCTTCCACGTCGTCGCGCCTTCCGTGCCCGGCTTCGCGTTTTCCGGACCGACCAAGGAAACCGGCTGGGGTGTCAGCCGCATCGCCCGCGCGTGGCTCGAACTGATGACCCGCCTCGGCTACGAACGGTTCGGCGCGCAGGGCGGCGACTTCGGCAGCATCGTTTCCCCGGCGATCGGCCGGATCGCGCCGGATCGCGTCCTCGGCGTGCACGTCAACGCGCTCGCCGACGCGTCGGTGTCGACAGACCCGGACGATCTGTCGATGCTCTCCGACGCCGAACGCGAACTGGCGGAACACCAGAGCATGCTGTGGATGCAGCATTCCGGCTACGCGACCCAGATGTCGACGCGGCCGCAGACGCTGGCGTACGCGCTCAACGACTCGCCCGCCGGTCAGCTCGCGTGGAACCTGGAATGGTTCGTGGACTGGGATCCCGCGCAGACCAAGCAACCCCCGGTCGACCGCGACGCCATCCTCACCGACGTCTCGATCTTCTGGTTGACCCAGACCACCGGTTCGGCAGCGCGGCTGTACCTCGAAGGCGGAAAGGAGGCCTGGGGCGTACGTCCGCAGCCTTCTCCGGTCCCGACCGGCGTCGCCAACTTCCTCGGCGACGGCGCGATCCGCGGGCTTGCCGAACTGTCGAACACCATCACGCACTGGACGCGCTACGACACCGGCGGCCACTTCGCCTCCTTGCAGGCCCCGGACCTCCTGGTGTCCGACATCCGCACCTTCTTCCGCACCGTGCACTGAGCGGCGGCCCCATGCCGTTAAGGCCACCTTGCAGGCGTCTGACGCCCGTAAGGTGGCCTTAACGGCATTTCGGGCCCGGGCGCGAGAGGTGTGTCACCAAAGCGTCAGTGCGTCGTGGTGATCGGCCGGAAGCGCGTTAAGAGGCCGTAGGAACGCGGCGGCGCGGGGACGGCGTGACCGCAGCCTGGGGCCGTGACCACCACTCTCAGCCCCGCCCGCACCACGGGCGGCAAGAACGAAGACCGGCATCGCCTGTCCGTGATCGGCGGGCTCGCCGCGCTTTCCCTCGACGCCATGGCATCCGTGGCGTACGGACCCGAAGCGATCGTGCTCGTGCTGGCCGTCGCGGGCGGGACCGGGCTCGGCTTCACCCTCCCGGTCACGCTCGCGATCGCGCTGCTGCTGGCGGTGCTGACGCTGTCCTACCGGCAGGTCATAGCGGCGTTCCCGAACGGCGGCGGCGCGTACGGCGTCAGCCGCGAGTACCTGGGCAGGCGGGCATCGCTGGTCGCGGCCGCGTCGTTGATCGTCGACTACGTCCTCAACGTCGCGGTCTCGGTGGCCGCCGGGGTCGCGGCGCTGACGTCGGCCTTCCCGCAACTGCTGCCCTACACCGTTTGGCTGTGCCTCGGCGTGCTGGCGCTGGTGACCGGGATCAACCTGCGCGGCATCGCGAACAGCGCGCGGGCGTTCGTGGTGCCCACCGCGATCTACGTCGGCGCGATCCTGGTGGTCGTCGTGGTCGGCCTGATCCGCACCGACCCCGCCACGGCGCTCGCGGCGGCCCCTGCCCACGCCCAGAGCCTCGAAACAGTCGGAATCCTGTTGCTGCTCAAGGCTTTCGCGAACGGCTGCTCGGCGCTGACCGGCGTCGAGGCGATCGCCAACGCCGTCCCGTCGTTCCGCAAGCCGAGGGTGAAACGCGCGCAGACGGCCGAGGTCGCGCTCGGCGGGCTGCTCGCGGTGATGCTCATCGGCATCGCGATCCTGATCGAGAAGTTCTCGATCCAGCCGGTCGACGGCGTGACCGTGCTCTCGCAGGTCACGGGTGCCGCGCTGGGCAACGGTTTCGGTTTCTACGTCGTCCAGTTCTCCACCGTCGTCCTGCTCGCGCTGGCCGCGAACACCTCGTTCGGCGGACTGCCCGTGCTGGCGCAGTTGCTCGCGGAGCACAACAACCTGCCGCACGTGTTCGCGCTCCGCGCCGAACGTCAGGTGCACCGCTACGGCATCGGGTTCCTCGCGATCACCTCGGCCCTGCTGCTGATCATTTCCGACGGCCAGATGAACACCCTCGTCCCGCTCTTCGCGATCGGCGTGTTCGTCGGGTTCACGCTGTCGCAGATCGGCATGGTCCGGCACTGGCGGCGGACCCGCCCCGCCGGCTGGCACGGGAAGGTGTTCATCAACGGGTTCGGCGCGGCGCTCACCGCGATCGCGGCGGTCGTCGTCACGGCCACGAAGTTCGGCGAAGGCGGCTGGCTGATCGTCGTCACGCTGCCCGCGCTCGTCCTGCTCATGGAGTGGGTGCACCGGACTTACCGCCGTATCGGGGAAAGTCTCGAACTCGGCCGCACACCGGCTCCGCCGCGCCCGCACCGCGCCAGGGTGATCGTGCCCGTCCATTCGGTGACCCGGCTGACCCGCGACGCGCTCGCGGCCGCGCTGTCGCTCGGCGACCGCGTCGAGGCCGTCACGGTGACCCATCCCGGTGAGGAGGCCGCGGCGAAGAAGCTCGTCGAGGACTGGGATCGCTGGCATCCGGACGTCCCGCTCGTGCAGCTCTACGACGAACGCCGCCGGCTCGGCGAGCCGCTGGTCGAGTACCTGCGCGGGATCGGCGACTGCCACGCGTTCGTGCTCATCGCCGAGGTCGAGCCGGAACACCTGTGGCAGCGCGTGTTGCAGAACCAGCGCGGGGCCGTGCTCTCCCGCGCGTTGCGGCGGCATTCCGACGCGGTGGTGTGCCGGATGCGGTTCCGGCTGACCCCGCACGTGTGCATCGACATGGACTAGTACGCGTATAGTCGCTTCCGACTAATAGGGAGCGACTAACTCATCATGGCCACGCGCAAGATCCGGAACACCCTGGCGCTCGCCCTGCTCGGGCTGCTCGTCGAGAAGCCGATGCACCCGTACGAAATGGCGTCCACGCTGCGCGAACGCAATAAGGACACGAGTTTCAAGATCACCACGGGGACGCTGTACGACACCGTCGAATCACTGGTCCGGCACGGCTGGATCGAGCCAGTGGAGACCGTGCGCGAGGGCAACCGCCCGGAGCGCACGGTCTACGCGCACACCGAACTCGGCCAGGACGAGTTCGTGCGCTGGCTCGACGAACTGATCCGCGAGCCGGTCGCGGAGTACCCGAAGTTCGTCGCCGCGGTGTCCTACCTCGGCGCGCTCGGCCCCGAACGGGCCGCCGACGCGCTCGAAGAACGCGCGCGGCACCTGACCGAGCGCATCGAGGGCGCGGCCACGGCGCTGGACGAGACGAGCGGCGCCGGGATGCCCCGGCTGTTCATGATCGAGGTCGAGTACGTCCGGCACGCCTGGCAAGCGGAACTGGACTGGACGCGGCGGACGATCGCCGAGATCCGCGACGGATCGCTTCCATGGCCCGAAACTCATTGACACACAGGGGATTCTCATGCCTTCGAGTCCACTTCAGACGGACGTGCTGATCGCGGGCGCCGGTCCGGCCGGGCTGATGCTCGCCGTCGAACTGCGGCTGGCCGGTGTCGACGTGATCATCGTCGAACGTCATCCCGAGCGGCCGGGCTACTGCCGCGGGTTCAACCTCAACGCCCGCTCGCTCGACCTCCTCGCGCGGCGCGGGCTCGCCGACGCCCTGATCGCCGAAGGTCGTCGCGTGCCGAACGCCGCCGTCGGCGGGATCGACACGATGCTCCTGCTCGCCGGGACCACCACCGATCATCCGTTCACGCTCGGGATTCCGCAGTCCCGGGTCGAGGAGTACCTGGAGGAACACGCCGCCGGGCTGGGCGCGGAGATCCTGCGCGGCCACGAACTCCGCGTCTTCACCCAGGACGGCACCGGCGTCACCGCGACCGTCCACACCGGACACGGCGAGCGCGAGATCCGCGCGGGGTTCCTTGTCGGCTGCGACGGGAGCCGGAGCGTCGTCCGCAAGCAGACCGGGATCGCCTTCCCCGGCACCGCGGCCACGACGTACGCGCTGCTCGGCGACGTCGAGATCGATCTCGACGACCTGCCGCTCGGCGTCACGCACGGGCCGGACGGCGGCAGCGTGTTCGTCATCCCGCGGCCGGGGTACGTGCGGATCGTGACCAGGGACGAGAATCCGCCCGAGGACAAGGACACCCCGGTCACCCTCGAAGTCCTGCAGGCACAGGTCGACGCGGCGATCGGCAGGCACGTCGAGCTGCGAGCGCCGCGCTGGATGACCCGCTTCGGCGACGCCGCGAGGCTGGCGGCGCGGTATCGGGAGGGGCGGGTGCTACTGGCAGGGGACGCCGCGCACATCCATCCGCCGTCCGGCGCGATCGGCGTCAACGTGGCGCTCGACGACGCGGTGAACCTCGGCTGGAAACTCGCCGCCACTGTGCGCGGCACCGCGCCCGCGCATCTGCTCGACACCTACCACACCGAACGGCACGCGGCGGGCGAACGGATCCTCGCGAACACCCGCGCGCAGATGCTGCTGGGCGAGCTGAGCGAAACCGACGACCCGGTGAAGAACCTCCTGAGCAGGATCGCCCGGCATCCGGCGGGAAACCGCGCGTTCACCGAGGTCATCGTGGGACTCGACGCGCGATACGAGACCGTGGTGTCCGGCGATCACCCCTGGCTGGGCCGTCTCGCCCCCGACGTCCCGCTCACGACGTCCACCGGCGAAACCCGCCTCGCCACGCTGCTCCACCCCGCCCGCCCCGTCCTCCTTGACCTGACCCCCGACCACGCCTTCGCCCCCTATTCGTCCACAGTGGACACCTACGCCGCCCGCTGCCCCGCCGAGCCCGACCTCCGCGCCGCCCTCCTCCGCCCCGACGGCCACACCGCCTGGCTCAGCACCACCCCCACCACCGACCCCACCCTCCCCTTAGCCCTCACCACCTGGGCCCCCGCCTGATCACGCGAGTTCTCCACTCAATCACGCGAGATCTCGGCCCCATCACGTGAGTTACGCGCCCAATCACGTGAGATCGCCGAGATCAGAGGAGGCGGGCGATGCCGTCGAGCTGGAGGCTCAGGCCGAACTCGAAGATTTCGTCGAGGCTGTCCAGTTCGATGTCCACCATCTCGGTGGCGAGAGTCGGGTAGCGGCCGGAGGCCAGCAACTCCTCCAGCAGCGTCATGTCCGCCGCCAGCCGCTGGGTGCCGCTGATGCCGGTGTCCTGTTCGGACTCGACCTCGTAGGCGTTGGTCGCCGCGATCCCGCCGATGTAGCCGTTCAACGTGACGATGACGTGCAGCCGCGTCCGGCGGTCCAGCGCGGTATCGGACAGCGCGCGCAGCGACCAGTCGACGTGCTTCAGCGCGCTGGGGATCACCGGCGGCCGCACGAGCGAGTTGAGCAGGACCGGCGCGAGCCACGGATGCCGCCGGTAGGCCCGCCACTGCACCCGCGCGCCGAATTCCAGCCGGGTCCGCCACTGCCGCGGCCCCGGCTCCGGCAGTTCCTCGGCACCGAACGAGGCGTCGGCCATCAGCCGCAGCAGTTCCTCCTTGTCCGGCACATGCCGGTACAGCGACATCGGGCCGACGCCGAGTTCCGCGGCGAGCCTGCGCATCGACAGCGCCGCCCTGCCCTCGGTGTCGGCCAGCCGGATCGCCGCCGCCACGAGACGTTCCCGGCCCAGCGTCGAGGTCGGCGGTTCCTCCGGCGACGCCGGACCGCCCCGCCGCTCGTTCACCACCGAGCCGCTGCCGGGCACCGTGCGGATCCAGCCTTCCTGACGCAGCATGGAAAGCGCTTTCGACGCCGTGGCCATCGCGACGCCCCAGTCGCGCACCAGCGCCCGCGTCGAGGGCACCCGCTCCCCCGCGCGCAGTTCGCCGTCGGTGATCCGCCGCTGGACGTCCGCCACGATCCGCTGATACGGCGTCATCCTCGCCTCCCCAAACCGTACTAGTGCACTAGTACGGTTACCGGGCCGAAGTACTCGATCCCGCTAGTACGGTTTCAGGGTACGCCCCGAGATTATCCCCAGCTAGTTGCCGACATTCGCGCGTGATCGCTAGCTTTGCCAACAGCGCGTACGGCGTATCGCACGCGAAGAGAACAGGGGGATCAGATGACCATCACCCAGGAACCGGCCGTCCGCTCGAAGCAGGCGAAACCGTGGTGGAAGCGGCCGTGGGTCGCGCCGCTCGGCTTCGTCGTGGCCGTCTTCCTCGTCTATTCGCTGCCGCCCTACCTCGGCCTCGACGTGGCGGAGTCGCGGGTGCCACCGCCGCCGGGGGTCGGCTGGTACTACCCGATGCTGGTGACCCACATCGGGTTCGCGTCGATCGCGATGGTGACGTGCGCGCTGCAGATATGGCCGTGGCTGCGGCAGCGGCATCCCGTGGCCCACCGCAGGATCGGCCGGGTCTACGTCTTCGGCGGCGTACTCCCGGCCGGGGTCGCCGCAGTGATCATCGCGAGCGCGATGCCGGTCGGCCCGGTGGCCGCGGTCAGCAACACGATCTTCGCCCTGCTGTGGCTGTTCTTCACGGTCAAGGGTTACCGCGCGGCCCGCGCCCGGCGCTTCGGCGATCACCGGCGCTGGATGATCCGCAGCTTCGCGCTGACGATGTCGATCATCACCAACCGGCTCTGGGCGCCGATCTGGGGCATGGTGCTCGCACCCCAGCTGGAGACGACGTTCGGCGGGAGCGAAGCGGCTTTGGGCTTCACCATCGCCGGGATCACGACCTGGATCGGCTGGACGCTCCCGCTGCTGATCGCGGAGTTCTGGCTGACCGAACGCGGCAAGGGCCGCAAACGCGTGCGCACCCCTGCCGCGAACTAGCTAGAGCGTCGAGATCTTGCCCTTGTGCAGGTTCTGGATCACGTTCCGCGGGTGCTCCTTGACGTACTTCGCGGAGCCGGATTCGTAGACGACGTAGGCGTAACCGTCGTACGCGGCGATACCCTCGGACATGCTCGGCGAGCGGAAGCAGCGCGGCGATCCCTTGTCCAGGTCACGGGCGCCGGCGTTGACCACATAGAGATTGCTGCGGTTGTCGTTGCCGTACGAGGTGCTGTAGACGAAGTGGTCCTTGGTCACCATCAGGCCCTGCGTCTTCATCGGCACCTCGTACGCGCCTTCCTGCGTGGTCAGCGCACCGTCCGCACCGACGGTGTACCGGTACATCTTGTCCCGGCCCTTGTCGTTGAACTTGCCCGCGTACAGGTCGTTCCCGTAGCTGGAGATGAACGAAGCGGCGTAGACATCGCGAGCCTCGCCGTCCTGCTTCAGGTACGGGACGCCGCCCGCCTTCATCGCGGTTTTCAACGCCGACAGCTTGTACTTGCGGATCGTGCTGCCCGCACCCTGCACGAACGCCCAGTCGCGGACCACGGCGATCCCGCCGACGTGCGATTCGGCGATGGCGACCGTGCCGATGTGCTTGCCGCTCTTCGGGTCGATCCCGACGATGTGCGCGTCCTTACCGTCCTGATAGGACGTCACGAGCAGCAGATCGCTCGCGCCGTCCCAGTTGTTCCACGCCGCGATCCCCTGCGGGGTGTGCGTGTCCAGCCCCGGCACGGACGGCCCGATGCCGAACCGCTTGTCGTAGGCGTAGGACGCCGACGGCCCGTTGTAGAACGGCCCGTCCTTGCCGCTGGCCTTGCTGTCGCACGTGATGGCTTCCGCCGCCACGTCCGCGGCCGGGGTCGCCACCGCGGCCGTGGCCGTGGCGAGCACGACCGCCCCGCTCATCGCGGCGACGACGGCGTTCCTCAGCGAAGTCCTCATGCTGCTCCCTCAGTCGTGGTTCCCGGCTGGGACTTCCCCCGCTCCCGCCCGGTTCCCGCAAGGTACCAACGACTTTCGTCGGCCGCCGGACAATCGGCCACAAATCGCCGCGCGACAGCGGACAGGTTCCGTCCTCGATACCCCGGATTTTCCGTGACCGGCTGACTGCATCCGAATGGCCTATGGCAGTTTCTCACCTATTGGTCTATACCAATTGGAAGCGTTTCCCCACACCGTTGTGGAGGTCCCCCGATGCGTCTGTCCCCTCGTCCCCTGTTGGCCGCCCTCGCCGGAGCGCTCGCGCTCGGCGCCGTCGCCGCCCCCGCGACCGCGGCACCCGCCGCGAACCTGCCGGTCGCCCCCTACATCGACATGGGCGCGTGGCCGACGCCCAGCATGTCCGGGATGTCCGCAGCGAGCGGCGTCAAGAGCTTCACCCTCGGCTTCGTCACGTCGTACGGCTGCAAGGCGAGCTGGTTCGCCGCCTACGACCCGCGGACCAAGTGGCAGGCCGACGAGATCGGCAAGATCCGGTCGGCGGGCGGCGACGTGAAGATCGCTTTCGGCGGCGCGTCCGGGATCGAACTCGCGCAGGCGTGCGGCGATGTGTCCACTTTGGCCGCCGAGTACGACGCGGTGGTTAAGGCCTACAGCGCCAAGTACATCGACATGGACATCGAGGGCGCGGCGGTGGCCGACCCCACGTCGGTGCAGCGTCGCTCACAGGCGTTGAAGATCGTGCAGCAGAACAACCCCGGGCTCAAGATCTCGCTGACGCTGCCCGTACTGCCGAGCGGCCTCACCACCGACGGCGTCAACGTCGTCGCCGCGGCCAAGAACGCCGGCGTCGACCTGGACATGGTCAACGTCATGGCGATGGACTACTACCAGGGCCCCGGCGACCAGGGCGCGAAGGCGATCTCGGCGGCGAAGGCCACGCAGGCGCAGGTCAAGTCGGTGCTCGGGCTGCCGGACGAGGCGGCGTGGCAGAAGATCGGCGTGACCCCGATGCTCGGCGTCAACGACTCGCAGAACGAGATCTTCTACCAGAAGGACGCCCGCGCGCTGGTGTCCTTCGCGCAGAGCGTGCACCTGGGCATGCTGTCGTTCTGGGAGCAGGGCCGCGACGCCAACGCCTGCACCGGCGCGCTGTACCGCTGCACCAACGTCCCGCAGTCACCCTACGAGTTCGCCAAGATCTTCGCCGCCTACCACGGCTGACGGCAAAGGTCCGCTCAGGCGTGTTCGGCGATGGTGAACTTGGTGGCGTAGAAGGCGACGTGGTCCTTGATCGGGGCGACAGCGTCGTACGGCGCCTCGTACGTCCAGACGCCGTTCTCCACCGATTCACCGTCGGCGGAGAAGCTGTAATACGCGGCGTCGCCCTTGAAGGGGCAGTACGTCGTGTGCTCGGTCCGCTCCAGCACGCTGAAGTCGACGTCCTCGCGAGGGATGTACTGCACCGGCGGAATGGTCGCCTCGCGTAGCGTCAGCGCGTTGCCGCTGTCGGCGACCACGCGCCCGCCCACGGTCACGACGACCCGGCCGGGGTTCGGCTCGACCGTGATCGGATGACCGGGCCCGGGAATCTGTACCTCTTTGTGCGCCATACCACACGCAGCGCCCGGGCCCGGCCGGTTATTCCCGGCGGCCCGGCTCAGGGCAGGTAGTACATCGGGTTCGGCAGCTTGACCGGCCGTTCGGCGTACCCGCCCTCGAGGTCGCTGAACTGGTCGCCGAAGTTCAGCACGATGTTCGCCCCGGTGGACGCGATGTGCGCGCGAGTCCCGGATTTGTACTGGACGGTGTTGCAGTTCAGGCCGCACGGCAGGTAGTCGGGCGCCGTCTTCTTCGGCTTGAAGAACGCGCCCGCCGGGGCCGGGTAGCCCTCGTTCGCCAGGTTCTTGAGCGACTGCGGGCCCTGGAACTCGTTGCGCCCGGTCAGGAAGTAGATCTTGACGCCGCGCTGGGCCGCCCAGTTCGCCAGCTCCAGAACCGGCTTGTTCGGGCCGAACGTCCCGTTGTCGATCGCCTGCTGTTGTTTGACAGGGTCGAAGCCGAAGTCGTTGTCGGCCTCCCAGCCGTAGGTGATCTCGGCGGTGTCGTCGACGTCGAACACGATCGCCGGGTTCTTCACCTGGTCGGCCAGCCGCCGCGACAGATAGCGCTTGGCATTCTCGACGACTCGCTTCGTGTCGGACACGAAGCGGCTGGTGTCGGAGTAGTGGTGCTTGCCCGCGGCGTCGAGGTAGTCACCGTAGTACGCCTTGACGTCGTTCTTGACCTGTCCGATGTTGGCGGGTTCCTTGGCACGGGCGGCGCTCGCGTCGTCCTGCCCGGCGAGCGCGGAGGCCCCGCCGGCGATCGTGGCTCCGACGGCCGCCGCGGCGGCGAGCTTGACGAGACCGGTCATGCGGCTTCTGAACACGGCTTTCCTCCCAGTGTGACGCCCTCGGTGTGACGCTGACCGGGAGAACGTACTACGGAACCCGCTCGGCGCGGCACAGAAAGGCGACCGGGGACCGGCCGATCCGGGTGAGCACCACCGAGGCCTCGGCCGCGCCACGGGGTTTCAGCCTGCGACGCAGCGCGTCCGGATCGACGTCGAGGCCACGCACGAGGATTTCCAGCCTGCCGACGTCGTGTCGCTTGAGGACGGTCCGCAGCGCTTTCTCCTGGTACGGCCCGTGTTCCAGCACCCGGAACGCCCGTACGCCGGACGGCGGGGTGTCGCCGGTGAGGTAGGCGATCCGCTCATCGAGCTGCCAGAGTCCGTGCCGGGCCGCGTAATGCCGTACCAGTCCGGCACGCACCACCGCGCCGTCGGGATCGATGATCCACTCCCCTGGTTCCCGCTGAGGCAGTTCGTCCGGTTCCGCGTCGGTGACCGTCCACTGTGTTCCGTCCGAACGCAACACCGTCGCCCGGCGCGAGGCCCCGGAATCCAGCCCACGCCACAGGCAGGCTTCCCGGACCTGACCGTCCAAAGAGACCAGTTCGATCTCCGAGGCCCACGGCGCTATCGCGAAGTCGAGACCGGGCGCGCATTTCACCGACAGTGGCCTGCCGGGATACGCCGCGACGAGATCGTCCAGTGGGGGCAGGAAGTCCGCCGGTTTCCACGACCGGCGACCGGCGGAATCGCGCCGCGCCGGATCGGCGACCACCACGGCGTCGCGGCTCACCGGGCACAGCGCGTCGGCCATCACCAGGCCCGGCGCGACCCCGGCGGATCGAGCGTTGTGCCGGGCCATCACCAGCCGCACGGGGTCCACATCGGACCCCAGCGCGCGTCGTGCCACCCGCGAGATCTCGATCAGGTCCGCGCCCACCGAGCACGTCACGTCGTGGACGTCACGACCGTCCAACCGGGACGCCCGATGCCGCGCCACGGCGGAAGCGCTCGCCTGCTGCAAAGCGTCCGAAGTGAACAACCAATCAGCGGCAGCGTCCACTTTGGATGTGGATTTCCGGCGCAGCACCAAGGTTTCCAGCACCGCACCCGCGTACCGCTCCCCCACCGCCCTGCGCACGAAGGCGACGTCGGCAAGCCGCGAGGAATCCGTCAGCGGCAGTGAAGCACATTCGGCGAGCGCCGCGCTCCCCGCGCCGGAGCGCAGGAAGGCGACGTCGTCGAGAGTGAATCCATAGGCCATCTACTACGAAGGACGCTTCGTCCCGGTGATCATCACGTTGTAGAACAGCTCACGCGGCAACACCTTGGAGAGCAGCTTCTTGTCCAAAGCGGACAGCCGCAGCCACAGGCGGTACGCGAACAGGCGCCAGCGCAGCGTCAGTTTCTCCTGCGGCACGGCGGCCTCGAAGGTCCGGATCGGCCAGCCGGTCAGCGCGGCGGCGAACTCCTCGGTGACCGCGCGGACGTCCTGTGCCCCGGCACCGCGGGCCATCGACTCCAGCTCCGACGGATCGAAGGTGTGGATGTCGACCACGGCCTCCAGCGCCGCCGCCCGCGAGGATTCGTCCAATTCGGACTGCGGACGCCGCCAGCCGGACAGCGCGGGCAGCTTCGTCAGGTTCGTGGTGAGGAACCAGGTGACCTGCCCGAGCTTGCGCGCGTAGAAGTCGCCGACCTTCGTCGGCTCGCCCGCGAACACGAACCGCCCTCCCGGCTTGAGCACCCGCAGCACCTCGGCGAACGCCGCGCGGACGTCCGGGATGTGGTGCAGCACCGCGTGCCCGACGACCAGGTCGAACGTGTTGTCGTCGTAGGGAATGCGCTCGGCGTCGGCGACGCGGCCGTCGACGTCCAAGCCCAGGTTCTCGGCGTTGCGCAACGCGACCTGCACCATGCCGGGCGAGAGGTCGGTGACCGAGCCCTTCTTGATCACGCCGCCCTGCATCAGGTTCAGCAGGAAGAACCCGGTGCCGCTGCCCAGTTCCATCGCCGTCGGATACGGCTGGCCATCCTCGCCCGCGACCGCGTTGAACACGTCGGTGGCGTAGGAAATGCAGCGCTCGTCGTAGGAGATGGACCACTTTTCGTCGTAGGTCCCGGCTTCCCAGTCGTGGTAGAGCACGTTCGCCAGCTTGGGGTCGGCGTAGGCCGCCTGGACCTCCTCGGCGCTGGCGTGCGGATTCGGTGCCGGGTCGCTGACGGCCTTGTCGGCGGTGTCGGTCAAGGCACTACTTCCCTTCGAAGGTGGCCTTGCCGGGGCCGTTCTCGATGAACGACTTCATGCCGTTCTTCTGGTCCTCGGTCGCCCAGAGCGCTGCGAACAGGTTCGATTCGAGCTTGAGCGCGTTGCCGAGGTCGGTGTCGAGACCGCCGTCGATCGCGGCTTTCGCGGCGCGCAGCGCGACGGCCGGGCCGTGCGCGAACTGCGCCGCCCACTTGTGCGCCTCGGTGTAGACGTCGTCCGGCGCGACGACCTTGTCGAGGATGCCCAGCGACAGCGCCTCGTCGGCCTTCACGAACCGGCCGGTGAACACGAGGTCCTTGGTCTTGCTCGGGCCGATGAGCCGCGCGAGCCGCTGCGTGCCCCCGGCGCCGGGAATGACGCCGAGCTGGATCTCCGGCTGGCCGACCTTGACGTTGTCGCCGGCGACCCGCCAGTCCGCGGTGAGGGCGAGTTCGAGGCCGCCGCCGAGCGCGTAACCGGTGATCGCGGCGACGACCGGCTTCGGGATCGACGCGATGAGCGCGAGCGAGTTGGTCAGCGCGGTGCCGAACTTCGCGATCTCCGGGTAGGTCCGGGTGGCCATCTCCTTGATGTCCGCGCCCCCGGCGAAGGTCTTCTCGCCGCCGTAGAGGATCACCGCGCGGACGTCGTCGCGATCGGTCGCCTCACGCGCGGCGTCGGCGAGCTCGCCGGTCAGCTGGGCATTCAGGGCATTGACCGGCGGCCGGTTCAGCCGGATCGTGCCGACCCCGTCCTCGACCTCCAGGGTTACGAACTCTCCCACGCCACATCCTCCTCGTTGACGATCTGCCAGCAGGCTACCGACCGGTAAGGCTCAACCTACCGTCGGCGGGCGAAGAAGCGGTCACCCGAACGCTGGAGAATCAGGTCCTGGTCGAACGTCTTCGACAGGTTTTCGCTGGTCACGACGTCCTCGACGAGCCCGGAGACGACGGCGTGGCCCTCCCGCAGGAGCAGCGCGTGGGTGAAGCCGGGCGGGATCTCCTCGACGTGGTGGGTGACCAGCACCATCGCCGGGGCCTCCGGGTCGAGCGCCAGCGCCGACAGCCGCGCGACCAGGTCCTCGCGGCCGCCGAGGTCGAGCCCGGCGGCGGGCTCGTCGAGCAGCAGCATCTCCGGGTCGGTCATCAGCGAACGCGCGATCAGCGCCCGCTTGCGCTCGCCCTCGGACAACGTGCCGAAGGTGCGCTCGGCGAGCTGCCCGATGCCGAGCACGTTCAGCAGTTCCTGGGCACGGGCGGTGTCGAGTGTGTCGTACGCCTCACGCCAGCGGCCGACGACGGCGTACCCGGCGCTGACGACGACGTCGAGCACCTTCTCGTCGCCGGGCACGCGCTGGGCGATCGCGGCCGAGGTGAAGCCGATGCGCGGGCGCAGCTCGAAGATGTTGACCTTGCCGATCCGGTCACCGAGCAGATCGACCGTGCCGGTGGTCGGATGCAGCTCGGCCGCGGCCAGCCTGAGCAGGGTCGTCTTGCCGGCGCCGTTCGGGCCGAGCACCACCCACCGCTCGTCCAGTTCGACATTCCAGTCGAGGCCGGCGAGGAGGTCGTTGCCGCCTCGGCGCACGCCGACGCCGGCCATCCTCACCACGAGATCGTCAAGGTCGCTGGGCTGGATCGGCTCACTCACGCGCCCATTGTGGCCGCCCTCGCGCGCGCGTCCGCACCCGCCCGGTCGTGGATCGCTCCATGCCTGGTCGAGACGTCCAGCGACTGGGACATCCCGCCTGCCCCGCGTGCGCTGTGGCATGATCGGGTCATGTCCGCGACCGCGCCTTCCGCCCCGGTGACCCGGGGTTCGTTCTGGCGCCGCCGGACCATCGACCTGCTCCTGGTCGCCTCCTGCGGGTGTACCGCCTCGCGGCACGCCTGAGTTCGTCCCCTCGACGCGGGTTCTCGCCCGCCGAGTGGTCGCGTGCCGCGCGCGTACGCCTGCCCGCAGCCAGTCCAAGGAGCACTCGCGTGACCACCTCCATCGTCCGTCCCGACGTCGAAATCCACCCCCAGCTGACCGATCCGCTGCTGCCCGAGCTGTTGCACCCGACGCGGCTGTTGTGGACGCCGCGCGAGCTGGCGGACCTGACCACCACCGTGACCACCGAGCTGACCGCGGGCCTGCGGTCGCTCCTGCGGTTCGACGAGGAGCAGCGCTGGTGGGCGCGGCTCGCGCTGACCGACGGCGTCGAGCTGTGGCTGCTGTCGTGGCTGCCCGGCCAGCACACCAAGCCGCACGACCACGGCGGCGCGTCCGGCTCGTTCACCGTGCTGCAGGGCGAACTCGGCGAGGAGTACCGCTACCCCGGCGGCCCGATCCGCCGCCGCACCCACACCGCGGGCGAGGGCCTCGGCTTCGGCGCCGGGCGGGCCCACCAGGTCACCGGCATCGGCGACGCGCCGGCCGCCAGCGTCCACGCCTACTCGCCGCCGCTGGTGCCGACCCGCGAATACGCCACGCTCGCCGACGTGCCGAGCGAGATCCCGCCGCTGCCCGCGCTGGTGCGCCCGTGACGGGTATCGACGATCTCCTGGCCTCCGCGCGATCGGTGCTGGATCGCGCGGAGCCGGAGCGGGCTCAGCGGCTCCAGGCCGAGGGCGCGCTGATCGTCGACATCCGCCCGCACGCGAACCGCCTCGCGGAGGGCGAGATCCCGGACTCGGTCATCGTCGAACGCATCCACCTCGAATGGCGGCTCGACCCGGCGAGCGAGTGGCGGCTGCCCGAGGTCCGCGCCGAGCTGCCGGTGATCGTGATGTGCAACGAGGGCTACGCCTCCAGCCTGGCCGCCGCGGACCTTCAGCGGCTCGGGCTCTCGCGCGCGACGGACCTCGTCGGTGGCTTCCGCGCGTGGCGCGCGGCGGGCCTGCCGGTACGTCCCGGCGGGACCCCCGCCGTGCCATGAGACTTGTGTACACAAAGGACTCAGGTGCCGGTAAGGCCACCTTGAGGGCGTCAGACGCCTGCAAGGTGGCCTTACCGGCATCACAGCACGCCGTGAAGGCGTCGCTTAGCCGTGTCCGGTCAGGATTTCGTCGACTCGAGCACGTATCCGGACCGCTTTCGGATCACCGAACTCCGCCAGGAGGGCCGACGCCTCGGTCCAGTGCGCTCGCGCGGGCGCCGGATCGTCGGAACTCCGCAGGGCGGTGGCGAGATGGTGGAGCGCGAGCGCGAGTTGCCACCGGTCACCGAGTTCCCGGTGGAACGCGACGGCGAGCCGGTGGAATTTGGCCGCTTCGTCGTACCGGCCCATTTCCTGGTAGGCCTCGCCCGTTCCGTCCAGCGCCTTCGCTTCCCGGCTACGGTCACCGAGACGCCGCTGGATCGACGCCGACTTCTGGTAGAAGGTCAAGGCGTCCGCGGGGTTTCCGCGAGCACGGCTGATCCGCGCCATTTCCAGGAAGCAGACCGCCTCGAAAACGACATAGCTGTCTTCGCGTGCCAGAGCCAACGCCGCTTCGACGGCCGAATCGGCGTCGGTCAGCCGACCTCGTTCTCGATACGCTATCGCGAGCGACATCAGGGCATTGCTCTCCGCGGCGCGGTCGCCGACCTCTCGCGAAGCGGCCACCGATTCCCGCAGCATCTCGACGGCTTCCCCCGGCAGGTCCAGATCACACTGGACCATCCCCAGGTTGCTCAGCAACCACGCCTGGTTCGCCCGATCACCGAGCTCCCGGAAGATGGCGACGGAATCGGCGAAATAGCGCTGCGCATCCAGCAGCTGATGCCGTCGGTCCGCCAGGATGCCGAGGTCGTTGGTCGACATCGCGACCCCGAGCCGATCACCGATGTCCGCACGGACGGCCAGCGCGCTCCGGTGGTACTCCTCCGCCCGGTCGAGTTGCTGGGACTGCAGGAAAGCCATCCCCAGACTCGCCAGCAGCTGCGCCTCACCGAACCGATCGTGGTTGTGCCGGGCGGAGTCCAGGCCGACGCGCCCCGTGGCGATCCAGTCCTCGAACGGGTTCTGCAACGCGTACACACTCCACAACACGGCGGGCAACTGCCAGGCCAGCCGGTGGAGCCCCGCCTCGGCCGCGGCGCGGGTGGCGGCGACGAAGTTCGCGCGTTCCTCCTCGTACCACCGGAAAGCCGCACCGTAATCGGCGAAGGACAGCGGAACGACGTCCGCCGGAGGCGGATCCACCAGCACGTCCCGATCCAGTGGGCAGATGACGGCGACGGCGGCACGCGCGGTGCGCACATACCAGGTCACGACCCGCTCCACGGCCGCCCGCCGGGCTTCCGCGGTCTCCTGCCGCATCGCCTGGTCCGTGGCATACGCGCGCAGCAGATCGTGGAACTCGTACCGGCCCGGCGCACGCTGTTCGAGCATGTGCGCCCCCACGAGGGCGTCCAGCAACGATCGTGCCTGCCCGATGCCGGTGCCCGCCAGCGCGGCGGCGGCCGCGCTGCTGACTTCCGGCCCCGGATGCAAGCCCAGCAGCCGGAACATCCGTGCCGCGTCCTCGGGAAGGGCCCGGTACGACCACGCGAACACGGTCCGCACCGCGTCGGATTCCTCGTCGTTCTCAGCGGTGAGCGCGTCCCACAACACCGATTCGTCGCGCAGGTCGGCGATGAGTTCGCCGAGCAGCATCAGCGGACGGCTGGAAGCCCGCTCGGCCGCTATGCGCAGCGCGAGCGGCAACCGGGCACACAACCTCGCCAATTCGACCAGCTCCGCCGGGTCGTCGTCGCGGCGGTAGCCCGCGGTGACCGTGCGCAGCAGGTCGACGGATTCCACTTCGGACAGTGTGTTCAGCGCGAGCCGCCGCGCGCCGTCCCGTGCGACCAGCCCGGACAGGCGATTGCGGCTCGTCACCAGGACAAGGCAGTCGGCGTCTCCCGGCAGGAGCGGCCTGATCTGCCCGACGGTGGCGGCGTTGTCCAGGACGATCAGCACCTGTCGTTCCGCGACCGTGGAGCGATACAGCGCCGCCTTGTCCTCCCGCTCGGCGGGAATGGCTTCCGGCGGCACGCCCAGTGCACGCAGAAAACGATCGAGGGCCTGTTCCGGCGACACCGGCGGTCCGGGGTCGTAACCGCGCAGGTTCACGTACAACTGGCCGTCGGGAAAGCGATGCCGCGCGCTGTGTGCCCAGTGCAACGCCAGCGAGGTTTTGCCGACGCCCGCCGTGCCGGTGATGATGTAGACGCCCACGGCCGAGGGTTCGCCGCGCGCGGCCAGCGCCTCGCCGAGGCGGGCCAGTTCGCCGGACCGGTTGACGAAACCGCCCACGTCGCCGGGAAGCTGGCGTGGCACCTGTCGCGATGGATTGTTCGGGCCGTGGAAGTGGACGCCGCCATGGACGGCGCCCGCCTGCACGATATCGGCCTCGGCCCCGAAAACCTCGGACCGATTGCCCTGCGCGGATTCTTCGTTCCGGTCACCCGAATCTCCGGTGTGCATGAACCCGGCTATTCCCGCACATCGCTCAGCGGTGGCGCCAAGCCCGCTATCTCGCGCTGGAAGAAACTTTCCGCGTCCTCACCGACCGCGTAGAGGTCCGCGATGAAACGCTGACATCGGGCGATCACGGCGCGGTCGACGATGCGGATCCCGCCCTGCTGGCGGCCGGCGTCGTCGTACACGAGGTCGTACATGACATCCGAGCCAAGGGTGACCATCTCGGGCAGCATCTGGTGCTTTTCGAATTGCCGCACCTGATCCTCCCGGACCACGCGCATCCGCTCCCCGGACTGCGCCCTGATCCGAAGCACATGAAAAGCCCACTGGATATACGGCGTGATGGGCTTTTCCACCACCTTGACCCACCAGGACCGGATACCGTGCTCGGCGTCCTCGCGATACTCGGCCTCGATGTCCGGACGGAGCGCCTCGCCCAGCCGGATCGCCTCGTCCCAGTCGCCTCTGGCGAACGCCTGCCAGCTCGGCATCGTCGGGTCCTGAAACTCCTGCCGCCGCTCCAGTTTCCAGAATCCCGGCTCACCGAGCCGCCAGTAGTCCCTGTCGAAGCCGGTCCAGTAGGCGTCGTGTTCCAGCAGTTCGCCGGACGATCCATGAAGGAGCTCATGCATCGGGAATGTCCGATTTCGCCGCGCTGACCATGGCGCCGGGGAGTACCACCAAGCGTTCGCCCTGTGCGACGCTCACGTCCGCGGGAAGCCTCGACCGGTAGGCGTCGGTGAGATCCCGGCCGATCACCGCGACGTCGCCGTTCGAGAGCACCCAGATGTCCGGGCACCCGTTCTTCCCGCCCGTGGTCGCCGTCGTTCCGCCGCGACCGCCGCTGCCCGGTTCACGCGGCGAGACGCCGAGGCGCCTGACCAGTGTCGCCGAAGGATCCGGTTTCCAGACCTTCTCGCCCATTATCGCCTCCCACGCGACCGATCAGGAATATTGACATTACCAGGAGCACAACCGGCGGGAACAGTTCCCGCGTTGCTCCACGCGTGTGAGCGACACAGGCGGCTGTCGCACGCCTTGAATTCTCGACGCGGTACACAAGGCGGCGCGATCCACCAGGATCTCGCAGGGTGATAACGGTGCGCAACCCGAAGATCTTTCGCATAAAAACCACGGAAACCAACGTCAAAGAGGGCTTTATCCACGAATTACCTCACCATGCGGCCGACTCACGGAATTCGTCCAGGCCGCGACAATCGATCACCACATTCCCCCAGCAGTGGGACGCTCGCCAAATAAACCGTACATACGTATTTTGGCGGCAATTCCCACCCAGCGATCTGTGCGGCAGCGACAGCTTTTTGCTTCGTCTGATGTCGGCGTTACCAACCGGGGCAGAGCTTACTCCCGCGTGCTACCGGCAAATATTCGGGGCACCGGAGTCATTCACGGGCGATGTCCGCCTTCCCGATCAGCGCACCGAACCCGGTCAGCAACGCGGTGAGCCCGACTTCGAACTCGTCGTCGCCGCCGACGTCCGCGACGATGTCGGCATGCTCGACGAGCAGCGGAAGGGTCGCCGCGTCTCGCGAGCGATACAACTGTCGGCGATGACGGCGTTCTTCGGGATCCTGCGCGTCGAGCCCCAGATTGAAGTGCACCGAGCCGATGACGAAGGTGGCCAGTGACGACGCGGCGGCGGAGGCGAGCCGGGGACTGAGCCCCGCGCCGATGAACAGTTCGAGGGCGTACTCCACCCCGGCCAGCGAGTTGGGGCCGAGCCGCTCGGTCCCGCGAAGGAGCGAGGCGACGCCGGGATGCCGCAGGAGGTGCGCGCGGAACCGGCGTGCGGACCACGCCGCCTTCTCGGCCCAATCCGCATCTTCGGGCGGAGGCGAACTCGCCACGCTCACCGCCCGGTCGACGAGCAGGGTCACCAGTTCCTCACGGTTGCGCACGTGGCGGTAGAGCGACGCCTGCGTGCAGCCCAGTGCCTCGGCGACATTGCGCATGGTCAGCGCGGCGGCCCCGCGCTCGTCGAGCAAGGCCATGGACGCGTCGAGGATGCCTTCGAGGGTCAGCGATCTGCGCCGCCGCGGCCGCGCGGGTTCCCGCTCCCTGGCAAGCCACCAGGCCGCCGTTCCCGGTCGAGGTTCGTCCTGGCGCTCCTTCCCTTGCGACGGCTCGTCTGCCTCGGATTTCGGCCTCGGTTCCTGCACGGGACAAGGATAGCTCCTATGCGAACATTGACAACTTAAGATAAGCTAACGTTGTTCGCATAAGAGCAGTGGAAGGGAACGCCGTGCGTGCCGTACGAAACTCCGATCAGGGCATCCTCGTGGCCGAGGCCGACGAACCGGAAGGGCCAGGAGTCCGCCTCGCCATCGGCTCGGTGGGCATCTGCGGGACCGACGTCACCTTCGCGGCGAGCGGCGTGCAGGGCTTCACCTACGGCCACGAGTTCGCCGGCACCACCGCCGACGGCCGGTCCTACGCCGTCGAACCCACTGTCTACTGTGGAAAGTGTGACCAGTGCCGTACCGGTCACGTCCAGCGGTGCGCCGCCCCGGAGCACGGAACGCTCGGCATCTTCCGGGACGGCGGCATGTGCGATGCCCTGACGGTTCCCGAGGACATGCTCGTCCCGCTCCCGCCCGGCCTCGACGTGCGCGACGCCTGCCTCGTCGAGTCGGCGTCGGTGGCCGGGCACGGTGTCCGCAGCGCGTCACTCGAGCCGGGCGAGCGGGTGGCGATCGTCGGCGGCGGCAGCATCGGGCTGCTAGCCGCGGCCACGGCCCGGCACCACGGCTACGACGTCGATGTCGAAGCGCGCCACCAGCACCAGAGGACCGCGGCGGAACGGCTGGGAGCCGGTACGGCGGCAGGCACCTACGACGTCGTGATCGACGCCGCGGGCAGCGAGGCCGGTCTCGCCCGATGTGCCGAACTCGCGCGCCCCGGCGGTCGCGTCGTGCTGATGGGCGTATACCAGCACACTGCTCCCATCCCGGGCATTGTCAGCCTGGTCAAGGAACTCACCTACATCCACTCCATCGCCTACAGCAGGCACGACGGCGTCCGCGACACCGAACAGGCCGCCGCGCTGCTCGCCGGGAACCCCGAGATCGCGCGGACGGTGATCACCCACCGCTTCCCGCTGGACGACGCCGCCGAGGCCTTCCGGGTGGCGGGCGACCGGGCCTCCGGCGCCATCAAAGTGGTCCTGCACCCGTGACCAGGGCCGACGACCCTGCCCGCGCCGGGCAGGGTCGTCCGTCCTCATCCGGCCAGAGCGGGCGCCACCTTGCTGGTGAACAGGTCGATACCCGACCGGTCGTAGGCGGCCTCCGCGAAGTTCAGGATCGCGTAGGTCATGCCCAGGTCCCGCATCACCGACAGCCGTTCGGCGATCTGCTCCGGCGTGCCCACCGTCGGGCTGTTCGAGAAGTTGCCGAGCGCGTTCGCGAGCGCGTCGGCCGGGATCAGCCGCTCGTAGTGGGACCGGATCCAGGCGAGCCGGTCCTGAACGTCCTTTTCGGACTCGCCGATGACGACGTTGTAGTTGGCCGACCGGGTGATCGCGCCGAAGTCGGTACCGAGGTCGGCGCAGTGCCCGGCCAGGATGTCCGACTTGCGCCGGAAGTCCTCGGGCGTGTTGCTGAAGTTGGTGTACTTCGCGTACTGGGCGGCGATCCGCAGGGTCTTCTTCTCGCCACCGCCCGCGATCCACAGCGGCAGCCCGCCCTCCTGCGGCGGCAGCGGACGCAGCAGCGCGCCGTCGGTGCGGTAGTGCTTACCGTCCAGAGTGGACGTACCGGTCGTCCAGAGGTCACGCATGATCCGCACGCCCTCGTCGAGCATGCCGAGCCGGTCGCCCGCGCTGGGGAAGCCGTAGCCGTAGGCCCGCCACTCGTGCTCGTACCAGCCGGCACCGATGCCCATCTCGACGCGGCCGCCGGAGATGATGTCGGCGGTGGCCGCGATCTTCGCCAGGTAGGCCGGGTTGCGGTAGCCCATGCAGGTGCACATCTGGCCGAGCCGGATCGTCGACGTCGCGGCGGCGAACGCCGAGATCAGCGACCACGCCTCGTGCGTGGCCTCCTCGGTGGGCACCGGGACGGTGTGGAAGTGGTCGTAGACCCAGATCGACTCGAAGGGGCCCGCCTCGGCGTGGTGGGCGAGGCCGAGCATGGTGGTCCAGTGGTCCGCGGGGTCGATGCCGGCGAGGTCGAGCCGCCAGCCCTGCGGTACGAAGAGTCCGAAACGCATGCCCTCAACCTAGGCCACGGTTCCGCGCGTCCGCAGGTCTTCCTCGACCTGCGCGATCGCGGCGTCCAGCGCGGCGCGGAAATCGATGATCTCCCTGCCCGACAGCGCGATCAGCGCGCCGTCCGGCCCGCACACCCCGAGGCTGCCCTTGTTGGCCTCGACGGAACACACCCCCGTCCGGCGATCGCCGTCGCTGCAGCGCACCAGCCATTCCCGGCGCGGTTTGACGTTGTTGATCGCGAAGTCGCCCATGGCGCTTCCCCTTTCAGGTGACCGTGGTGGACGTGAGCCCGAGATCTTGCTCACAGCTGCTACTGTGAAGCTACAAGAGTAAAAATGCAACTGCTGTACAGCAATTGCTGCAACCTTTGACTCCTTTGGGTGATGCGCATGCGGATGACGCCGACCGTGCGGCTGAAGTTCCTGTCGATCTACATGCGGGAAGCCCGCCTCGAAGCGGGCGTCGACATGAAGGACGCCGCCAAGCTGCTGGGCCGGGACACCACGCGCGTCACGAAGATGGAGAAGGGCCGCGAGGGCCTGACCCCCGGCGACGCGAAGATGCTGCTCGACCACTACGACGTGCACACCGAGGAGCAGAAGGCCGCCATCGTCGAACTGGCCAGGACCCGCAGCCAGCGCGGCCGCTGGTCCGGCCATCGCGCCGCCGTCCCGCTCCAGCAGCGCGCCTACTACGACTTCGAGTGGGACGCCAACCTCATCCAGCACTACGGCGCCGAAGTAGTACCCGGTCTGCTCCAGACCGAGGCGTACATGCGCGCCATCCTCGCCCACGACTTCCGCCGGGACACGATCAACGTCGACGACGTCATCGCAGCGCGACTTGAACGCCAGGAGGTGCTGTTCCGCCAACGGCCCGCAACGGCACACTTCGTGCTCAGCGAGAGCTGCCTACGCCGGATGGTCGGCGGCAACGCGGTGATGCACGAGCAGTTGCGACATCTCGCCACCACCGCCCGGCGACCCAATGTCCAGTTACAGGTGCTGCCCTTCGACTCGCCGAGCGCCGCACGAACCTTCAGCTTCACCATGTTGCGCATCCCGGCGCCCACTACCTCGGCACCGCCGCTGGAGATGGTCTACGTGGAGAACCTGCACGACGCGGACTACCTCGATGGAATCTCTGATGTAGCGGACTACGCGAACCTCTGGAGTCGCCTTACCGCGAACGCACCAGGCATGGACAAGTCGAAGAGGTTTATCCTGGACATCGCCCAGAATTTCGCGTAACACCGAAGGACGGTCCCCATGTCGCCTGACTTCCCGACAGCCACGTTCAAGACCTCCAGCTACAGCGAAAGCAACGGTACGTGCGTGGAGGTCGCGGTCATCCCGGGGTACGCCGCCGTGCGCGACACCAAGGACCGCACCAGCGGCCACATCACCGTGCCCGCCGCGAGCTTCACCGCCCTCCTCACCACGCTGAAGAACTAAAGGACAACCATGTCCCCTGACTTCTCCACGGCCACCTTCAAGATCTCCACCTACACCGAAGGCAACGGTACGTGCGTGGAGGTCGCGGTCACCCCGGGGTTCGCGGCGGTCCGCGACACCAAGGACCGCGCCAGCGGGCACATCGCCGTCCCCGCAGCCAGCTTCACCGCCCTGCTCACCGCGCTGAAGAACTGAGGACAGCCCCATGTCCCCCGACTACTCGACAGCCACCTTCAAAACCTCCACCTACACCGAAGGCAACGGCACCTGCGTAGAGATCGCGGTCGTCCCCGGATACGCCGCCGTGCGCGACACCAAGGATCGCGCGGGCGGGCACATCGCCGTCCCCGCCGCTGCCTTCGGTGCCTTCCTGGCGGTCGTGAAGGAGAGCTGAGCGGGGCGCCAAGCGTCCTTTGTGGATAGCCGATCGGCGGAGTCGGCGCCGAGTGCGGCGGTGGCGCCGCACTCGGCGTTCGGCTGGGTATCAGCTGCGGGTTTCGATCGACAGGTCGCCGCTGTTGAACGCGCGGCCCCTGTCGCTGGCGAGCAGGTCGTGGGGGTAGCCGAGTTCGATCGCGCCGGCCTCGTCGAGGCGGGCCAGCTGGGCGGCGGTGAGGTCGACCTCCAGTGCGCCCAGATTGTCCTCCAGCTGCTCGGGGGTGCGGGCGCCGATGATCGGTGCCGTGACGTCCGGGTTCCGCAGGATCCAGGCCAGCCCGACCTGGCCGGGTGTGTGACCTGTCTCCGCCGCGACCTCCTTCACGACGTCCGCGACGGCGAGGTTGCGTTCGGTGACGTCGCCGTTGGCGATGTTGAATCCCTTGCGGGTGCCGTCGTCGGCGACCTTCGCCGCGGTCAGGTCGTCGCGGCTGTACCTGCCGGCGAGCACCCCGCCGGCCAGCGGTGAAAAGGGGATCACCCCCAGCCCCAGTTCGCGTGCCATGGGGATCAGGTCACGTTCCCCGGCGCGCTGGATCAGGTTGTATTCGATCTGCAGCGCGACCAGTGGTGACCAGCCGCGCAGGTCGGCGATCGCCTGCATGCGCGACACCTGCCAGGCCGGGGTGTTGCAGATCGCCACGTACAGGACCTTGCCCTGGCGGACCAGATCGTCCATGCCACGCAGGATCTCCTCGACCGGCGTCGTGAAGTCCCACACGTGCAGGTAGAGCAGATCGAGGTAGTCCGTGTTCAGCTGCCGCAGGCTGGCTTCCACCGACGCGAACAGGCTCTTGCGGTGCGGGCCCCCGGAATTCGGGTCGCCTGGCCTGCGCTGTGTCGTGTATTTCGTTGCCAGCACCAGGCTTTCGCGGTTGTCGCGGGTGAATTCGCCGAGCAGGCGCTCGGAGCTGCCGTTGGTGTAGGTGTTGGCGGTGTCGATGAAGTTGCCGCCGCGCTCGACGTAGGTGTCGAACAGCTTGCGCGCGTCGTCCTGCTCGGCGCCCCAGCCCCACTCGGTGCCGAAGGTCGCCGTGCCCAGGGCCAGCGGCGAGACCCGCAGCCCGGAGCGGCCCAGCAGCCGGTAGGTGTCGAGGGTGAGCGACATCGTGTCCTCCCGTGCTCGTGATCCGTTGCCGAACCAAGTCTGGGACCGCCGCGAGCAGGGGATAAGGGAAGGAACTTCCTGGGAACACCAGTCCTACCCTGGCTGCCGGACCGGGCATGACGGCTCGCACCGGGGACACGACACAGATCGCCTACGCCAAGGAGTTGTCGGGCAGCTCGCCGCGCGGGCCGGTGGCGTCCGCGACGCCCAGGCATTCGTCACCGCGGAAAACGCCGAGTTCGTACCGCACGGAATCGGCGTCGAAGGAGAGCACCGACAGGCCGATTTCGTAGTCGCCGGGATAGGTCACTTCACCGGAGTACTGGATCCGGTACGACCACGGCGGCAGGTCCGGCAGCCGCCGTCCATCGCCCTCGCCGATCGCCCGCACCGTGAACGCCGCGACGGCCTCGTCGTACCAGCCGGCCAGCTCGACGGAATTGACGTGCTGATTCAGATCGACGTCGCCGATCCGCGCCCGCAAGGGAAGGAAATGCGTGTAACGATCTCGCCGGCGACGTTCGGCACCCGGGCGGGGCGAAGCCTCCTGATCCGATTCGGACAATCGCAGGTCCGTGAGATCCGCGATCAGTTCGTCGGGAAGGGCAAGGGGCCCCGCGGCACCGCCGAGTACCACGGTGGCCTCTCCGCTGCCTACCCGCTCGCCGCCGGCGAAGACCGCGTGCCCGTAGGTGAACGACGTCCGCCCGATGCGGCGGACACCGGTGTGCACCTCGACGTCGGTGCCCACCGAGCCGACGGGTGCGAGCCTTTCGAAGCTTTGACTGACGAACAGGATCTGGAAAGGTTCGAACCGCCCGGCGGCCAGGAACCGTTCGGCACGACGCAGCCTGAGCCGCTCCCGGGCGTCCCCCAGCCAGCGCGCCACCCCGATCGTGCTCGCCGAGCCGTCCCGGCCGAGATCGACCTGGCGAACCCGGAACCCGGTCTGGATCGGAAACGCGGAAATACCGACGTCAGTCATGACGTCGACACTAACCGCGCGAATCCCGAGCCTGGATTCGTTTGCCCGTCCGTTTAACCATCGAGGCTTTTTCGGGCACAGCGAATCCATTCCCGCCGCTCAGCCCAGCACTCGCCCGAGGAAGCCTCGCAGATAACCCGCGACGACGTCCAGATGGCTTTCCAGCAGGAAGTGACCACCGTCGATCAGGTGCACCTCCGCGTCCTTGGCGTCGCGGGCGAAGGCCCGCGCGCCTTCGGGTGCGAAGATTTCGTCGTTGCGGCCCCACACCGCGAGCACCGGGACCTCACTGGTGCGCAGGAATTCGTGCAGCAGCGGGTAAAGCGGGCGATTGTTCCGGTAGTCGCGGAACAACGCCAGCTGGACCTCGTCGTTGCCCTCGCGGGAGACGAGGGCGAAGTCGTGCTCCCAGGTGTCCGGGCTGACCAGGCTCGGGTCGGGCACGCCGTGCACGTACTGCCAGCGAATGGCCTCGACACTCAGCGCGGCGCGGACGGCGGGTTCGGTACCGGGGCCGGGGTTCGCCCCGTAGGCCCAGACGTCGGCCCAGAATTCCTCGACGAAACCGTCCTCGTAGCCGTTGCCGTTCTGGGTGACGATGGCGGAGATCCGTTCGGGGTGTTCGAGCGCGAGGCGCCATCCGACGGGGGCGCCGTAGTCCTGGACGTAGAGCGCGTAGCGGTCCAAGCCCAGCTGGTCGAGCAGCCCGGACGTGAGTCCGGCGAGGGCGTCGAAGGTGTAGGTGAACTCGCCCGCGCCGGGCGCGTCGGAGTGCCCGAAGCCGAGGTGATCCGGCGCGATGACGTGGTAGTCCCCGGCCAGCAGCGGGATGAGTTCGCGGAACATGAACGAGCTGGTCGGGTAGCCGTGCAGCAGGACGATCGCGGGCGCGTCGACGGGCCCGGCCTCGCGGTAGAAGATCTCGTGGCCGTCGACGGTCGCGGTCCGGTAGTGCACCATGTCTAACCTCTTCAAGTCGTTTATCCGGTTAGTTGCTCGCCATGGAAGCACGCGATGGGCTAACCTGTCAAAGGACTCGATCTGGTTAGAAGGAGCGGCACCCGATGGACGCGCTGCTGGACCTGCTCAACAGCAGGCCGCTGGTCAACGGCGAGGAGCAGGACGCGCTCCGCGACCCTGCCGAAGGCAGACGCTGGGCGCGGGAGCACGGCGGCGAAGGCAGCCTCGCGGAACTGAAGCTGCTGCGCGAGGCACGCGACGTCTTGCGGGACGTAGTGCGCGGAGAACGCCCGCCCGCCGCGTTGAGCCCGCTGCTCGACGGGGTCCACCAGCTCCCGGAGTTCACTTCGGACAGTCTTCAGTGGACGGTCAAGAGCCCGCCGCACGCCCGGCTGGCCGTCGAACTGGTCCTCGCCTGGGCCGCCACCGAGCAGCAACTGCCCGGCAGGCTACGCCCCTGCGCCAACGACGAGTGCCAGTTGTTCCTGCTCGACCGCAGCCGCGCCAACCGCGCCCGCTGGTGCTCGATGGCGGTCTGCGGCAACCGCGAAAAAGCCCGCCGCCACTACGAACGCACCCACTGACCAGCTCTGCCCCGCCAACGTTCACCGGTCATCGCCGGTCCGACGAGGTCGTCGCCGCTGGTCACTTGGTGTGCCGCCCTGGCGGCTTGTCCGGATCCGGCGGGTCCTGCTTCCCGCTGCCCTGCGGCACGAAGCGTCCGAAACGCATGGCGCCAACCTAGACCACGGCTTCGAGAAAACTTCCGCGAGCGAAGCAACGCACGCCGCTATATATCGTCTTCTGATATATGTGGACCCATGGTGGAGCGGAGTATGTCCGAGCAGACCTTCCTGGTGCTGATCGCGCTGGCGGACGAGCCCCGGCACGGCTATGGGGTCGTCCAGCGGGTCCAGGAGCTGTCCGAGGGACGAGTGCGCCTGCGGGTCGGCACCCTCTACGGCGTGCTGGATCGCCTGGTCGGCGATGGCTGGGCCGAGCCAGACCGGGAGGAGATCCACCAGGGCAGGCTCCGGCGCTACTACCGGCTGACCGGTGCGGGCAGCGCGGCGCTGGCCGAGCAGACCCGGCGGCTGGCCGCGAACGTCGATGTCGCCAGCACCGTCCTGCGAGCCCGCGGCCAATGGCCCCGATCCGCGGAGGTGCGGGCATGATCAACGCCGAAGTCCGGTACCGCACGCTGGTGCGCGTGCTCCCGGCGTGGTACCGCGCCGAACGCGGCGACG
Source organism: Amycolatopsis sp. NPDC058986 (assembly GCF_042741125.1). Lineage (NCBI taxonomy): Bacteria > Bacillati > Actinomycetota > Actinomycetes > Pseudonocardiales > Pseudonocardiaceae > Amycolatopsis > Amycolatopsis sp. NPDC058986. The sequence goes on along the minus strand of NZ_JBHYJW010000072.1, from coordinate 6,311 downwards.
AGATGGTCGGCACCCTGCTCGACTTGCACGGCGAGCGGGCGCGCGCGGCACTGTGGAGCGAACTGTGGGCCATGCTGGCACTGGGCATGCGCACCCGGCTGGCGGCCAGGGCGGCACCCGCGCGCACGATCGCCCTCGGCGATCTGGTGCGGCAGGTCGCGCTTCTCGGCCTGCTCTGGGGCGTGCTCAGATCCGCCTGCCACACCGGCGACACACTCTGGGCGCTGATCAGATTCTCCAACGGCTACCCCGGGAGCTTCCGCGCGGCGCTGACGTCCGATCTGCGCAAGGACCTCGTCCTGCTGGCGGTCGCGCTGATTCCGCTCGCGCTGCTGGTGGACGGGTGGCGCCGCATGGCACGGATCGCTGCCGGTGCGATACTGGCCGCGGGCGCGATCTGGTTCCTGGCCAAGCATTCGTCCGACCTCGGCCCCGAGCTGATCGCGTATTTCGCTCCACAGTGGCTCCCACTGGTGCTGGTGCTGCTGGCCTTCCACACCGACGCCCCGCTGCCACCGGCGCGGCCGTGGTGGTGGGCCGTCGGTGGCAGCCTGGTTCTCGCCCCCGCCCTCGCGCTCAGGTTCGGTCTCCCGGGCGATCTGAGCCAGATCGACGGATTGTCCCCGCTCGTCTGGCTGTGTGCGATCGCCGGAGCCGGCTACCTGCTGCTCCGGCGCCGCACCGGACAACGCCCGGGGTGGACACTGGCACTGGCCCTGTGCATCGCCCTGGTGATGATCCAGAACCTGGTACTGAAAAACGGGGTCATCCCGTTCGGCGCGATGGTGATCGCGCAGGTCTGCTGTGCCGGGGCAATCGTCGTGGCGCTGACCGTCGCCGGAATCCGTGACTATCGCCGGACCGTCGTGAATCGCTGAGCCTTCTCGGTATTTTCCTCTCCAGAAAAGGATTCTGGCTTTATGGACACCATTCCCGCCGGGCCCTCGCGCGCCCTTTTACCGCTCGAAGTCCCCCCGTCACGGGCAAGAATCCGCGGGCAGGGCCTGTTCTCGCCGGCCACGGCGGTGTTCCTGGTCGTGCTGCCACTCGCGGCCTACACCGGATTCCGGTCGCCGTCGGACTGGGCCGTAACGCTCGAATCCGTTTCGCTGACCGACGGTTTTCACCGCCGATTCCTCGTCGGCACCGTGTTGCGTCCGTTCGCGGCGTTGTTCGGGTACCACTACGCGGTGTACGCCGTCGCCGCCTTCGCCGTGCTCGGGCTGCTGCTTGCGGTGCTGGTCGTCGCGTTCTTCCGGACTTCCTCGGTGAGCAGGCGATTCCTCATCATCGGCTGGTTGCTGCTGCCGACCGGCGGTTACCTTTTCCACGAGATCGGCTATCTCGACCAGGTGCTGTACCTGACACTGTTCGCCGCCTTGTGGGCACTGCGCCGCGATCGGCCGATGGTCGCCGGTGCGTTCATGGTGGCGTCCGTGCTGACGCACGAAATCGCGTTGCTCACGGTGGTTCCCGTTTTCGGGTTCGTGCTCCTGCGGAAGGTCTCGTTCCGGAAGGCCTGCGCGGTTCTCGCACCGGCTGCGGTCGCCGGACTGGTGGTACTGACGGTGCCGCCGGCCGGGGTGGGTGCGACGCAGCGGTTCCAGCGGGTGCTGGCGGAAGCGGGGTTCCCGCACCGAGCGGACGCGCTCGGGCTGTTCGATCGCACCCAGGCGCAGAGCTGGCAGCTCTACTCGATCACCGACGTCCTGCTCTACCTGCTGCCGATCCTGCTGGTGGTGGTGGCCGGTTTCCTGATGCTGCACCGGCCTTCGGCGGCGGCACTGCTGCCGCTCGCCGCGATGGTGGCCCCGGTGCTGCTCGCCTTCGGCGGCTGGGACGAGGCCCGATGGGGATTCCTGCTCATCACCAACTTCGTGCTCGTGCTGTGGCTCCGGCAGGGCAGACACGAACTCGACCTGCCCCGGTTCGGTGCGCTGGCCGCGATCATGCTGGTTCTCACCCACCTGCCGATGCCCTACTTCGACGGCTACCAGCCCCGCGACGTCACGCTGGTGGGCCCGCCGCACCCCGGCGGGAACGTCACCCCCTCCTCGCCGTGATTCGCCGTGCGGGCGATTACGCCAGGACCACCTTCGACAACTCCGCGGACGTCGCGAGCAACGGGTGCTTCGGCAGTACGCGCACGGTGTAGCCCACCGAACCCGACCGCGGCAGCCGCAACCGCGCGGCGAAGGCGCCGATGCCGTCGCCGGTCATCTGAACCGTGACGGTCTCGCTCAGCTCGTCGTCCTCGCCGACGCGCCCGACGACGGCCTGAATGTCCACTTCGGACGGATCGAGCCCGGCGAGGTCGATCCGCGCCCGCACGGTCACCTCGGTGCCGACGACCAGCGATTGCCGGTCCTCGACCAGCAGCTCGGAGTCGAAGATCCGCACCCGCGGCCACGCGACCTCGAGTTTCGTGCGGTAGTCGGCGAGCGAAAGCGCGCCGCGGTAACCGTCCCCGGTCGCGGCGGCGACCATCCGGGCGGCGGGCAGGTAGCCGGATTCGACGTACTCGCGCACCATCCGAGCGGCCTGCACCCGCGGCCCGAGCGTCTCCAGCGTGTGCCACACCATGGACAGCCAGCCGTTGGGGACGCCCCCGCCGTCGCGGTCGTAGAACAGCGGTGCGATCTGCTGGCCGAGCAGATCGTAGAGCGCCGCGGCCTCCAGATCGTCACGGCGCAACGGGTCGGTCACGCCGTCCGCGTTCGGGATGGCCCAGCCGTTGCTGCCGTCGTAGCACTCCTCCCACCAACCGTCGCGAATGGACAGATTGAGCCCGCCGTTGAGCGCCGACTTCATCCCCGAGGTCCCGCAGGCCTCCAGCGGTCGCACCGGGTTGTTGAGCCAGACGTCGCAACCGCGGTAGAGGTAGCGCGCCATCGACATGTCGTAGTCGGGCAGGAACACGATCCGGTGCCGCACGGCCGGATCGTCGACGAACCGGACGATCTGCTGGATGAGCTGCTTGCCGCCCTCGTCGGCCGGATGCGACTTCCCGGCGACGACGAGCTGGATCGGACGCCGCTCGTCGAGCAGCAGCGCGCGCAGCCGGTCCGGGTCGCGCAGCATCAGCGTCAGGCGTTTGTACGTCGGGACACGCCGGGCGAAGCCGACGGTCAGCACGTCCGGGTCGAAGACCGAGTCGACCCAGCCGAGTTCGAGCGGTGAGGCGCCGCGCTGGAGCCACGCCGCGCGCACCCGCCGCCGGACCTCGAAGACGAGCTTCTCCCGCAGTTCGCGTCGCAGCTCCCAGAGCTGGGCGTCGGAAACGCCTTCACGGAGCGGTTTCCCGCCATTGCCGTCGAGCCCCCACTCCTCGTGGTCGCGGCCGAGGAGCGCGCTCAGCTCGCGGGCGACCCAGGTCGGCCCGTGGACGCCGTTGGTCACCGAGGAGATCGGCACCTCGGCGTCGTCGAATCCCGGCCACAACCGGGAGAACATGCGCCGGGTGACGCGCCCGTGCAGCTGGGACACGCCGTTCGCGCGCTGCGCCAGCCGCAGGCCCATGTGCGCCATGTTGAACAGGCCGGGGTTGTCCTCGGCGCCGAGCGCCAGCACCCGGCGCAGGTCGACGTCGGGCACCAGCCTGCCGTCGGTGAAGTACCGCTGGACGACGTCCACCGGGAACCGGTCGATGCCCGCGCTGACGGGGGTGTGCGTGGTGAACAGGGTGCCCGCGCGGACCGCGGGCAGCGCTTCCTCGAACGCCAGCCCGTCCGCCTGGATGATCTCCCGCGCACGTTCGAGCCCGAGGAATCCCGCGTGTCCCTCGTTCGTGTGAAAGACCCTGGGCTGCGGATGCCCGGTGAGCTCGCAGTACTTCCGCACCGCGCGGAATCCGCCGATCCCGGCGAGGATCTCCTGCCGGATGCGGTGATCGGCGTCGCCGCCGTAGAGCCGGTCGGTGACCGCGCGCAGGTCGTCGTCGTTCGCGTCGGTGTCGGTGTCGAGCAGCAGCAGCGGGACGCGGCCGACCCTGGCCTTCCAGATCTGCGCGCGCAGCTCCCGCCCACCCGGCATCGCGACACCGACGAGCACCGGTTTCCCGTCCTCGGTCAGCAGTTCCAGCGGGAACGCGTTCGGGTCGATCACCGGGTAGTGCTCGACCTGCCAGCCGTCCAGCGACAGCGACTGCCGGAAGTACCCGGCGCGGTAGAGCAGCCCGACGCCGATCACCGGTACGCCGAGATCGGACGCGGCCTTGAGGTGATCCCCGGCGAGCACGCCCAGCCCGCCGGAGTAGTTCGGCAGGGCCTCGGTGACGCCGAACTCCATGGAGAAGTAGGCCACCGCCCGCGGGAGGTCGGCGTCCTCGCGCCGCTGATACCAGCGCGGCTCGGTGAGGTAGCGCTCGAGATCGGCGACGGAGTCCCGTGCGCGGGCGAGGAACTCCTCGTCCTTGGCCAGCTCTTCCAGCCGCTCCGGCGGCAGCGCGGTGAGCATCCGCAGCGGATCCCGGACGGCGTTGAACAGCTCGGCGTCCATCGACGCGAACAGGTCGCGGGTCGGCGGATGCCAGGTCCAGCGCAGGTTGGTGGCGAGGGAACCGAGGCCGGTCAACGGCTCCGGCAGGCTCGCGCGGACGGTGAACCGGCGGACTGCACGCATGGTCACCGACCATATCGGGAGCGGCTCCCCCGTACACAGTTCGGGGATGCTGTGCCGGTAGATACCGATCCGAAGAGAAAAACTCCTTGGTATGTCCACGCGGCCGGTGATCACTGGGTAGGGTCCTGCCTGCCCGTGTAATCGATGTGAAGCGAGTGAACATGATCCAAGGGGGAGGGTGGGGCTTTCGCCGCCCGGCTCTGATCGCCGTCGTCACGGTGGCCGTCCTGGGCTTGAGCGCGTGCGGTGGCAGCTCGTCCGGCTCGTCGGCGGACACGGGCGCGGGCAGCGTCGCCGGTCTGCCGGTGACGCATTTCGAGAGCGGCCTGAAGTCCGGTGCGCCGACGCCGGACCTGGACGTCAAGAACGCCGACGGCGGTGAGGACGACAAGCTCGCCACCGCCGCGATCGCCGATGTGCAGGCGTACTGGACCGATCAGCTCCCGGCGAACTTCGGCGGCCAGCCGTTCAAGCCGGTGAAGTCGCTGCTGTCCTACGACGCGAAGCGCGACACCCAGAAGACCGAGTGCGGCAGCGTCAAGGGGCTCGTCAACGCCTTCTACTGCCCGCCGGACGACTCGGTGGCGTGGGACCGCGGCGTGCTGCTGCCGTCGCTGCGGGAACGGTTCGGCCCGATGTCGGTGGTGACCGTGCTCGCGCACGAGTTCGGCCACGCCATCCAGTACCGGCTCGGCGAGAAGGCCGGGGTCACCAAGGCCACGCCGACCGTGGTGAAGGAACAGCAGGCCGACTGCTTCGCGGGCGGCTATTTCCGGTGGGTCGCCGAGGACAAGAGCAAGTTCTACCAGGTGTCCACCGCCGAGGGCCTCAACCAGGTGATGGCCGCGATGTTCTTCATCCGCGACTCCGCGGGCACCAGCGGCAGCGATCAGCAGGCCCACGGCACCGCCTTCGACCGCACATTCGCCTTCCAGACCGGGTTCACCAAGGGCCCCAAGGAATGCGCGGCGATGAACGCCGAGAACGTCAAGGCCCGCCTCACCGAGCGCCCCTTCGACAAGAAGGACACCGGCAAGGGCGACGAGAAGTTCAACGGTCAGCTGCTCGCGCTGCTGAAGAAGAGCCTCGACGAGGCGTTCAAGGGCGCCGGGGTCGCCGCGCCGGAGATCGTCGAGGGGGGCGGCAGCTGCTCGAACGGCAAGAGCACCCCGCCCGCGTCGTACTGCCCGGACAACAACACCGTCAGCATCGACATGGCGAAGCTGAACCAGATCGCGCAGCCGGTGGACCGCAAGGCCGAGCAGAAGGGCCAGACCCGCGGCGGGATGGGGGACTTCGCGGCGTTCGCCGAGGTCGCGTCCCGCTACGCGCTGGGCATCCAGAAGGGCGTCGGCGCCTCGCTGGACAACCCGAACGCGGGCCTGCGGACGTCCTGCCTGGTGGGTGCCTGGGCTGCCGCATCGAACAAGCAGGGGCAGGTCCTGCGGCTGTCCGCGGGTGACCTCGACGAGGCGATCGCGGATCTGCTGATGCCGGAGAGCCTCGTCTCCGCCGACGTCAACGGCAACCGCCCCGCCAGCGGTTTCGACCGGGTCGAATCGCTGCGGAAGGGCTACCTCGAAGGCTCGTCGGTCTGCTCGACGCAGTACGGCTGAGCCACGCTTCTCCCACGTGCCGTTAAGGCCACCTTACGGGCGTCTGACGCCCGTAAGGTGGCCTTAACGGCATTC
>NZ_JBHYJW010000071.1:0-45117 GCF_042741125.1 Amycolatopsis sp. NPDC058986 | reverse complement strand
TTCAAACAATAAGCTCTACTGGCTTAGTTCACTAGCACACTGTTGAGTTCTCAAGCAACACACTGAATTGCTTCAAGCGATATTCATCAAGCTTTGTATCCCGAGGGCGCACCGTATACCCCGCGAAACTCGCGCTTCTCAAGGGTTTGGATGTGCTCTCCGGTTTGGGACCACCCACTCTACCACTTGCGTGGGAGCTTGGTTCGTGGCCCCGGTGGCCGCCCGGTCTCCCTGGCGACTTGAAGAACTTTACACGCCCTCGGAGGGGCCTGAACAGGGGGGTCCCTTAAGTACGCGCCGACGCGCTGACCTGCGTCGATGTCACGGCTCGGGCTCCCCGTGGGTCGCGACGACGGTGAGACCCACGAGCGCGGCGGCCAGCACCGCGGTCACGTGGATCGGCGCCGGCGTGAACGAGGCCGCGAGCACGAGCACCGCCGTCACCGGGAAGCCGATGGCGATCGGGCGGCATTCGTTGGTCGGGCCGATGTGCAGCAGCCAGACGCTGAGCAGGAACAGCGCGACCGGCACGGTGGTCACCAGAGCGGCGGCGAGTCCGGCGATATGCGTCTGATGGGTGTCGTAGTCGACGGCGACCTCGAGACCGGTGCCGACCGCGGCCGCCGCGGCGAAGATCAGGTAGTGGCCGTAGCCCCAGCTCATCGTCGTCAGCATGCCGGGGTTCCCGCTCAGCCTGCGGTGTCCCGGCTGGTCGAAGTACAGCCACCACAACGAGAACACCAGGACCAGTCCGGCGACGGCCAGTCCCACCAGGTTCCCGACGTGCCCCTCCTTGATCCCCTCCCGGATCGCGTTCGTCGCACTGAGGACCGTCTCGCCGAGCACGATCAGGGTGAACAGGCCGTACCGCTCGGCGATGTGATGCGGGTGCCACGTGGTCCCGGCCCGGCTCTCGGCCAGCATCGGCACGGCCAGTTCCGCAAGCACGATGACGAAGAACGCCGGGAACGCGATCGCGTCGGGCAGTGCGAGGCGCACGACCCACAGCACCTGGCAGATCGTGATCCCGGCGGCGTACCACAGGGCCGTGACCCGGAGCTCGGGCGAGGACCGGGCGGCACGCAGCCATTGGGTGACCAAGGCCAGCCGCATGACCACGTAGCCGATGACCATCACCCGGAAATCGCCGTCGAACGCGCTCTCCACGCCGGCCGCGACGGTCAGCCCGCCGCCGATCTGCACCAGGGTCGTGACGCGGTAGGGCACGTCGTCGGTGTCGAACGCGGACGCGAACCAGCTGAAGTTCAGCCAGGCCCACCAGATCCCGAAGAACACGAGCGCGAAGCTCAGTACCCCGTGCCCGAAGTGTCCCTCGGTGAACGCGTGGTGCAGCTGCGCGCCCGCCTGGCCGACCGCGACCACGAAACAGAGGTCGAACAGCAGCTCCAGCGGGGTGGCGACGCGATGGTGCTCGTCACTGTCCCGTGACCGCATGGGCCGGTACCACACCCTGATCCGGTTACCCGGTCGCGCGGACTCCTCCGACATCGGCGCTCCCTGTGCTCGGGATGATCACGAACACCGCCATCCCAACACGTCCGGGCCGCGGGAGCGAGCGCGACACCGGGAGAAAGGTGAGCGGGCCCGGTTCCCCCTCACCCGGGCCCGCTCCAATGCCTTCGCGCTCACCGATACCCGAAATGGCTCCTCCGAGCTGGCGCCGGACGGTCCCCCGCGGACGCCGACGCGCTTTCTCCGGAGGTGACAGCGGTGTCCATTCCCTCGCACCCCGAACACCCCGTCGCCCAGACCGGTCACCCCATCCCCAGGAGGCCGATCGGGCTGCCACTGTAGGTAATCAAAGTGGCGCACTGAAGGCCCCGTTAGGTCTACCCGGTTGCTCTGAGTAGCACCAGTGGTTCCGGGACGCTGTCACCCGGATGGAGCAGCATGATTATGCGCTGAGTAGTTTAGGCACGCTGAGGTAAGGGACCGGACAGTTCAGCCGCGCTGGATGTCCGCGGCGGAGGTTTCCGCGTCGCGCCGATCCTTGTCACCTTGGGTGAGCACCGCCCTGGCCCGGCGGGCCCGCAGTTCGAGGACGGCGAGGACGAGCGCGGCACACGTGACGACGGCCGCGCAGCACATCGCGACGGACAGGGCGAGCGGGAACCGGCCCGGTGCCGCACCCACCACGGATTCGAAGACCGACGCGAGCACCGCCGTGCCGATCGCGGTGCCGATCCGCTGGCCGGTCTGCAACGCTCCCCCGGCCGCGCCCGCCATGCTGGGCGGCACGCATTCCAGCGTCAGCGTCGTGTTCGGCGAGATCACCATGCCGCCGCCGATACCGGCGAACAGCAGCGGAGCGATGAACACGACGCCGGTCAGCGACGGCGGGACCAGCGTGGCGAGCAGCGCGACCAGGAGCATCCCGGCAGCGACCATGGACAGCCCGGTGACGGTGAGCCGCCGTCCCCAGCGCGGTACCAGCCTGCCCGCCACGGCAGCGGCCACCGCGGAGCCGAGCGCGAACGGCGTCACCGCCAGCCCGGACTGCAGCGGCGTGTAGCCGAGCCCCTTCTGGAAGAACATCGCGAACACGAGCCAGATCCCGGCGAACCCGCAGAAGTAGAGCGTGCCGACCGCGGCGCCCGGCGCGTAGCCCGGAGTGCCGGTGAACAGCCGGATGTCGAGCAGCGGCGGTCTGCCGAGGCGGACCCTCGTGCGTTCCCAGCGGACGAACGCGAAGCCGAACACCACCGCGATGCCGAACAGCCACCACAGCCGGGACAGCCCGCCCTGCTCGGACTCCACCAGGGGCAGCAGCACGCCGAGCACGGCCACGGCGAGCAGCAGGATGCCGACGAAGTCGATCTCGCTGCGCAGCCGTACCTTGCGTGGCGGCGTCTTGGGCAGCAGCCGCAACGCGGCCCCGAACGCGACAACGCCGATCGGCACGTTGACGTAGAACACCCAGCGCCAGCCGTCCGGATCGCCGAACACCGCGAGGATGACGCCGCCGAGCACCGGCCCCACCGCCGTCGAGATCCCGACCACCGCGCCGAACATGCCGAACGCGCGTCCGCGCTCGGCACCCCGGAACAGTTCCTGGATCATGCCGCTGTTCTGCGGGGTGAGCATGCCCGCGGCGCAGCCCTGCAACAGCCGGGCCACGATCAGCGTGGTCTCGTCGGGCGCCGCCCCGGCGAACGCGCTGGTCGCCACGAACGCGGCCAGCGCGAACAGGAACATCCGGCGACGGCCGAGCGCGTCGCCGAGCCGTCCGCCGGAGACCAGGACGAGCCCGAACGTCAGCGCGTAGCCGGAGACCACCCACTGGATGGCGCCGTTGGAGGCGTGCAGGTTCCGCTGGATCGAGGGCAGCGCGGTGTTGACGATGCTGACGTCGAGCAGGCCCATGAACCCGGCCGCGAGGGTGACGGCAAGCGCTTTCCACCGTCGCGGATCGGGTTCGTAAGCCTCCGCCATCAGCTGTTCGCGGTGATCCCGCGGATCCCCTTCAGCTCACCGATGAGCATCGAGGTGACCTTGACCGGATAGTCGTAGAGCGCGAACACCGTCTGCTGCTTCTGCCCGACGAGCTTGAGGTGCACCGGGGTTTCGCCCTTGTGCGCCAGCAATGTCGACTTCAGCTCGCTGACTACCGACTGGTCGATCTTCTCGGCCGCCGCGAGGAGGACCAGCGGTGGCTCGTCCTCGCCGTTGGCGATGTCGGACAGGTCGAGGGTCGCCAGCCCGCCGCCGAACACCGACATCTTGTCCTCGCGCCAGTTCACCCTGCCCTTGACCAGGACGGCGTTGTCCTCGATCAGGTCGGCGGCGAACAACGCGTACGACTTGGGGAAGTAGAGCACCTCGATCGCGGCGTCCATGTCCTCGACCGTGCAGATGGCCCAGGGCTCGCCCTTCTTGTTGACCCGCCGCTCCAGCGACGTGATCAGCCCGGAGATCACCACCTCGCCTTCCTTCGGCGGGTCGGCGAGCAGTGCCGCGATCGGCCTCGGCGCGTGCTTGCGGAGGATGCGTTCGGCGCCGTCGAGCGGATGCGCGGAGACGTAGAGCCCGAGCATTTCCCGCTCGTAGGCGAGCAGCTGCTTGCGCGGGTACTCCTCCTCGCCGAACTTCAGGTGCGCCAGCGGCGACGAGGACGACACGCTCGCGGTGTCCTCGGCCGACTCGTCCCCGAACGACCCGAAGAGGTCGAACTGGCCCATGGCTTCCTGGCGTTTGAGCGGGACGACGGCTTCGACGGCGTCTTCGTGGACCTGGATCATCGACAGGCGAGGGTGGCCCATCGAGTCGAACCCACCGGCCTTGATCAGCGACTCGATGACCCGCTTGTTGCAGGCCACCAGCTCCGATTTGTCCAGGAAGTCGGTGAAGGAGGAGTACTTCCCCTTCTCCTCGCGGGTCTTGATGATCGACTCGACCACGTTCGCACCCACGTTGCGGACGGCACCCAGCCCGAACCGGATGTCGTCCCCGACGGCCGCGAACCGCAGGGCCGACTCGTTGACATCCGGCGGCAGCACCTTGATCCCCAGCCGGCGGCACTCCGACAGATACACCGCCGACTTGTCCTTGTTGTCACCGACCGAGGTGAGCAACGCCGCCATGTACTCCGCGGTGAAATTCGCCTTCAGGTACGCGGTCCAGTACGAGATCAGGCCGTACGCGGCCGCGTGGCTCTTGTTGAACGCGTACCCGGCGAACGGGAGGATCGTGTCCCACAGCGCCTTGATGGCCTCGGAGGAGAACCCACCGGGGACCAGCTCGCTCGCCTTCATCCCGGCCTCGAAGCCCTCGAACTCCTTCTCGAGGACTTCCTGCTTCTTCTTGCCCATCGCGCGGCGGAGCACGTCCGCGCGGCCCATCGAGTACCCGGCCACCTTCTGGCCGATGTGCATGATCTGCTCCTGGTAGACGATCAGGCCGTAGGTGTCGGCCAGGATCTCCCGCAGGGGCTCGTCGAGCTCGGGGTGGATGGGCTTGACCTTCTGCCGTCCGTTCTTGCGGTCGGCGTAGTCGTTGTGCGCGTTCATGCCCATCGGACCGGGGCGGTACAGCGCGCCGACCGCGACGATGTCGTCGAACTGGGTCGGCTGCATGCGCCGCAGCAGGTCCCGCATGGGCCCGCCGTCCAGCTGGAACACACCGAGCGTGTCACCACGGGACAGCAGTTTGTAGGTTTCCTCGTCGGTGACGTCGAGGGTGTCGAGGTCGACGTCGATACCGCGGTTGGCCTTGATGTTGTCGATGGCGTCACCGATGACGGTGAGGTTCCGCAGGCCGAGGAAGTCCATCTTCAGCAGGCCGATGGCCTCGCACGACGGGTAGTCCCAGCCGGTGATGATCGAACCGTCGTCGCGCTGCCACAGCGGGATCGCGTTGGTCAGCGGCTCGCTGGACATGATGACCGCGCAGGCGTGCACACCGGCGTTGCGGATCAGGCCTTCGAGACCGCGGGCGGTCTCGAAGATCGTCTTGCACTCTTCGTCGGTCTCGACCAGCGCGCGGACCTCGGCGGCTTCGCCGTAGCGCTCGTGCTTGGAGTCGACGATGCCGGACAGCGGGATGTCCTTGGCCATGATCGGCGGCGGCAGCGCCTTGGAGATCTTGTCCGCGATCGAATAGCCGGGCTGTCCGAAGTGGACGCGGGCGGAGTCCTTGATCGCCGCCTTCGTCTTAATGGTGCCGAACGTGATGACCTGGGCGACCTTGTCGACGCCGTACTTGTCGGTGGCGTACCGGATCATCTCGCCGCGCCTGCGGTCGTCGAAGTCGATGTCGATATCGGGCATCGAGACGCGCTCGGGGTTGAGGAACCGCTCGAACAGCAGCTTCTGCGGGATCGGGTCCAGGTTGGTGATACCCAGCACGTACGCGACCAGCGAACCGGCGGCGGAACCACGGCCGGGACCGACCCGGATGCCCACCCGGCGCGCGTAGTTGATGAGGTCGGCGACGATGAGGAAGTAGGCGGGGAAGCCCTTGCCGATGATGACGTCGAGCTCGACCTCGATGCGCTCGTGGTATCCCTCGGGCACGCCCTCGGGGAACCGCCACTTCAAGCCGCGCTCGACCTCGGCCCGCAGCCAGGACGGCTGGTCGTAGCCGTCGGGAACCTCGAAGAACGGCAGGCGGTCCTTGTGGGCGTAGACGTCTTCGTAGGACTCGACGCTCTCGGCGATCAGCAGGGTGGAGTCGGCGGCACCGGGGACCTCCTTGTCCCAGTACTCCCGCATCTCCGCCGCCGACTTGAGGTAGTAACCGTCCCCGTCGAACTTGAACCGGGTCGGGTCGTTGAGGGTCTTGCCCGCCTGCACGCACAGCAGCGCGGAGTGGGTGTCGGCCTGGTCCTTGGTTACGTAGTGCGAGTCGTTGGTGGCCAGTGGCTTGAGGTCGAGCAGCCTGCCGACCTCGAGCAGGCCTTCGCGCACGGACCGTTCGATCGGCAGGCCGTGGTCCATCAGCTCGAGGAAGAAGTTGTCGGCGCCGAAGATGTCCTTGTAGTCCGACGCCGCCTGGATGGCCTCCTGGCGCTGGCCCAGCCGGAGCCGGGTCTGCACCTCACCCGAGGGGCACCCCGTCGTCGCGATGATCCCGGAGTGGTTCTCCGAGATCAGCTCACGGTCCATCCGCGGCTTCCGGTAATACCCCTGCATGCTGGCCAGCGACGACAGCTTGAACAGATTCCGCAGCCCGGTGGCGTTCCGCGCCAGCATGGTCATGTGCGTATACGCACCACCACCCGACACGTCACCACCCTCACCGAACTCATCCGAACCCCGCTGATTCGCCTGCCCCCAGAACACCGGCTTCTTGTGAAACCGCGACTCCGGCGCGATATACGCCTCGATCCCGATGATCGGCTTGATGCCATGCTTGCGCGACTGCTGATAGAACTCGTCCCCGCCATACATGTTCCCGTGATCGGTCATCCCCACCGCGGGCATCCCCAACCGCGCCGCCTCCCCGAACAACGGAGCGATCTTCGCCGCACCATCGAGCATCGAATACTCGGTGTGGACATGCAGGTGGACGAAAGAATCGTTCGACACCAGCGAAAACCTCCCCTAAGACGGACGGGTCCCGGCGATCTGCGGCGGCTCGGGCCCTCCACCCTATGCCCTCGCCCGAGGGCCCGCGCAGGGCCTCATTCTGCGCCTCGCGGGCCGCGTTGCCCATCCGACATGCGGACCCGGACCGGCGGGAAATATTTGACTTCCAGTTCCAATATCGGCTAGCTTGCCTCCATGGCCCGCCCCAAGTCCTTCGACCTCGACACCGCCGTACACCAGGCGATGGATGTGTTCTGGACGAACGGGTACGCCGGGACCACACCTCAGCAACTGGTCGACGCGCTCGGAATCGGGCGCGGCAGCCTCTACAACGCCTTCGAGAGCAAGCACGGCCTCTACGAGCGCGCGCTGCGGCGCTACCGGAAGACCGAGACGGCCCGGCTGCTCGAAGCACTCGACGCCCCCGGCCCTGCCCGCGACCGGATCCGGGCGGCACTGCGCCTGGTCGTCGACACCGCACTCGCCGACGATCAGCGTCGCGGCTGCCTCGCCGCCAACGCCGCCGTCGAGTTCGCCGACCGGGACGACACGGTGAACATGCTGGTACGCCGCATCTTCGACGAGCAGGAGCGGGCCTTCCGCGACACGATCAAGGAAGGCCAGCGGGCCGGGGAGATCGCGGCGGACCTCGACGCCGCCGCACTCGCGGCCTTCCTGCTCACGACCATCAACGGGATCCGCGTGCTGGCCAAGGCCGACCCCGATCCCCAGCGGCTCGGCGGCCTCGCCGAAACGGCGCTTCGCGCACTCTGACCGGCTCCTGCCCGGGAGCCGTTTCAGCGCACCCTAGTTTTGTAACTCTAGTTCAAGAAAGTGGGAGAGATCATGGACCTGCGTCTGGCGGGGAAGACCGCGGTGGTCACCGGCGGCAGCAAGGGCATCGGGCTCGCCATCGTCCGCACACTGGCCGCCGAGGGCGTGCGCGTGGTCGCGGCGGCGCGCACCGTCACCCCCGAGCTGGCCGCGCTCGCCCCGGACGTCACCGCCGTGACCGCGGACCTGTCGACCCGCGAGGGCGCGAGGGCGCGAGGACGCTGGGCGCTCGCGCCCTCGACGTGCTGGGCGGCGTCGACATCCTGGTCAACAACCTCGGCGGATCCGGTCCGGGATCGGGCACGACGAGCGGTTCGCCGACATCGACGACGACGCCTGGCAGGAGACGTTCGCGCTGAACCTGTTCAGCGCGGTCCGGGTCACCCGCGCGGTCCTGCCGAGCGTCGTCGAACGCCGGGGTGTGATCATCACGATGTCGTCGATCGGCGCCCGGTTCACGCATCCCCCGATCGAGTAAGGCGCGGGCCAAGGCCGCGCTGACCAACGTCAGCAAGGCACTCGCCGAGGAACTGGGCCGCCACGGCGTCCGCGCGGTGACCGTGAGCCCCGGTCCGACCCGCACCCAGAACTGGTCGGACCCGTCGAGCATGGCCGGCGACCTCGCGAGGGAAGCCGGGCTCGACCTCGACACGTTCCTCGCCGAGCTGCCCGGGCGGATGGGCATCACCACCGGACGGCTCGCCGAGCCCGAGGGAACCGCCGCGCTGGTCGCGTTCCTGGCCTCACCGCACGCGGCGAACATCACCGGCACCGACTACCGCGTCGACGGCGGGGTGATCAAGACCGTGTGACCAGTCCGGACTCTCCGAGTTCCTCGTTCACCTCGTCGGCGCTGAAATGCTCGGGCTCGAACTCGTCGCCGTCGCAGAGACCCATCCAGTCCAGCTGCGACTCGTGGTCCGGATCGTCCGGGTCGGCGAGGGTCGCGGCGAGGTGCTCGTAGCCGCCGATCCCGCCGCAGTCCTCCGGCGGGGCGGCGCGGCGGCCGCCGGTGCAGCGCGGGTAGGTCGCGGCAGGGTCGGCGTCCACCACCTTCTCGACGAGGATCTCGTGCTCCCAGTGGTCACCGAAGTCGTAGAGGTAGCGAAACTTGCTCTTCGCCTCGGGTGCGACCTGTTCGAGAGCCACAGCGCTTTCGTCGCCGAAAGCCAGCTCCGGATCGGGAATCCCGAAATCGCCATACGGGGTCTGGAACACATGCAGATGGCTGTGCTCCCATTCGAAGGCGATCTGGACGATCTCGTGCAGCAGGGAAAGCGTGGTGTCCGCACGCACTTCCAGCCGTCGCCAGATCGGCGGCTTCGCGCCCTTCAGGCTCATCTTGAGCTGGTAAACGGGCGCGGGGCCGTCGGTCTTCTTCCGCTTCGGCGGCAGCTCCGCCGTCTCCACAGGGCCGAGATCGAGAGGCGGCCTGGACGTCAGGTACGACACGCTGTCACCGCAGTCGGCGGGATGTGGCGTCCTGGGCTTGGACGACTCCGGAAGGCCGCGCAGCCTGGCCCGCGTCAGCATGGCGTTCGCGGGGTAGGCGGGCAGCTCCGATTCCTCGTCCAGCTCGTCGTCCAGCAGCAGCGCGGCCAGCGGGTCTTCACCGTGGTCCTCTCGCACGTCCAGTGCGGTCTCGACCTGTCGGCGGAACTCGGCGGGCTCAAGATCTTCCTCGACGAATTCGAGCCCGGCCGCGACGCAATCCTTACGCATGCTGTCGACCATGCTGGACACGTCGCGGCTTTCGAGGACCATGATGTCCCTGGCGGCGCCGCAGTCCGCATTGTCCACATGGATCACCAAGCCGTGTGACCGGTCACCACGCTGGAAGTGGCCGACGAACACCGCGACAAGGCCGAGGGTGTCGCCGAGCCGCTTGCATCCGGAAACCGTCACGGGCTCGCCGAGTTCGGCCGCCCATCGAGGCTCCGGCACCCCCGCGCCCACGAGCCGGGCGGCGGCCGCCGACGCGGCTTCGCCCAGGCTGCCGTCGCCGACCGAGCCGACCGCCAGCAGCAGCGCCAACGCCCCGGGAGACGCCTCGGCTTCGATCGCCGGCAGGAGGCCGTCGAGGAACAGCTCTGCAGTGCCACCGCCGAACTGGCTGTTGGCCACGACGAGTGCTCCCGTCACCTCCGCCTGGAGCGGGTCCTCCTCCGCGCGGAGGTCCTCACCGACCGCGGCCAAGCCCTTGATCAGGGTCTCCGGGTCGATTTCCTCGCCGGTGCACTCCGGGCAGTCGCATTCCTCGACCGGGGGCACGACGGTGAGGGGGAAGCGCTGTGCCTTGGTCTTCTTCTGCTTTTTCGGCTTACGGCCACGGCTGCGAGGGCTCATTCCCCTTAGTGTGCCCGGTCACCCTGGCAGTCAGGAAAGAGGTGCCTGCGGCGGCGCGTCGGCCGGCGCGGTCCCCCAGCCGGTGTTGGGCCGGGTGCCCAGGTCGTAGGTGATCGTGCCGCCGTTCGTCACGAACGCCTCCGACACCCACGGCCGCGGCGTCGGCGAACCGTTGACCCGCACGCCCTGGACGTAGAACGTGCCGGCCGAGGCGCGCGGAGCCTCGACGGTGATCGTGGCGCCGTTGCCGCGGTGTACGACCGCCTTCGGGAACAACGGGCTCGCCAGCACGAGGTCCGCGCGGCTCGGGATCTGCGGGAACATGCCGAGCGCGGCGAAGACGTACCAGGACGACATCGTGCCGAGGTCGTCGTTGCCGGGCAGGCCGCCGGTGCCGGGGCCGTACACGGTGTTCACGATCTGGCGGACCGTTTCCTGCGTCTGCCACGGACGGCCGAGGTAGTCGTACAGCCATGGCGCGTTGATGTCCGGTTCGTTGCCAGGGTTGTAGTGCAGGTCGTCGATGCCGGTCAGCGCCCATTTCCCAGCGCTGTCGTGGAAGAACGCGTCGAGCCGGGTCACCGTGGCCTTGTCGCCGCCGAGCCCGGCGACGAGACCGCGGACGTCGTGCGAGGCCATCCAGGTGTACTGCGCGCTGCTGCCCTCGACGAACCCGGCGTCCGAAGCCGGGTCGAACGGCGTCACCCAGCCGCCGTCCGCGCGGCGGGCCTGGACGTACGGGCCCGCGGCCGTCGCCTTCGGGTTGATCAAGTTCCGCCAGTACGCCGAGCGGGCCAGGAAGTTCGTCTGTTCCGGCGCGCGGCCGAGGCGTGCGGCCCAGTCGGAAAGCGCGTAGTCGGCGACGGAATCCTCGAGTGTTTCCGCCGCCGAACCCCAGCAGTGGCAAGCGTTGTCCGGGGCGTAGTGCAGACGCAGGTACTCACCGAGGCCAGGGCGCTGGCCGACGCACTGCACGGGACAACCCGCGTCGCGCGTGTCGTTCGCGGTGGGCACGGTGGCCGCCCGGACGAGCGAGTCGAAGGCACCGCGCACGTCGAAGTCCTTGGCACCGAAGGCATACATCCCGGCGAGCGCGGGTGCCGAAGGGTCACCGCTCATCACGTGAGTGGGGCCGTTGTTGTGCAGCCACCGGTCCCATTCGCCGCCGTTCTGCCCGGCGAAGTTGGACAACGACTGGGCGTAGTCGCTCGCTCGGCGTGGATCGAGGAACGCGAGAAGCTGGACCTGCGCGCGATAGACGTCCCAGCCGGAGAACGTGCCGTACTGCGCCCGCTGTCCCTTCGCCAGCCGGTGGACCTTGCCGTCGCTGCCGAGGTATTCACCGGTGACGTCGTTGGCCAGGCTCGGCTGCTGGAGTGCGTGGTAGAGCGCGGTGTAGAAGGTCGTGAGCTGCGAACGCGTGCCGCCGCCGAGGACGATCCGGGACAACTCGCCCTGCCACGCGCGCCGGGCGGCACCGCGGACGGCGTCGAAGGACGTGCCCGCCGGGATCTCGGCGTCGGCGTTGCGCCGCGCGTTCGCCGCGCTGACATAGGAAATACCGATCCTCGCGGTGACCGGTCCCTTCGCCGGGTCGAAGGTGACGTAGCCGCCCGAGCCGTGGCCCGGCCGCGCCGCGTCGGTGAAGCCCTCGCCGCCGCTCGCCCGGCTCGTGCCGGGACGCAGCGTGCCGTCGGCCCAAGTGCCCTGGCCGACGACCGGCTTGTCGAACTGGACGCTGAAGTGGAGCGTGTAATAGGAGCGCTGGTTCTCGGCGCCGCCGTCGGTGCGTCCGCAGAAGCCGCCGGAGTCGACCGATCCGGTCACCGTGGCGTGTTCGGCGTCGATACGGATGTCGGCATTTTTGCTGCCGGGCAAGGAATTCGACGTGCGGAACAGCAGGTTCGCGGGTTCGCCCTTCGGGAAGGTGAAGCGGCCGAGCCCGGCTCGGTCGGTGACGGTGAGATCGGCGCTCGTCCCGTTGGCGAGGCCCACGCGGTAGTGACCCGGCTCGGCGGTCTCGTCGGCGTGCGAGAAGTCGCTGGCGAAGATCTCGTCCTTGCTGTCGGCCGAGGGAGACGTCCGGATTTCACCGGGGAACGGCATGATCGGCACGTCCCCGGACGCGCCGGGCGTGCAGCCGGTGCCGTTCAGGTGGGTCAGGCTGAACCCGCGCAGCCGCGTGACGTCGTACTGGTAGCCGCCCGCCGCGCCGCTGCCCGCCTGGTTGCCCTTGGTCGTGGTCGGGCTCCAGGCGATCATCCCGAACGGCTTCGTGGCGCCGGGATAGACGTTGCCCGCGTTGGTGGTGCCGATCATCGGGTCCACAAAGGACACCGGGTCGGCGACCAGCGCGACGGCGGCTTGCGCCGGGGTGATCGTGGTGGCCGCGAGTGTCGCGACGCCGAGCGTGGTGAGGAACGTGCGCAGGGTCCGGTTCGCCATGACCGTCCTTTGACATCGTTGTCAGCCTGACGGTCCGTAACGCTACCGATACGGCCGAATCGGGGTCAACGCGGCGGCGGCGTCCTGTCCCGTTGTCATGGACTGAAGGGGACGTTCGTCTCACGGGATTTGCTGAAGGGGACTTTCCTCGCATGCGACGAGAGGAAAGTCCCCTTCAGCACACGCCGCCGGAGGAAATCACGTTGACGCGAGGAGGTGCGCACGGCAGACTTCAACACTGTTGAAGTTCGAGTGAAGGAGACGGATGAAGATCGACCTGCGAGCCATGAACGAGCGTGTGATCGCCGGCTTCCGCGCGCGTGGCGGGCAGGCTGACGGGCCGCCGATGCTGCTGCTCACCACCACGGGCGCGCGCAGCGGACAACCGCATCTGACGCCGCTGCTGTACCTGCCCGACGGCGAGCGTCAGGTGGTGTTCGCGGCCAACGGCGGCGCCCCGGAACACCCGGACTGGTACCGGAACCTGCGCACGAACCCGGCGGTCACCGTCGAGACCGGCGGCGAGACGTTCCCGGCGCGGGCCACCGAAATCACCGGCGAGGAACGCGACCGGCTGTTCGCCGCGCAGGCGGCCGTGTTCGGCAGGCTGACCGAGCACCAGGCGAAGACCGGCCGCCCGTTCCCGGTCATCGCGCTGACCCGCGCATGACCACGCCGGTCACCGTCGTCCACGCGCACGGCGGCGGATTCACCTCGTACGACCCGGAACTCGGTGCCGCCAGGGCACAGGCGCTGGCCGCGGCCGGGCTCCGGGTCGTCCCGGTGGCGTACCGGCTCGCGCCGGAACACCGCTGTCCCGCGCAGATCGAGGACGTCCTCGACGCGTGCCGCGGAATCGACGGGCCGTTCGTGCTCCTCGGCGAGTCGGCGGGCGGCACGATCGTGTTGTCCGCGGTGGCCCGGCTGATCGACAGCGGCCGCGTGCCGCTGGGCGTCGCGGCGATCTCCCCGGTCACCGACCTGACGCTGCCCGGCGCGTCCTTCACCACCAACGAAGGCAAGGACATCATCGGCCGGGCCGTGCTCGCCGAGTCCGTCCGGGCCTACCTCGGCGGACTCGACCCGGCCGGCCCGCACTCCCCCGCGCACCTGCCGCTGGAAAACCTGCCGCCGCTGTGGCTCGCGGTCGGCACGGGCGAGGTCCTGCTCGACGACGTCACGGCGTTCGCCGGACGTGCCCGCGACGCCGGCGTCCGCACCGAACTCCGGCGTTATCCCGGCGCCCGGCACGGCTTCCAGTTCGGGGAAAGCACCGTCGACGCCGACCTCGCGCAATGGCTCACGAGCCTCATCGCAGCCGTGAACTGACCCACATTCCCGATGATCACCGCAGGTCAGCGACCCGTCCGACGCGCGCCCCCGCCGAGCGGCCAGCCGTCGTCTTGACAATGTGGACGGTCGAACCCGACGATCTCGCCCATGAACCTGTCTGACAGCCAGACAGCCGGACAGGGTCCGCGTCGGGTGAGCGCCATGGAAGCCGTCCTGGCCCATCTCCGGCGTGCCATCGAGCGGGGAGACTACGCGGTCGGCGACAAGCTCCCCTCGGAGGCCAGCCTCGGCAAGGAGTTCGAGGTCAGCCGCTCGGTGATCCGGGAGGCACTGCGCGGGTTGCAGGCGCTCGGGCTGACGATGTCGCACACCGGCAAGGGCACGTTCGTGACCGCGAACGGGCCGGTGGAGAACCCGACCTTCGGGCCGTATTCGGCCCGCGACCTGTTCGAGGTGCGCCGCCACGTGGAGATCCCGGTCGCCGGGTACGCCGCGCTGCGCCGCGGCTCCGACGATCTCGACCTGCTCGGCCATCTGGTCACCCGCATGGACGCGGAGACCGACAACACCGCCTGGGTGGCGCTCGACTCGCTGTTCCACATCACGATCGCGCAGGCATCGGGGAACCCGGTGTTCGGCAAGGTCATCGAGGAGATCCGCGACGCGCTGGCCCGCCAGTCGTCGTTCCTCAACCAGCTCGGCGGACGGCGCGCGCAGTCCAACGTCGAGCACCGCCGGATCGTCACGGCGATCGCCGCCGGTTCGGAGGAGGCGGCCGTGGCCGCGATGACCGCGCATCTGCAGCACGTCGAAAACGCCCTGACCACCATCGTGCGGCCGAGCCACGCGAAAACCCCGGACAAGGACGACTGACACCGTGAGCGAGACCCTCCAAACCACCGAACAGGCCGCCCCGGCGCGGGTCGACGCCGGCGACGCCGGCTACAGCAAATCGCTGAAGTCCCGGCACATCAACATGATCGCCATCGGCGGCGCGATCGGGACGGGCCTGTTCCTCGGCGCGGGCGGCAGGCTCACGCAGGCGGGCCCGGCGCTCGCCATCGTGTACGCGGTGTGCGGGCTGTTCGCCTTCTTCGTGGTGCGTTCGCTCGGCGAACTCATCCTGTACCGGCCGTCCTCGGGTGCGTTCGTCTCCTACGCGCGGGAGTTCATGGGCGAGAAGGGCGCGTACGTCGCGGGCTGGATGCACTTCCTGAACTGGTCGACCACCGGGATCGCCGACATCACCGCGATCGCGCTGTACGCGCACTTCTGGTCGTTCTTCACGCCGATCCCGCAGTGGGTGCTCGCGCTGATCGCGCTCGCGGTCGTGCTGACGCTGAACCTGGTGTCGGTGAAGCTGTTCGGCGAGATGGAGTTCTGGTTCGCCATCATCAAGGTCGCCGCACTGGTGGTCTTCATGGTCGTCGGCATCGTGCTGCTGGTGACGCAGACCCCGATCGACGGCCACGCCCCCGGCCCGCAGCTGATCGCCGACCACGGCGGGATCTTCCCCGCCGGGATCCTGCCGATGGTGCTGATCGTCCAGGGCGTCGTGTTCGCCTACGCCTCGTGCGAACTGGTCGGCGTCGCGGCCGGTGAGACGGAGAACCCGCAGAAGATCATGCCGAAGGCGATCAACTCCATCATGTGGCGGATCGCGGTCTTCTACGTCGGTTCGGTGGTCCTGCTGGCGATGCTGATGCCGTGGAGTTCCTACAGCAAGAACGAAAGCCCGTTCGTCACCGTGCTTTCGCATCTGGGTGTGCCGTCGGCGGGCAGCATCATGAACCTGGTCGTGCTCACCGCCGCCATGTCCAGCCTCAACTCCGGCCTCTACTCCACCGGCCGGATCCTGCGGTCGATGTCGAAGGCGGGGTCGGCACCGAAGTTCACCGGCGTGATGAACAGGAACCAGGTCCCCTACGGCGGGATCCTGCTCACCGCCGCGGTGTGCGTGCTCGGTGTCGGGCTGAACTACCTGGTGCCGAAGGACGCGTTCGAGATCGTGCTGAACTTCGCCGCGGTCGGCATCCTCGGCACCTGGGCCATCATCGTGCTGAGCCATCTTCTGTTCGTGCGCAAGGCGAAACGCGGCGAGGTGACGCGGCCGTCCTACCGGCTGCCGTTCTCGCCCTACACCGAGATCGCGACGCTGGTGTTCCTCGCGGCGGTCGTGGTGCTGATGGGCTTCGACGAGACCGGGCGGATCACGCTGATGGCGCTGCCCGCGATCCTCGTCGCGCTGGTGGTCGGCTGGTTCTGCGTGCGCAAGCGGATCGACATGAGCGTGCTGGAAGCCGCGGAGGAAAAGCTGTGAGAACCACGGTTCCCGCGCACGAACCGCTCGTGCACCTGATGCGCGGCGGCATGGTCGAAGGCGTGCACCACGGTTCGGTAGTGGTGCTCGCGCCGGACGGGTCGACGCTGTTCGCCGCGGGCGATCCCGACGCCGTGATGTACCCGCGTTCGACGGCGAAACCGCTGCAGGCGGCGGCGATGGCGCGGCTCGGGCTGCGCCTGCCGCCCGCCGGGTTCGCGATCGCCGCGGCCAGCCACTCCGGCGAAGGCATCCACCTCGACGCCGCGCGCGCGATCCTGGCGGCGCACGGCCTCACCCCGGAAGCGTTGCGTACCCCGGAGGACTACCCGTTCGACCCGGTCGAGCGGGACGAGTGGGTGGCCGCCGGGCGCGTGCCGAGCAGGCTCGCGCACAACTGCTCGGGCAAGCACGCGGCGATGCTCGCGACCTGCCGCAAGTACGGCTGGTCCGAGCACGACTACCTCGACCCCGGCCATCCGCTGCAACTGGCGATCGCCACCAGCGTCGAGGACCTGACCGGCGCGCCGATCCCGCACGTGAGCGTCGACGGCTGCGGCGCGCCGCTGTTCGCGATGACGCTGCGAGGACTGGCGACCGCGCTTTCGCGGATCGCCACCGCCCCATCGGGCACCCCGGAAGCCCTTGTCGCGCACGGCATCCGGGCGCACTCTGAGCTGGTGGGCGGGTCGCGGCGGGACGTCACGGCGCTGATGCGCGCGGTGCCGGGGCTGATCGCGAAGGACGGTTTCGAGTCCGTTCAGGTCGCGGCGCTGCCGGACGGGACGGCGGTGGCGATCAAGATCGCCGACGGCGCCGACCGGGCCCGGCCGCCGGTGCTGGCCGCCGCGCTCGCACTGTCCGGTGTGGACAGTGCGGCACTCGCACCGTTCGCGGGGACGGACGGACCCGACGGCCTGCGGGTCACCGGGACGCTGGCGCGGCACCTGGCCAGCGCCGCCTAGGGGGGAGAGACATGACACACCGCGTCGAGCACGATCTGCTGGGGGACAAGGAAGTTCCGGCAGGGGCGTACTGGGGCGTGCACACCGCGCGGGCCCGGGAGAACTTCCCGATCACGGGCACCGCGATCTCGGCCTATCCGCACCTGATCGAGGCGCTGGCCGCGGTGAAGGAGGCCGCGGCCCGTGCGAACGCCGAGCTGGGGCTGCTGTCGCCGGCGGACGCCGAAGCGATCTGCGCGGCCTGCAAGGAAATCCGGGCGGGCGCACTGCACGACGAGTTCGTCGTCGACGTCGTCCAGGGCGGCGCCGGTACGTCGACGAACATGAACGCCAACGAGGTGATCGCCAACCGCGCGCTCGAACTGCTCGGGCACGAGAAGGGCGACTACGCCCGGCTGCACCCGAACGAACACGTCAACCTCGGCCAGTCCACCAACGACGCCTACCCGAGCGCGGTGCGGCTCGCGACGATCATCGCGGTACGGGAACTCTCCGAGGCGATGATCGTGCTGGAACGCGCGTACGCGGCGAAGGCCGCCGAGTTCCACGACCTGCTCAAGATGGGCCGCACGCAGTTGCAGGACGCGGTGCCGATGACACTGGGCCAGGAATTCGGGACGTACGCGGTGATGCTCGGCGAGGACCGGCTGCGCCTGACCGAGGCGGTCACGCTGCTGCACGAGATCAACCTCGGCGCGACCGCGATCGGTACCGGGCTCAACGCGGCGCCGGGGTACGCCGAGGCCGCGTGCCGTCACCTGCGCGAGATCACCGGCCTGCCGCTGGTGACCTCGGCGGATCTGGTGGAGGCGACGCAGGACTGCGGCGCTTTCGTGCACCTGTCCGGGGTGCTCAAGCGGATCGCGGTGAAGCTTTCCAAGGGCTGCAACGATCTCCGGCTGCTGTCCTCGGGGCCGAGGGCGGGGCTGAACGAGATCAATCTGCCGCCGGTGCAGGCCGGGTCGTCGATCATGCCTGGCAAGATCAACCCGGTGATCCCCGAGGTGGTCAACCAGATCGCATTCGAGGTCATCGGCAACGACGTCACGGTGACCATGGCCGCCGAAGCCGGGCAGCTGCAGCTCAACGCGTTCGAGCCGATCATCCTGCACGCGTTGTCGGAGAGCATCACGCATCTGCGGTCGGGCTGCCTCGTGCTGGCGCGGCGCTGCGTCGAGGGCATCACCGCCAACGCCGGCGTCATGCGGGGATATGTCGACAACTCGATCGGGCTGGTGACCGCGCTCAACCCGAGCATCGGCTACGCGGCGGCGACCGAGATCGCCAAGGAGGCACTGGCTTCCGGGCGGGGCGTGGCCGAACTGGTCGTCGAAAAGGGACTCCTGCCCGCGGACGAGCTGGCGAAGCTGCTGCGCCCGGAAACCGTCGCGAGGCTGGTCCCGCCCGCGACGGCCTGATCGCTCGAAGTGAACGGCGGCACGGGGACGCGTTCCGCGGGTAGCGTCGGGTGGGAGAGATCACCCGGCGAAAGGCGGATCCGTGCTGGAGCGAGTTGTCGACCGACTGCTGGGCCTGCCTCCTGCCGAAGGCCCGCCGCCGGTGGTGACCAAGGAGCTGCCGATACCGATGCCCGACGGCGTCCGGCTGCTCGCCGACCGCTACGCCCCCGCCGGGACCACGTCGGCGCCGGTCGTGCTGATCCGCACGCCCTACGGCAGGGGCGGGCTGATGGGCAAGATCTTCGGCGCGGCGTTCGCGCGGCACGGCCTGCAGGTGGTCGTGCAGAGCACCCGGGGCACCTTCGGCTCCGGGGGCGAGTTCCGGCCGTTCCACCTGGAGAAGGAGGACGGGCTCGCCACCGCCGCATGGTTGCGGGAGCAGCCGTGGTGTGACGGCAGGCTGGCCATGGCGGGCGGCAGTTACCTCGGGTACACGCAGTGGGCGCTCGGGCCGTACCTCGACCCACCGCTGGAGGCGATGTGCCTCGGGATCACCGCGTCGGAATTCATCTCGACCTTCTACCCCGGCGGGACGCTGGCCGCTGACGACATGGTGTCGTGGTCCACGCTGATCGGGCGACAGGAACAGCGGTTCGCCGCGCTGCCCAACCCGTTCCAGACCCGCCGGACCCGGCGGGCGATGACGACCCTGCCGATCTCCGCCGCCGACGTCGCCGCGATCGGGAAGCCGGTACGGTTCCTGCAGGACGTCACCGCGCACGCCGAGCCGGGCGACCCGTTCTGGTCCATGGTCGACCACCGCGAAGAAGTGGCCGGGCTGAAGACCCCGGTGAGCATGGTGACCGGCTGGTACGACCTGTTCCTCGCCGAACAGCTGCGCGATTTCCGCACGCTGGCCGCGGCGGGCCGGAATCCGCGGATCACCATCGGCCCGTGGGCGCATGGCGAACCCGGCATGCTCCGGGTGCTCGTGCCCGACCAGATCTCGTGGCTGCGCGCGCACCTGCACGGTGACAGCGCCCAGCTGCGGCGGGCCCCGGTGCGGATCTACCTGCAGGGGGCGGGGCGCTGGCTCGACTTCGACCAGTGGCCGCCGGAGGAAACCACCGCGAAACCGCTCCACCTTCAGCCGGTCGGCGGACTCGGCGAGGACGTACCGCGCGATTCGGTGCCCGCGAAGTTCACCTACGATCCGGCCGACCCGACGCCGTCGGTCGGCGGGCCGCTGCTGACCGGGAAGACCAAGCAGCGGGACAACCAGGCCGTCGAAGCGCGGTCGGACGTGCTCGTGTTCACCGGCGCCCCGCTGGCGGCGGATCTCGACCTCATCGGCGAGGTGTCCGCGACCATCCACGTACGCACCGACCTCGGCCACGCCGATGTCTACGTGCGACTGTGCGATGTGGACAGTCGCGGCGTCTCGCTCAACGTCACCGAGGGCATCCTCCGGCTCCGTCCCGGCTTCCCGGAGTCCGATGTGGACGGCGTGGTGCGGGCGTCGATCGAGCTGGAGCCGACCGCGTACCGGTTCCGGCGCGGGCACCGGCTACGGGTCCAGGTCGCGGGCGGCGCCTTCCCCCGGTTCGCCCGTAACCACGGCACCGGGGAACCGCTCGTCTCGGCGGTGGCCGGAAAGCCCTGCCGCTTCGAGATCTTCCACGACCCGGCCCACCCCAGCCACCTGACCCTCCCGGTCTTCCCCGGCTGAGTCCTTTGTGGAGTGTTGGTCCGGCGGGGCTTCGCGCCGTCAGGCGATACCGTCGGCCTGCGCGGGGAAGTCCGAGGGACGCCCTCGGTGCGTTGAGTGCGACGAGGGCGTCCCTCGGTGCGGCGAGCGCACCCAATGCCACATTGGGGCGTTTGAGCCACCCCGGATCAGAGCGGGACGGAGCGCACGTGACTGGTGAGCCGCCCGTCCTCGTGCAGGACGTGGAGCAGGAGCGACGGCGGCCGGTCGTACTCGATCGGCCCGCCGTCGGGCCAGTCGCGGTCACCGCCCGGTTCGGCCGGCAGCAGGGAGCCCGAGACGACACCGGGCGCGACCCGCAATGGCAGCCCGGCGAACGTCGTCGACGCGCCGGTGTGCACGTGCCCGCACAGCAGCGCCACGACGCGGGGGTGCCGCGCGAGCACCGCGGCCAGCCGGTCCTCGCCGGACTGCCGGATCCTGTCCACGGCCGGGACGCCGACCTCGACCGGCGGATGGTGGAACGCGACGAACGCGGGCCCTTCGCCGGAAGCGAGCACCGAGTCCAGCCAGGCCAGCGTCTCGTCGTCGAGAAAACCCGCGCCGCTGCCGGGAATCGTCGAATCGCACATCGCGAACAGCGTCCCGCCCACCTCGTGCGCGCTGTTGATCGGACCGTCCTCCGGCGGCGCGTCCAGCAGCACCTCGCGGAAGGCGGCGCGGACGTCGTGGTTCCCGGGACAGGTCAGGACCGGCGAGGAATGCTTGAGCAGTTCCGCCGCGCGGTGGTACTCCTCGGGCAGGCCGTGGTCGGCGATGTCGCCGGTCACCAGCACCGCGTCGACCGGCCGCGCGAGCCCGCCGAGGTAGGCCATCACCGCCGCCACCCGCGCCTCCGCACGCTCCCCGCCGTCGAGATGGATGTCGCTCAGCTGCGCGAAAACCGCCACGGTCAACCCCTTTCCAGAAACGCCAACGTCTTCACCCAGTTCCGGACGAGCAGGTCGGACGCCGCGGGCAGATCCCCCGCCCGGATCGACGCCGCGATCAGGCGATGCTCGTCGATGCTCTCCGCCGCGCGGTGCGCTCCCCCGAAGTACAGCGTGTCATAGCGGCGCAGCAACGGTTTCGTCTGCTCGATCAGCCGCAGCAGATGGGGATTGCCGCAGCGGGACAGCAACAACGCGTGCCAGCGTTCGTCCGCGTCCAGCAGATCACCGCCGGAATCCAGCACCGAAGCCATCTCCTCCGCGACGACGTCGAGCGCGTCGGGCAGCCCGGCGAGGTCGAACGACGACGTCCAGCGCAGCGCCAGCGACTCCAGCTCCGCCACGAGCGGGTAGAGCCGCCGCGCCTCCTCGGGTTCCAGCGGCGGGACCAGGAAACCCCGTCCCGGCGCCGACACGAGCATCCCGCGATCGGCCAGCCCGATGAGCGCCTCCCGCAGCGGCGTCCGGCTCACGCCGAGCTCCCGCGCGAGGTGCACCTCGTTGATCCGCGCCCCGGCCGCGAGCCGCCCGTCGAGCACACGCGCGGTGATTTCCTGGATGAGATCGCGACGCAAGAGCTCCCTCGGCATGGGAGCAGTATTGCATGCAGCACGGCCGTACTGTATTCAGTCCGTATGACCAGTATTCAGGACCTGGACGTAGAGCGCGCCCGAGCGGAGACGCCCGGCTGCGCCGACGTCGTGCATTTCAACAACGCGGGCTCCGCGCTGCCGCCCGCCGTCGTGCTGGACACCGTGCTCGGACACCTTCGTGAGGAAGCCCACCTCGGCGGCTACGAGGCCACCGCCGCGGTGTCCGAAAAGCTCGACGCCGTCTACGCGTCGGTGGCCCGGCTGCTCAACGCCGAAGCCGACGACATCGCGATCACCGAAAACGCCACGCGGTCCTGGCAAGCGGTCTTCTACTCGTTCCCGTTCGGCCCCGGCGACCGGATCCTGACGTCCCAGGCGGAGTACGCCAGCAACGTCATCTCGTTCCTGCAGCTGAAGCGCCGCACCGGCGTGGAGGTCGAGGTGATCGGCGACGACGAGTCCGGCCAGCTCGACGTCGCGGAGCTGCGCCGCCGCATCGGCGACGACGTCAAGCTCATCGCCGTCAGCCATGTGCCGACCCAGGGCGGACTGGTCAACCCCGCCGAGGAGATCGGCGAGGTCGCCGAGCAGGCCGGGATCCCGTTCCTGCTCGACGCCTGCCAGTCGGCCGGGCAGCTCGACCTCGACGTCCGGCGGCTCAAGTGCGACGCACTCAGCGCGACCGGCCGCAAATACGTCCGCGGCCCGCGCGGCACCGGTTTCCTTTACGTGCACCCGAAACTCCGGGCCCGGCTGGAGCCCGCGATGCTCGACCTGCACTCGGCGAGCTGGACGTCCCCCAGCGAGTACACCGTCGACCCGACCGCCAAGCGATTCGAGGTGTGGGAGCGCAACACCGCGCTGGTGCTCGGGCTCGGCGCGGCTGTCGATTACGCGCTGGAGTGGGGACTGCCCGCCATCGACGCCCGGGTGAGCGCGCTGGCGAACACCCTGCGCGAACGGCTCGGTGAACTCCCCGGGGTCCAGGTGCACGACCAGGGCGCGCGCAAATGCGGCATCGTCACGTTCAGCCTCGAAGGCACCCCCGCCGCCGACGTCAAACGCGCGCTGACCGCGGCGAGGATCAACACCAGCGTGTCGAGCAGCACCTCCGCCCAGTTCGACTTCACCGCGCGGAAGCTGCCCGATCTGGTCCGCGCGTCGGCGCACTACTACAACACCGAGGACGAGATCGACCTCCTCGTGCGCGAGGTCGCGAAACTCTAGCGGCGCGACAACTCCCGCCGGCTCGGTGGTGCGTAAGGAACTCCGGTGTCCTTCGCCCGCCAGGCGAGCATCAGCGCCTCTCCGAGCAGGCTCAGCCCGATCGACAACGGCATCGGGCGGGCCTGCTCGTGCATCCCGTTCGCGACCGCGAGCGTGCCGATCCCGAAGTTGGCCGCGAGCGAAACAGCCCACACCGCGAACGTCCACCCGGTGTAGCGCTGCCAGAGGACACCGTCGCGTTCGAACAGCTTCGTAGTGCGCGCGCGAACCGCGCCGAACCCGATCCCGACCGCCGAGCCGAGTACCAGCCACAGCACGTCCACCGCGGTCAGGTTCTGTTTGAGCAGGCCACTGCCCCCGATGACGATCAAAATGAGCGGTGTCCCGTACACCTCACGCGCCACCAACGGCTCACCGCGCACCCTGCGCACGATTACCACGACCACCCCGGCGCACACGAGCGCCGCGATCACCCAGCCGTTCATGAAGACCCCCCTTTATAGCATCATCGTGCTAAATAAATTAGCAAAGACGTGCTATAAAGGCAAGGTGCCGAAGATCGTCGACCCCGAGGCCCGCCGTCTAGCCATCGCCGAAGCCGTGTTCCGGGTGATCCGCCGCGACGGCCTCGACCAGGCATCCCTGCGCGCGGTCGCGGAGGAGGCCGGGCTGGTGATCGGCTCGGTCCGCCACTACTTCGCCAACCACGAGGAGCTGATCGTCTTCGCGATGCGGACGCTCACGCGGCGCACGGCCGCCCGCATCGCCGCGCGCGCCGACCAACTGCTCGGCGACACCACACCGGGGAGCGAGGCGTCGCTGGACCAGACCACCGAACTGCTCGGCGAACTTCTCCCGCTCGACGAGACCCGCCGCGCCGAGGCCGAGGTGTGGCTCGCCTTTTCCGCCGCCGCGCGGATCCGGCCTGGAATCGCCGCCGAGACCGCTCAGCTGCACGAGGGCACGCGCCTGCTCACCCGCAGATCACTGGCCGAGGCGGAGAAACGGGGCTCACTCGGGGCCGGGCTGGACCTCGATCTCGAGGCCGAGCGATTGGCGGCCCTGCTCGACGGACTGACCCTCGGCGGCATCTCGCACCCGGACCGGGTCACCCCGGACCTGATGCGCGCCGTCGTGCGGCGGCACCTGGAAACGTTGCGCCGCTGAGCATGGCCGAACGGCTTGGCGCGCAGTTACTAATCCGACCAAAAGCAGGCGGACACGGGCCGCAGCCGACCTGCTCGCAGATACCCGTTTCCGCCGTGACAGTGGTCGGATTCGTAACTAACGGCACAGTAGCCTGGCAGGGAGGGGGCAGCCGATCACCGACAGGAGCCGCGGGTGAGCACGTTCTACGACATCGCGACCGCCGACCCCGACCGGATCGCGGTCATCGACCCCGCCGGCCGGCAGGTGAGCTTCGGGCGGCTGGCGGCCAGGGTCAACCAGCTCACGCACGCACTGCGCGCACTCGGTCTCGGTGTCGGCGACGGCGTCACCGTGATCCTCCACAATGGACTCCCCCACTACGAGGTCCAGCTCGCGACGCTCCAGGCGGGGATGTACTTCACCCCGGTCAACTACCGGTCCACGTCCGGCGAAATCGGCTACATCGTCGAAAACAGCGAGTCACGGGTGGTCATCGCGGACGCGGACATCGCCGCGGCCTGCACGTCCACTTTGGACGAACTCGGCATACCGGCCGAACGCCGATTCTCGGTGGGAAACACCGAAAACTGGTCGGACTACGCGAAATGGGGCAGCGAAGAACCGGAAACCGTGCCGGAGAACCGGACTTCCGGGGCGACGATGGTCTACACGTCCGGGACCACCGGACGACCCAAGGGCGTGCGGCGGCCGTTGAGCGGAAAGCCGCCCGCGCTGCACCCGGACTACCAGCACGTGATGGAGCTGCTCGGCGTTTCCCCCGGCACCGGGGTGCACCTGGTGCCGTGCCCGCTGTACCACGCGGCGCCGGGCGCGTACTCGCTCAGCGCGCTGCATCTCGGGCACACAGTGGCGTTGATGTCCCGTTTCGACGCCGAAGAGACGTTGCGGCTGATCGAGCGGTACCGCGTCACCACCACCCACGTGGTGCCGACGATGCTCCACCGCCTGCTGCGCCTGCCCGAAGAAGTCCGCACGCGCTACGACCTGTCCTCGCTCACCAGCGTGATGCACGGCGCGGCGCCGTGCCCGCGCGAGGTCAAGGAACGGATGCTCGCCTGGCTCGGGCCGATCGTCACCGAGTACTACGGCGCTTCGGAGGGCATGGTTTCCGTAGTACAGCCGGACGAATGGCTTGCCGAGCCGGGCACGGTCGGCCGTCCGCTGCCCGGTGTCCGGGTGAAGGTCCTCGGCGAGGACGGCGCGGAGCTGCCGGCAGGCGAGACCGGCACGCTCTACTTCAGCTCCGTGCACACCGATCTCGGCTACCACCGGGACCCGGAGAAGACGGCCGCGAACAGGTCCGGCGAGTTCCTCACCGTCGGCGACGTCGGCTACCTCGACGCCGAGGGCCGGGTGTTCCTGCGTGACCGGCGGACCGACCTGATCCTTTCCGGCGGGGTCAACATCTACCCCGCCGAGATCGAGGCCCGGCTGCTGAGCCATCCCGACGTCGCCGACGTCGCGGTGATCGGCGAACCCGACGAGGAATGGGGACAGCGGGTCGTCGCGATGGTGCAGCCGGGCGAGGGCGTCGCCGCGGACGACGCGCTGGCCGAACGGCTGGCGGCACACTGCCGCGGCGCGCTGGCCGGGTTCAAGACGCCGAGGCGGTTCGAGTTCCGGGATCGGCTGCCCCGCACCGACAGCGGCAAGATGCTCCGGCGCACGCTACGCGCGGAGTGACAGGTCGGCGGCCGGCGCCTGCCGGGGACGGGCTCCCCGCCACACGAGCATGGTTCCCGCCGCGCAGACGGTGGCCAATCCGCCCGCGATCGCCACCGAGGCCGCGGGCCCCAGCAGATCGGCGGCGACCCCCGCCCCTGCCATCGCCAGTCCCTGTGACGTGTAGAGGCACGTGGTGATCCAGCCCATCACCGTCGCGCGCCGCGCGTTGTCGACGACGGACATCACCACGGCCTGGCTGCGCACCATGTACACCGTGCACAGCGCGCCGCAGGCCGCCCACAGCGCGATGGTCCACCCCAGCCCCGGCGCGAACGCGCAAGCGGCCAGTGGCAGGCCGCCCAGCGCCATGGGCAGGATCACCGAACGCGCCCCCGGCGCCGAAGCCCGCCTTCCCGCCCACCACCCGCCGACGACGCTGCCGACGGGGTCGGCCGCCATCAGCAGTCCGACCATGAACGGCTTCGCCCCCGCGGCGTTCGCGTAGGGAGCCGCGAGCGCTTCCGGAACGACGAGCAGGCCCATCAGCGACGACAGGATGACGATCGCCACTATCCGG
Organism: Amycolatopsis sp. NPDC058986; assembly: GCF_042741125.1. Taxonomy (NCBI): domain Bacteria; kingdom Bacillati; phylum Actinomycetota; class Actinomycetes; order Pseudonocardiales; family Pseudonocardiaceae; genus Amycolatopsis; species Amycolatopsis sp. NPDC058986. The sequence continues at coordinate 18,539 of NZ_JBHYJW010000071.1, read as the reverse complement.
CGGTCGGGTTTCCCGCGCGGCCGGGCTCCGTCCTTCGACGGCGAGATGTCCCGACGCGCCGCCGGGCGCGCCCGGACACCGAAGAACACCGCCAGCGCGCCGATCAGGAACGTGCCGCCGTTGAACAGCAGTACGGCGCCGGGGCCGACGGCGGTGACGAGCACGCCGCCCAGCCCGAACCCTGCCACCTGCGCGATCTGGATGGTGACCTGCCGGAGCCCGAGGCCCGCCTCGTGACGTCCCGGCGGAAGGACGTCGGGCAGCAGGGCCAGCTGCGCGGCCTTGAACGGCGCGCCCGCCAGGGTGAGCAGCGCGACCAGGCCCCAGAGCGCCCCGAGCGGGAGCCCCGGAATCGCCATGGCCGCGGCCAGGCAGGCCCGGAGGACGTCCGTCACGACGATGACCGTGCGCCGGGGGAACCGGTCCCCCAGCCCGGAAAGCAGCAGCCCGCCCAGCAGCGACGGCAGGAACGTCAGCGCGTAGGTCAGCGCCGTCAGCAGCGCCGAGTCGGTCCGCCCGAACACCAGCAGGGCCAGCGCCACCCGCGCGAGCTGGTCCCCGACCTGGGACAGGGCTTCGGCCAGCCACATCGCCCGGAATTCGGCGCTGGCCAGCGCGCTGGTGAAATGCCGATGCCCCGTTTCGCGCACTCGACACCCTCCCCGGTGGTGAGCCGGACGACGGCTCCCCCTTGCACCGGCCCCCGGAGAACTCCAAGGTATGGCCGGAGTGTGCCCGCGTGGACACAGCAAGCGACGATTCACCCGAACGCACCAGCCGTGCCGCGCGCCGCGTCCACAGTGGACATTCGAGGGGTCAGCCGCCGAACCACCCGGCGACGTCGAAGCCGAACCCGCCCGGCGCCACGACGGCCCGGAGTCCGTCCTCCATCGCCCGCACCCGGTCCGCCCCGATTTCCGCGACCCAGTGCGCACGGAGGTCGTCGAAGACGACGGCCGACCGGGCCAGCGCGTCGAGTCCGCGTGGCGTAAGGCGGACGACCTTGCGGCGGGCGTCCGCGGCATCGTCCGCGCGTTCGGCGTAACCCAGTGCCACCAACCGGTCGACGGTCTTGCCCGCGGCCTGTTTGGACACTCCCAGCCTGCGCCCGAGCTCGGTAGCCGTCACGCCGTGGACGCCGATCGCCTGCATCGCGAACCCGTGCGCGGGGCGGACGTCCGGATGTCCCTGCCGCGCCAGCTCGGCGTGCAGCCGGTCGATGAGCGTGCGAAAGCCGGCGAACAGCAGCAACGGCAGCTCGTACCCGGGCGGACCCTGTTCGGCCATCACTGCCCCTTGCACAAATCGACAACCTGGTTTACGTTTTGGTCAACCACGTTGACTACTTTAGCCGGGAGACACCATGACCGCCTTCCCCGATCACACCCTCGACTCCGCCCCGGCCGCCGCGCGCGCCGCGATGGCCGCGACCGCCCGCCACCGCGGTTACGTGCCCGCGCCGGTCGGCAGACTGGCGACGTCGCCGGAACTGCTCGGCGGTTTCCTCAAGCTGAGCGGCATCTTCGAAACCACGACACTGGCGCCGGTCGAACGCGAGGTCGTCGTCATGACGGTGGCCGCCCGCAACGAATGCCACGTGTGCGTCGCGATGCATTCGGAGATCCTGGCCGCGAAGGAGGCGCCGTCCGCGCTGATCGAGGCGCTCCGCGCCCAGGAGCGGCTGCCCGATGCCCGCCTCGACGGTCTCCGCGTCTTCACGCTCGCGGTCATGGACACCGCGGGCGCCGTTCCGGAGGAGACGTTGCAGGCGTTCCTGGCCCACGGCTTCACCGCCCGCAACGCGCTGGAAGTGGTTCTGGGCGTCGGCACCTACACGTTGTCGACGTTCGCGAACCGGCTCACCGACGCCCCTTTGGATGAGGCACTGGCCCCGTTCGCGTGGCACGCCGCGTGATCATGGCCCACCGGCCGTAGAGTCGGGTCACCTTCGATCCAACGCCGGGGAGTACCGGACGAGTCATGAACTGGTGGGCCGGATACACCGTGGCCGTCATCGGCCTGCCGGTGCTGCTCGCGCTCTGCTGGCTGGCCGTCGACAGCCTGCGTGACCGCCGCCATGCCCGCCACCGCTCGATCCGCCGCAGCGTCACTCGCATCCGCACCCGCCGCTCCCGCTCCACCACCCCCACCGAAATCCCCTGGCCCACCACCGACCAAGACACCGTCCGCCAGTAAAAAGCGAGCGGCAGGCAAAAGGTAAGCAACGGGCTCCACAAGGACGCAAAGCGGAACCGGACTACGAAACGGACCCACCGGGTGGCAGCACGCTCCGCGTGCGACCCACGCTGGTTCAGGAACCGACCGCACCGTGGGGGGTGTGGGGGGCTCGGCCCCCCACGGCGAGACAGGACACCGGGAGTGGTGGCCGCCAGGCCACCCGAACAGGGTGGGCGCAGTAGGGTTCGAACCTACGACCGCTCGGGTGTAAACCGAGTGCTCTCCCGCTGAGCTATGCGCCCTGATCGGCGGCCGCCCCGCCAGGGGACGGCCGCCGGGAAGACTCAGGCCAGTTCGGCCACGGCCTTCTTCCAAGCCTGCTGGTCGCGTGCCTCGCCGGGCGCGTTGACCTCGGCGAACTTGACGACGCCCTCGGTGTCGATGAGGAAGGTGCCGCGGACGGCGAGCCCGGCGTCTTCGTTGAACACGCCGTAGGCCTTGGCGACCTCGCCGTGCGGCCAGAAGTCCGACAGGAGCGGGAACTGGTAGCCCTGCTGCTCGGCCCACGCCTTGAGCGAGAACGGGGTGTCGACGGACACGCCGAGCACCTGGACGCCCTTGCCGTCGTAGTCGGCGAACTCGTCGCGGAGCTGGCACAGCTCACCGGTGCAGATGCCGCTGAACGCGAACGGGTAGAACACCAGCAGCACCGGCTTGTCCCCACGGAACGACGACAGGGTGACAGCCTGCTTGTTGTAGTCGTTGAGCGTGAAGTCAGGGGCCTGCGAACCGACCTCGACGGTCATACCGCGCTTCCTCTCCATGGCGAACACGTGCCTGTGAAGTCAACCCTATCGTGTCGGCTTCCGGCGACCGGGCTCACCGCTTGGACTGCGACTTCGGCGACACCAGCCGTACGCCGATCCAGTCGGATCCGACGCTGACGTTGGCGGTCTGCGCGAGGCCGACCGCGGACACCGCCTCGGCGATCTCGCTCGGCTCGACGTGTCCCGGCTGCCCCGTTTTGGGGGTGAGCACCCAGATCACGCCGTTCTCGTCCAGGGGGGTCCGGACGTCGATGAGGGCGTCGCCGAGGTCACCGTCGTCTTCCCGCCACCAGAGCAGGACGACGTCGATCACCTCCTGGGCTTCCTCGTCGAGGATCTCCCCGCCGATCTGCTCCTCGATCGCCGCGCGAACGTCGTCGTCGACGTCCTCGTCCCAGCCGATCTCCTGGACCACCATGTCGGGCTTGATGCCAAGCCTTTCGGCGACGCTGCGCTGCTCAGCGTCTCCCGCGGCGACCACTGCTTTCACTCCTCCAACTACGACGGAGCGTGGCGGCCCATCCGCTGCGCGGACCTCGCGGCCACCACACTCGGCTACACGGTTGGAGATAGCGAACACTGGCGCGGCGCTGCGCGCAACCGTCCACACCGGATCTTTGGCAACTCGTGTCACGTCGGCACGGCGTGCGACGGGCTTCGGGCGGCCCCGAAGGGACCGCTCTGCCACCCTCGCGGAGCGCCTGTCCTAGGGTGGGGAGGAATAACGCGCGCGCGATACAACGGCGCGCGCGGAGTGGTGAGACCGGGTCGGCGAACGTTACCGACGAGTAGAGGTGACGGGAGCGGAAACGGCGACGACGATAAAAGTCGGAACACCCCACGTACGAGCACGACCCAGCTACAACGTTTCACAAGGAGACCCCTTGGCCCCGCAGAACGACGGCGCCTCCGGCAAGGAGACCCCGGCACGCGTACGCGTCATCCGTGACGGACTCGCGGCGCACCTGCCCGACATCGACCCGGAGGAGACGGCCGAGTGGCTGGACTCCTTCGACGAGGCGCTGGCCAGGGGTGGTCAGCAGCGCGCCCGGTACCTGATGCTGCGCATCCTGGAGCGCGCCAGGGAGCGGCACGTCGGGGTGCCCGCGCTGACGTCGACCGACTACGTCAACACGATCCCGACGGAGAACGAACCCTGGTTCCCCGGTGACGAGGAGATCGAGCGCCGCTACCGCGCGTACATCCGCTGGAACGCCGCGATCATGGTGCACCGCGCGCAGCGGCCCGGCGTCGGCGTCGGCGGCCACATCTCGACGTACGCGTCCTCCGCGGCGCTGTACGAGGTCGGGTTCAACCACTTCTTCCGCGGCAAGGACCATTCCGGCGGCGGCGACCAGATCTTCATCCAGGGCCACGCCTCCCCCGGCGTCTATGCCCGCGCGTTCCTCGAGGGCCGCCTGACCGAGCAGCAGCTCGACGGGTTCCGCCAGGAGTACTCGCACGCCGGCGAGGGCGGCGGCCTGCCGTCGTACCCGCATCCGCGGCTGATGCCGGAGTTCTGGGAGAACCCGACCGTGTCGATGGGCCTCGGCCCGATGAACGCGATCTACCAGGCCCGGTTCAACCGCTACCTGCGCGACCGTGGCATCAAGGACACCAGCGACCAGCACGTCTGGGCGTTCCTCGGCGACGGCGAGATGGACGAGGCGGAGTCGCGGGGCCTGATCCACGTGGCCGCGGGCGAGGGCCTGGACAACCTGACCTTCGTGATCAACTGCAACCTGCAGCGGCTCGACGGACCGGTGCGCGGCAACGGTAAGATCATCCAGGAGCTGGAGTCGTACTTCCGCGGCGCCGGCTGGAACGTGATCAAGGTCATCTGGGGCCGCGAGTGGGACTCGCTGCTGCACGCCGACCGCGACGGCGCGCTGGTCAACCTGATGAACGTCACCCCGGACGGTGACTACCAGACGTACAAGGCCAACGACGGCGCCTTCGTCCGTGAGCACTTCTTCGGCCGCGACCCGCGCACGAAGGACCTCGTCAAGGACCTCTCCGACGCCGACATCTGGAACCTCAAGCGCGGCGGCCACGACTACCGCAAGGTGTACGCGGCCTACAAGTCGGCGCTGGAGCACAACGGCCAGCCGACGGTGATCCTGGCGCACACCATCAAGGGCTACGGCCTCGGCCCGGCGTTCGAGGGCCGCAACGCCACGCACCAGATGAAGAAGCTCACCCTCGACGACCTGAAGCTGTTCCGCGACTCGCAGCGGATCCCGATCAGCGACGAGGAGCTCGAGCGCGACCCGAAGCTGCCGCCGTACTACCACCCCGGCAAGAACTCGCCGGAGATCGAGTACATGCTGGGCCGCCGCAAGGCGCTCGGCGGGTTCCTGCCCGAGCGGCGCCCGAAGGCCGCGAAGGCGCTCGTGCTGCCCGGCGACAAGGTCTACGAGGGCATCCGCAAGGGCTCCGGCAAGCAGGAGGTCGCCACCACGATGGCGTTCGTCCGGCTCATCCGCGAGCTGGCGAAGGACTCCGAGATCGGCCGCCGGATCGTGCCGATCATCCCGGACGAGGCCCGCACGTTCGGCCTCGACTCGATGTTCCCGACGGCGAAGATCTACAACCCGCACGGGCAGACCTACACCTCGGTCGACGCGAGCCTCATGCTGGCGTACAAGGAGTCCGAGAAGGGCGTCATCCTGCACGAGGGCATCAACGAGGCGGGCTCGACCGCGTCGTTCACCGCCGTCGGCACCTCGTACGCCACGCACGGCGAGCCGATGATCCCGATCTACATCTTCTACTCGATGTTCGGGTTCCAGCGCACCGGTGACGGCCTGTACGCCGCGGCCGACCAGATGGCGCGCGGGTTCGTGCTCGGCGCCACCGCGGGCCGGACCACGCTGACCGGTGAGGGTCTCCAGCACGCCGACGGGCATTCGCTGCTGCTGGCCGCGACCAACCCGGCCGTGGTGGCCTACGACGCGGCTTACTCGTTCGAGATCGCGCACATCGTCAAGGACGGCCTGCGCCGGATGTACGGCGAAACCGGGCCGGACGGCAACGGCGAGAACGTGTTCTACTACATGACGATCTACAACGAGCCGTACCAGCAGCCGGCCGAGCCGGAGAACCTCGACGTCGAGGGCCTGCTCAAGGGTCTGTACAAGTACGCCGACGCCCCGGCGGGCGACGGTCCCGAGGCGCAGATCCTGGTCTCCGGCGTCACGATGCCGGACGCGCTCAAGGCCCAGAAGCTGCTGGCCGAGGAGTGGGGCGTGCGGGCCGCGGTGTGGTCGGCGACGTCGTGGACGGAGCTGCGCCGCGAGGCCGTCGAGGTCGACCACGACAACCTGCTCTACCCGGGCAGCTCGCCGCGCGTGCCGTACGTGACGGAGAAGCTGTCCGGCGTGAACGGGCCGGTCGTGGCGGTGTCGGACTGGATGCGCGCGGTGCCGGACCTGATCCGCCCGTGGGTGCCGACCGACATGCTGACGCTGGGCACCGACGGGTTCGGCTTCTCCGACACCCGCCCGGCCGCGCGGCGGAAGTTCCTGGTCGACGCCGAGTCGATCACCGTCGGCGCGCTCACCGCGCTCGCGCGGCGCGGCGAGGTCTCCCGCGACAAGGTGATCGAGGCGACGCGGAAGTACCGCATCGACGACGTCTCGGCCGCGGGTCCGCAGACCTCCGACTCCGGCAACGCGTGACCGAGTGCTAGAAAGGGACCCGGCAGACATCCGATGTCTGCCGGGTCCCTTTGTACATGGAGGTGGTCTTGTGACGAAGCGCCAGCTGCCGCGGCCGAGCGAGTTCAAGCAGATCCTGCGCCCGAAGCCGGTCGTGCTCAACCCCACCGACCGGCGGCTTGCGAACGCGCACACCATCGCCGACCTGCGGATGATCGCCCGCAAGCGCACCCCGCGCGCGGCGTTCGACTACACCGACGGCGCCGCCGAGCTGGAGGACAGCCTCCGCCGTGCCCGACAGGCGTACCGCCGCGTCGAGTTCCAGCCGAACATCCTGCGCGGAGTGTCCGATGTGGACACCAGCAGGGAGATCCTCGGCAAGCGCTCGGCACTGCCGTTCGCGTTCGCGCCCACCGGGTTCACCCGGATGATGCAGCACGAGGGCGAGCGCGCGGTGGGCCGGGTCGCCGAGCGCAACGGCATCCCGATAGGGCTGTCCACGATGGCGACGACGTCGATCGAGGACCTCGCAGAAGCCGCGCCCGGTGCCCGCAAGTGGTTCCAGCTCTACGTCTGGCACGACCACGGCGCGGGCGAAGATCTGATGAATCGGGCCTGGGAGTCGGGCTACGACACGCTGATGCTGACCGTGGACACCCCGGTCGCCGGCGCCCGGCTGCGCGACGTGCGCAACGGGCTCACCATCCCGCCCGCGCTGACGCTCAAGACCGTGCTCGACGGTGCGATGCACCCGGCATGGTGGTTCAACCTGCTCACCACCGAGCCGCTGAGTTTCGCGTCGCTGAACCATTTCGGCGGCACCGTGGCCGAGCTGCTCGACCTGCTCTTCGACCCGAAGCTGAACTTCGACGACCTCGACTGGGTCCGGCAGACCTGGCCGGGCAAGCTCGTCGTCAAGGGCATCCAGAACGTCACGGACGCGCGCGACGTCGTCAAGCACGGTGCCGACGCGGTGCTGTTGTCCAACCACGGCGGCCGCCAGCTCGACCGCGCCCCGACGCCGCTCGAACTGCTGCCCGCGGTGCGCGACGAGATCCAGAGCAGCGCCGAGGTCTGGCTAGACACCGGCATCCTGTCCGGCGGGGACATCGTGGCAGGGATCGCCAGTGGCGCCGACGCTGTGCTCATCGGCCGCGCGTTCCTCTACGGCCTCATGGCGGGCGGCGAGCGCGGCGTCCAGCGCTGCGTCGACATCCTCCGCACCGAAATGGTCCGCACCATGCAGCTGCTCGGCGTCCGCGCCGTCGACGACCTCCGCCCCACCCACGTCATCCTGCGCTGACCCAGCGATCTCGCGTGATCGAACGCGCAACTCACGTGATTGAACGGAGATCTCGCGTGATTGGACCGGTGTCGCGTCCAATCACGCGAGATCGTCAGTTCGAGGGGGCCAGGGCCTTGCCGGTGCGGGCGGCGCGGACCTGCTTCGCCGACCGGTTCCAGCTCCACCAGCCGTGGATCACCAGCCCGGCGAACACGACGTAGATCGCGGCCGAGAAGTACAGGCCCGACGAGATCTGCAGCGGCACGCCGATGGCGTCGACCACCAGCCAGACCAGCCAGAACTCGACGAGCCCGAGGCCCTGCGCGGCGAAGGCGACGAGAGTCCCGATGAACAGGGCGGCGTCCGGCCACGGCGCCCACGAGGCGTGCAGTGCGTCGAGGACCAGCGCCATCGCGGTGGTGCCGACGGCGAACGCGGCGATCATGCTCAGCCGTTCGGCGAGCCTGCCCTTGCGGACCACGATCCCGAACACCGGGTCGTTGTGCCGCGACCACGCCCACCAGCCGTAGATCGAGATCACGAGGATGGCGATCTGACGCGTGGCGAGCCCGCCCAGATGCGCGGAGATGTACACGGCGAAGAGCAGCACGGTGGCGCCGACCTGCACCGGCCACGTCCACAGCGTGCGACGTTGCGCGAGGAAGACCACCGCGAGCGCGAACAGCTGACCGGCCAGCTCCGCGATCGAGATCCACTGGCCGAACACCGTGATCCCGTGGTGCAGCAAGAAGTCCACGAGCGCCCCTTCCGTCTACCGCTCCCAACATGCTCCCCCGCGGCGGCATTCCCCAGAGACTGTGAGGCGCGGAACACCCGGATGAGGGGGGCTCAGCAGGTCACGTGGGCACCGGCACGGATCACGCCACCGCGGACCACCCGCGCGTGCACGCCGAGCATCCGCTCGTTGTGGGTCACGATGGTCTTGAACAGCCCGCGCGCCGGGGGCAGGTCCGCGCAGGGCAGGTCGACCATCACGCAGCGCTGAGCCCGGCGCAGGATCTCCAGCTCGACGTCGCCGATCCGGACGTGATCACCGATCCAGGTCTCCTCTGCGAGGCAGGGCGACGAACCCGTGTCCACCAAGAGGTTGGGCCGGAACCTGCGCTCGTCGATCGGCACGCCCGGCGCGCGCTCCCGCAGCCACGCGAGGGTGGACGTGGTCACCAGGTGCACCGGGGCCTCGTCGTGGTGCGGGATCGAGGCTTCCTTCACGAGTGTCACCGACGGCCGGTCCAGATGGCTGGACAGCAGGCCGTGCACGGCATCGTCGTCGCCGCGTACCGACGCTCCGTCCGGCGGTCGCCGTCGACGCCGCGTTCGCCGAACTTCGCCGCGCGCAACCATTCGCCGCGCATCGACTTCACCGGATACCGCCACAGTGCCGAAACCACCCCTCGTCCCATCGGACCAGCCTATTGACCGACCACTCACCACCCGACAAATTGCGCGGGAAAGCTTGTCGCGCAACGAAAGATGCCGCTACCGTCGCCCGCGCAAGACGGACACCAAGAGTGCCCGCTCGACTGCGCATCGTCCCGGGCGTGCTGTATCGCGACGGCAAGGGAATCGGCCGGACATCGCGGCCGGGACAGGGGCGGTTCACGGTCCCGGCCGAGCCGGGCGCCTACCGGTTGACCACTGAGGCGAGCAGCAGCGGTGCCGCCGGTCTCAGCAGCCGGGTCAGCTCCGCCTGGACGTTCGGCTCCCGGCACACCGACGGCCCGGAGCGGCTCCCCGTCGGCGTCATCCGCTTCACGCCCGATCTCGACGCGGACAACGCCGCGCCGGCGGGACGTCCGTACCTGGTTCCGCTCGCGTACTGGCCACAAGGCTCGAGCACCGGCGAAGCGCCGAAACAACTCACCGTGGAGGTTTCCTACGACGGCGGCGTCGTCTGGACCTTCGCGCCCGTCCTCGCCAACGGGGTCGCGCTGCTGCACCACCCCACCGGTGCGAGCGCGGTGTCCCTGCGCGCCAAGGCCGCCGACCGCTACGGCAACACCGCCGAGCAGACCATCATCAACGCCTACAACCTGAAATGACTTCTGGTGCCCCGTGCGGGCCCGGTGCCTTCCTCGACCACCGGGCCCACACGAGGAGCCTCACTCGTCCAGCCGGTGAATCCCCGCGGGCGGCGTCGGCGTCTCCGAACCGACCGTGGGCTGCTGCTTCGGCTTGCCCACCTGTCCCTGCAGATTCGCCAGCCAGCCGTGCCACCGCTCCTGCGCCGGCTTGATCAGCCCACCACCGAACCCGACCACGATCACGCCACCGATCGTCGCCAGCACCGTGATCAGGATCGGCCCGGTGATCGCCGTCGCGATGTTCACCTGGCCCAGCGCCGCGATGATGCCGAACGCCATGATCAGCCAGTAACTGATCGTGCCCAGCAGCCGCGCGGCGGGCCGCGTCGCCAGCGCACCCGTCACCGCGCCGCGCACCACGTTCGCGATCGCCGCCGCCACGATGATCAGCACCAGCGCCACCACCACCCGCGGCAGGAACGCGATGATCTCGTTGAGCAGCTGACTCACCGGGTTGGTCGGCCCGAACACCCCGAACGCGAGCTGCAGCGCGATCAGCAGAATGAAGTAGTAGACGATTTTGACCAGGATTCCGGCGGCGTCGACGTTCGCCTGCCCCAGCATTCGGGTCAGGCCGGTCTTCTCGATCAGTTTGCTGAAACCGAGTTTCCCGAGCACCAGTTCCAGTGCCTTCGCGATGCCCTTCGCGATGAGCCACCCGATGAACAGGATGATCAGAAAAGCGATCAGTTTCGGAACGAACGTCGCGACCAGGCCCCACGCCTGCCCGAGCCCGTCCTTGAGCTGCTGGCCCACGACAACTCCTTCCCGCCGATTCGTTGCACATTCGCTGCGTGGATCGTTGATCAGCGAGAGGGGCCCGGCAACTCGGGAGTTCCACGATCGAGTGAGTCGGCTAGCGCGAGAAGATCAACGCCATCCATACTTGAGCTACCGGTGGGGACCGGGGAGACGAGGCCGTCCGGCGCAGCGAAAACCGCTCAGCGCCGGGCGGCCTCGATCGTATCTGCGTCTTCTGGGGTCGAACCCCAGACCCCGCCGGGTGGGGGCTTCGCCCCCCGGCCCCCCGTGGTAGTCGCCTTTCGTAGTTCTGTCCCGTTGATCTCGTGGCGTCCCGGCTTATTGGTGAGACGGTTGTGCGTTTGTCGCCTTGTGAAGGTGTTTCGGCTTTTGGTTGTTTTGTTTGCCTGGGGTTTGCGTTTCCCCTCCCCGCGGAGGGTTACCGCGGGGAGGGGAGAGGGGGCGGTGAGGTGCGTGTGGGTGAAGTGCTCCGGGCTGGTCTACTAGGCGGCGCGGAGGGCGTCTCGGAGTTTGACTTTGGCGCCGGTGCGCATCACGGCGTTGCGATAGATGCGCGCGGCCAGCCAGATCAGCGCGGGAATCAGGGCGATCACCAAGGCGATGGAAAGGACGGCCTCCCAGACGGGAACCCCGCCCATCGCCAGGCGGATCGGCATCACCGTCGGCGCGAACACCGGGATGATCGAAAGCACCTCGGCGAAACTGTTCGACGGATCGCTCGGCAGAATCGAGATACCGACCAGATATCCCGCGATCACCAGCATCAGCGCGGGCATCGTCGCCCCGCCCACGTCTTCCTGCCGCGAAACCAGCGCGCCGAGCGCGGCGAACACGATCGCGTACATGAAGAATCCGAGCAGGTACCACACGATCAGCCACACCACGGTCCCGACCGCCGCCGAAACCGACAGGTCCAGTGCCCCGGTCGCCCGGCCGGAAATCACCCCGACCACACCGATCAGCAGCATCTGGACCAGCCCGACCGTGCCGATGCCGAGCACCTTCCCCGCCATCAGCTGCCACGGTTTGATCGTCGACAGCAACAGCTCGACGACCCGTGACGTCTTTTCCTCCACGACGCCCTGCGCGACACTCTGGCCGTTGATCATCAACGACAGATAGATCAGGATCCCCGTGACAATGCCGAGGAACAGTTGCTGGCCGTCGTAGTCGTACGGCTTCTCCATCGGCGAGACGGCCACCGCCGCGCCCGCGACCGCGGCGTTCACCTTCGCCGGGTCCCCGCCGAGACCGGTGATCTGCTGGTTCAGCGCGACCTGCCCGGCGAGCACGTTCAGGACGTTCTTCAGCTTCCCGTTGATGTCCTTCTTGACGACCACCTGGAGCTTGCCGTCCGCCGCGCTCGTGAGCAGCGCGTCCAGCGAGCCGTCGGCCACCTTCGCCCGGCCCGCCGCCTCGTCCGGCACCGGGCTCGTCGCGATCTTCTCGTCCAGCGTCTTCCCGCTCGCCTCCAACGGGGCCGCGAGCGACGAGGTCGCCGGGAGGACACCCACCGTGGCGTCGGCGCCACTGCCGCCGCTGAACAACTTGACGACGATCGTCGCGGCGACGATCAGCAGCAGCATCACGGCCGTACTGACGCGATAGGCCTTGGAACGGAACCGGGTGCCGATCTCGCGTGAGGCCACGAGGCCGACAGCCGACAGCGGACTCATCCGGACATCCGGGCCGGAAACGGGCGCGGTCATGCCGCCACCTCCTGGGTCACCACGGAACGGAACAACTCGGTCAAGGAGGGCTGTTGCCGGGCGAACTCGCGCACCGGGCCGGTCGCCAGCGCCGCCCGCAGCACGGCCTGGTCGTCCGCGCCCTCCCCCAGCTCGACCTCGGTCACGCTGCCTTCCCTGCCCAGCACCTTCACGCCCGGCAGCGCGCCGGCCCAGCCGTCCGGCGCCGCCGGCGCGTCGATCAGCAACCGCACGGCGCCGCCCGCACGCAGCTCGGTCACCGTGCCACTGGCCACCATCTGTCCACTTCGGACGATCCCGACGCGGTCGCAGAGCCGTTCCACCAGATCCAGCTGGTGACTGGAGAACACCACCGGGACGCCCTCGGCCGCCTTCTCCTTGAGCACCTGGCTCATCACGTCCACCGCGACCGGGTCGAGCCCGGAGAACGGCTCGTCCAGCACCAGGATCCGCGGTTCGTGCACGAGCGCCGCGGCGAGCTGGACCCGCTGCTGGTTGCCCAGGCTCAGCTTCTGCACCTCGTCGTCGCGGCGGCCGGCGACACCGAGCCGTTCGGCCCATTTCTCCGTCGACGCGCGAGCGGCGGGAGCGGACATCCCGTGCAGCCGAGCCAGGTAGGTCAGCTGTTCGGCCACCTTCATCTTCGGGTACAGCCCGCGCTCCTCCGGCATGTAGCCGATGTGCCTGCGCGTCTCGTGCGTGACCGGCTCGCCAGCCCAGCGCACCGCGCCGGCGTCGGCGGCCAGCACGCCGAGCGCGATCCGCATCGTCGTGGTCTTGCCCGCGCCGTTGCTGCCGACGAACCCGAAGAGCTCGCCGGGCCGCACGGAAAAGGTCATTTCGCGCAGCGCGACGACGTCGCCATAGCGCTTGGAGATCGCGTCGATCTCCAACCCGGGTTCTCGCACGGTGTTCTCTCCCCACTGTGTCGGCCTGTTTCCCCTGGTTACGGATAGTAGAGAGATCGCGACGGAGCCGCCTACCGACTCCGGTTGCGGATCCGCCGCCGAAAGTTGCGGATGACCGGTCCCCGTAGGATCGACCGGTCATGGCGGAAACGAACACCGGACGCCGGGTGGCGAAACACCACGGCCTGTCCGCGAAGACCCTCAACCGGCTGGAGCACGCCTCCGGGCGGCTCGCCAGCGCGAGCGTCGCGGTGATGGAACAGCGGCTGTCCTGGTTCGCCCGGCTGCCCGCCGACCAGCGCGCCAGCGTGCTGCTGATCACCCAGACCGGCGCGTCCGGGTTCGTCGCCTGGCTGCGCGACGACAAGGAGTCGCTGCGGCTGACCACCGACGCCTTCCGCGACGCGCCCGCCGAGCTCTCGCGCTGGGTCAGCCTGCGCCAGGCCGTGGGCATGGTGCGGCTCGCGATCGAGGTGTTCGAGGAGCAACTGCCCGAGTTCGCCGCGAACGAGACCGAACGCGCCGCCCTGATCGAGGGAATCCTGCGCTACGGCAGGGAAATCGCCTTCGCCGCGGCGAACTCCTACGCCGCGGCCGCCGAGGCGAGGGGCGCGTGGGACGCGCGGCTGGAGGCACTGGTCGTCGACGGGATCGTCCGTGGCGACGCCGAGGAGGCCGTGCTCTCCCGCGCGGCCGCGCTCGGCTGGGACCCGGCCGCCGCGGCGACCGTCCTGGTCGGCAACCCGCCGTCGGAGGATCCGCCGACCGTGGTGTTCGAGGTCCGCAGCCGGGCCGCGCGGGTGGGCCGCCCGGTGCTGCTTTCGGTGCAGGGCTCGCGGCTGGTCGTCGTCGTCGGCGGGCCGACCGAGGGCGGGATCAAGGAACGGGAAATCCTGGCGAAGATGTCGATCGCCTTCGCCGACGGCCCGGTCGTCGCGGGACCGACGGTGCCTTCGCTCGCCGAGGCGCACCACAGCGCGTCCGAGGCGCTTTCCGCGCTGCGCGCGGTGGTCGGCTGGCCCGGCGCGCCCCGTCCGGTCCGTTCCGACGACCTGCTCCCCGAGCGGGCCCTGTCCGGCGATCCCGAGGCCGAGCGGCTGCTCGTGGAGGAGATCGCGCGGCCGCTGGAGGAGGCGGGGCCCGCGCTCCAGCGCACGGTCGAGACGTACCTGGAGAGCGGCGGCGTGCTGGAAACGTGCGCGCGCACCCTGTTCGTGCACCCCAACACCGTCCGGTACCGGCTGCGGAAGGTCGCCGAACTCACCGGCAGGCACGCCACCGACCCGCGCGACGCGCTGGTGCTGCGGATCGCGCTGACCGTCGGCCGCCTCGCCCGCGGCCGCGGCCTGTGGTGACCGAGTTCATAGCGAAAGGTGGTTGAACCCGACAAGGCTTCCGGGTTAAGCGCGGCGATCCTCCCCGTGCCTTTGGAGGTTTCCTCCAATAACGTCGGCCGGACTTGGTGAGCGTCGACATCCCCGCGAAGGGGCACCGGCGTGTTGTCTTGAGGGGTGACAGTCGCAGTCCTCGCTCCCGGCCAGGGGTCACAGGCCCCCGGCATGCTCACGCCCTGGCTCGAACTCGACGGCGCCCGCGCGCTGCTCGAAGACTGGTCCGCCCGCTCCGGGCTCGACCTGATCCGGCTGGGCACCGAAGCCGAGGCCGACGAGATCCAGGACACCGCCGTCGCGCAGCCCCTGATCGTCGCGCTCTCGCTGCTCGCCTTCGACCAGCTGCGGCGCACCGCCCCGGTGCCCGACGACGCCCCGGTCGCCGGGCATTCCGTCGGCGAGCTCGCCGCCGCCGCGATCGCCGGGGTGCTCCCCGAGGCCGACGCGGTCGCGCTGGCCGCGGTGCGCGGAGCGGAGATGGCGAAGGCCTGCGCGCTGGAACCGACCTCGATGGCCGCGGTCATGCTCGGCGATCCCGAGCAGGTCACCGCCTGGCTGGCCGACCACGGGCTGGCCGCCGCGAACCGCAACGGCGCCGGGCAGATCGTCGCCTCCGGTGCGGCCGACGCCATCGAGCGCATCGTCGCCCATCCCCTCGAGGGCACGAAGATCCGCGCGCTCAAGGTGGCCGGTGCCTTCCACACGCACTACATGGCGCCCGCCGAGGAGACCCTGCGGAAGTACGCCGTCGAGCTGAGCCCCGCCGACCCGGCGCGTCCCCTGCTGTCGAACGCCGACGGCACGGTGGTCACCAGCGGCGCGGAGTACCTCGATCGCCTCGTCTCCCAGGTCACCCGCCCGGTGCGCTGGGATCTCACCATGGACGGCCTGGTCTCGCTCGGCGTGACCAGCACCCTCGAACTCGCGCCCGCGGGCACGCTGACCGGTCTGGTCAAGCGGCAGCTCAAGGGCGTCGTGACCACTACCACCGCGCTGAAGTCGCCCGCCGAGCTTGCCGCGGTGCAGCAGCGCCAGGAGGACGCTCAGTGACCGACCCTCGCCCCACCCTGCGCCAGCCACAGAGTGTCACCGGGAGCCGCATCCTCGGTGTGGGGAGCGCGCAGCCCGACAAGATCGTCACCAACGACGACCTGTCGCAGATCATGGACACCAGCGACCAGTGGATCCGTGACCGCGTCGGCATCATCGAGCGCCGCTTCGCCGAGAAGGACGAGCTGCTGGTCGACTTCGCCGTGGCGGCGGGCACGGCCGCGCTGGCCGACGCCGGCGTCGATCCGTCCGAAGTGGACACCGTGATCCTGCCGAACTGCACGATGCCCTCGCTGATCCCGAACGCCTCCGCCCAGGTCGCCGCCCGCATCGGGATCCCCAACCCCGGCGCGTTCGACCTCAACGCCGCGTGCGCCGGGTTCTGCTACGGCCTCGGCGTCGCCTCCGACCTGATCAAGGCCGGTTCGTCGAAGAAGGCGCTGGTGATCGGCGCCGAGAAGCTGACCGACTCGGTGGACCCGACCGACCGCGCGAACGCGATCATCTTCGCCGACGGCGCGGGCGCCGCCGTGGTCGGCGCGGCCGACGAGCCCGGCATCGGCCCGGTCGTCTGGGGCAGCGCCGGTGAACTGGTCGACCTCATCTACATGCGCGACCACAAGTACATCTATCAGGAGGGCCAGTCGGTCTTCCGGTGGGCGACCACGCAGATCGCGCCGATCGCGTTGCAGGCGCTGGCCGCGGCAGGGCTCGATCCGTCCGATGTGGACGTGCTGATCCCGCACCAGGCCAACCTGCGCATCGTCGAGGCGATCGCGAAGAAGCTGCGTGCCAAGGGCGCCCGCGAGGACATGGTCGTCGCCGACGACATCAAGTACTCCGGCAACACCTCGTCGGCCTCGATCCCGCTGGCGCTGGACCACATGCGCAAGGCGGGCACCGCGAAATCCGGCGACCTCGTGCTGGCCGTCGGCTTCGGCGCCGGCCTCTCCTACGCGGGCCAGGCGTTCGTCTGTCCCTAGTGGATACTTTCCCCGCGGGCGCCGTGCCCGCGGGGCACACGAAAGAACACCGAGAAGGGAACAACCCCATGGCTGACAACACTGAGATCCTCGCAGGCCTCGCCGAGATCGTCGAAGAGGTCGCGGGCGTGGCTCAGGACGACGTCACCACCGAGAAGTCGTTCGTGGACGACCTGGACATCGACTCGCTGTCGATGGTCGAGATCGCCGTGCAGGCCGAGGACAAGTTCGGCGTCAAGATCCCGGACGACGAGCTGGCCAACCTGAAGACCGTCGGCGACGCGGTCAACTACGTGTCCGCCAACCAGAACTGAGGCCTTTCGTACCCGGATCGGGGCCCGCCCGGTCCGGAGCCGACCTTGGGGAGTTCTCCATGAGCACCAACGACGTCGTGGTCACCGGCCTGGGGGCCACCACCCCGCTCGGCGGGGACGTCGCGTCCACCTGGGACGGTCTCCTGTCCGGGAAGAGCGGGGTCCGCACGATCGAGGCCGAGTGGGCCGAGAAGATCGACCTGCCGGTCAAGATCGGCGCCCCGCTGGCGGTCGAGCCGTCCGAGATCCTGCCGAGGGTGCAGGCCCGGCGCCTGGACCGCTGTGAGCAGATCGCGCTGATCGCGGCCCGGCAGGCCTGGGCCGACGCCGGTTTCGCGGAACAGACCGACGAGCACACCGACGTCGAGCCCGAGCGGCTCGGCGTGGCGATCGGCACCGGCATCGGCGGCCCGGTCACGCTGCTGCACCAGCACGATCTGCTGAACGAGCACGGCATCCGCAAGGTGTCGCCGCTGACCGTGCCGATGCTGATGCCCAACGGCCCCGCCGCCCACGTGGGCATCGAGCTGAAGGCGCGGGCCGGGGTGCATTCCCCCGCATCCGCGTGTGCTTCGGGTGCCGAGGGCATCGCCGCCGGGGTCGAGATGATCCGGTCCGGCAGGGCCGACGTCGTGGTGGCCGGTGGCGCCGAGGCGTGCATCCACCCGATCACGCTGGCCGGTTTCGCCCAGGCCCGCACGGTGTCCACCCGCAACGACGACCCGGCCGCCGCGTCGCGGCCGTTCGACGCCCACCGGGACGGGTTCGTCCTCGGCGAGGGCGCCGGCGTGGTCGTCCTGGAGCGGGCGGACCGGGCCAGGGCACGCGGCGCGCGGATCTACGCGACGCTGGCCGGGCACGGCATCACCTCCGACGCCTACCACATCACCGGCAACCACCCCGAGGGCATCGGCCAGATCGCGGCCATGCGCGCGGCGATGAGGATGGCCGGGCTCTCGCCCGCCGACATCGGTCACGTCAACGCGCACGCGACGTCGACCGTCGTCGGTGACGTCGGCGAAGCGGCGGCGATCAAGAACGCGGTCGGCGACCACCCGGTGATCACCGCGCCGAAGGGCGCGCTCGGTCACCTCGTCGGCGGGGCAGGCGCGGTCGAGGGCATCGCCACGATCCTGGCGCTGTACCACGGCATCGTGCCCGCGACGCTCAACCTGGCCGATCTCGACCCGAAGGTCCAGCTGGACGTCGTCCAGGGCGAGCCGCGCAAGGTCGAGCTCGGCGCCGCGATCAGCAACTCGTTCGGGTTCGGCGGCCACAACGTCGCCCTCCTGGTCACCCAGGCCTGAGAGAGCTGAAGGGGACTTTCCTCGCAGGACATGCGAGGAAAGTCCCCGTCAGTGCGTCTTT
>NZ_JBHYJW010000070.1:0-45769 GCF_042741125.1 Amycolatopsis sp. NPDC058986 | reverse complement strand
GGACCGGCTGACCTGACTACTTCTTGGTGAGGTTCAGATCGAGCGTGTTGCCGTCACTCTTGGCGAACGCGCTGATCCAATCGTTGAGCTGACCACAGTTCTGCAGTGCGGACAGCGAGTAGGTACCGGTCAGCTTCCCGCCCTTGAGCAGGTCGAAGTCCGGGGCCGTCTTCATCTCGCTGGTCGAGGGGCTGACCGTGCCGCACTTCGGGTCGCTGCTGATCGGAATCCCGAAGACCTGCACCGAGGGCAGGAACACGTTGAACTTGATGTGTGCCTTGAACCCGGTGCCCTCGAGCTCACCGGTCTGCTGACCGACCTGCTCGACCTTGATGTCCGAGCCGCCCTGGATGAACCCGAACAGCTTGAAGTCGGTGTGCGACGGGTCGAGCTTCAGGTCACCGGTGAAGGTCTTCTTCGCGAGGTCCACGTCCGCGTCGAAGCCACCACCGATCGGCGCGGTGCTGCCGAGCGCCTTCAGCGCGGTCTGGCCCTTGATGCCGAAGGAGTACTTCAGCCCGCCCCCACCGGGAGTGCTGGTCGGCGGCGTCGTCGGCGGAGTGGTCGGCGGCGTCGTCGGGGGCGTGGTGGGCGGGGTGGTCGGCGGGGTGGTGGGAGGCGTGGTCCCGCCGCCGTCACCGATGGTGACCGTGGCCAGCGTGTTGTTCTGGCCTGGATCCTGCGTGCACGGCGCGTCGATGTTGCCGTCCGGCGTGATGCCGGTGACCGAGCCGTCGGCCTTGCGCGGCGTGACCTTCAGCTCCAGGTCGCCCACGGTGATCTTGGCCTCGCCGGGCTGGGTGAAGGTGAGCGACGGGGTCTTGCCGCTGGCGTCGAGCGTCATCTCACCCGAGGGCGGGATGTTTGCCTTCGGCACGTCGATCGGCACCTTGACCGGCAGGTTCAGGCTCGGCGCCGCGACCGCCGCACTCGCGATCGCCTGTCCCTCCAGGGTCGCCGCCCCGATCAGGTTGAGCCCGCTGACGGTGTCCGCGTTGATCGTGGCCTTCGCCTTGATGTCGAACGCTCCGGTCGGCTGCCCGGTCTTGACCGTCTTCGGCAGATCGGAGTTGATCACCACCTTCATCGCCTGGGAACCCACCAGGGGGTAGGTGCAGTGGTAGTTCAGGGTGAGCGAGACGGGGTCGGCGGCACTGGTCTGTGCCCCGACCACGAGTGCCGTGGCGACAAGCCCCGCGGCACCGGCAGCGGCGGCGGCGACCGCCCTCTTTGTTCCTCTTCGGTGACTCACAATCGTCCTTCCGTGGTATCAACGATGATACGAAACGGCGTATAATTCCCCATGTCGCCTGTAAACCAGACCCCGGGGAATTTTCCGGGTAGCGACGATGTCTGACGGATCGCAACCGAACAGTAAACTAACGACGGCACCTGGCGCCGATCAAGAGCTTCCCCGGAAAACTTGGTGCCCCTGCGGTAAATTGTCATCCGGGAACGTCGCCCAGCGAGGGTTCCTAGCAGGGGCAGGCGAGTTTTCCCAGCACAGCGCTCTCTGGAACGCTCACGAGAACCGCTGACGCGCGTAACAAAAACCCCCGGCGGAATTAGCTCGCGCATGCCAATCATCATTTCCGTGCTCTCATCGTGCACCGCTGCGCTTGCCCGGCGGAAGCCTTCGTGAGTAACCTCGCAGTTCGCACCCGTCGGTCACCGGCGACCGGCGCAGAATGCGCTGCCCGGCCGTGCGCCCCGCCGACTCCCTCCCTTCGCGAATTCGACGAGGACATCATGAAAAGAATGCGCCGCACGGCGTCGAGAATCGCGTTCGCCCCCGCGTCCGCCGTGGCCGTCGCGGTCCTGCTGACCGCCTGCGGGGCGTCGAAGGCCGCCGACGCGGGCCACCACGCCGATCCCGCCGCGCTCGCCTGGGCCGACAAGGTGTGCACCGGCGTGGCGGCGGGCTCGGCGAAGCTGTCCCAGCCACCCGCCCTCGACCCCGGCAACCCGCAGCGGTCCAAGGACGCGATGGTGGGGTTCCTGACCTCGCTCACCGCCGCGCTGGACGACATGGCCGGCGGCATCCGCGCCGCCGGTGTCCCGCCCGTCCCGGATGGACAGTCCGCGGTGGACAAGGCCACCACGACCCTCGGCGAAACCCGGTCGAAGGTGGCCGACACCAAGGCGAAGATGCAGGACGCGAAGGTCACCGACCAGGCGAGCCTGCAGAAGGTGATCGGCGAGGCCGACGGCACCATGAGCAAGCTGAGCGAGCCGGAGGGCCCGATCAAGGACCTCAAGGCCAACCCCGAACTGAACCTCGCCTTCGCCGAGTCCCCGACCTGCAAACGGGTCTACGGCAACGCCTGACCCGTCCCGTCCCCTTCCTGGAGGCCCGGCCGTGATCTCCTTCCCCCGTCCGTCCCGCAAGGCCCTCGCCGCCGTGCTGGCCGTCGTCCTCGCCACCGGTCTGGCGGCCCTGCTCGGCGCGACCCCGGCGAGTTCGGCCGTCCCGTCCGGCACGGCCGGGACCGGTCCGTTCGACGACACGTTCTACACCCCGCCCTCGCCGTTGCCCGCGGGCAAGCCAGGCGACGTCATCCGCTGGCGTGCCTCGAAAGCCGGGCCACGCAAGGATTCCGTCAACGCGTGGCAGGTGATGTACCTGTCCACCGACGCGCTCGGCAAGCCGGACGCGGTGACCGGGACGGTACTGGTGCCGAAGAACGCCGACCCGGCCTCCGCGCCGATCGTCGCCTTCGCGCCCGGCACACACGGGCCCGCGTTCAGCTGCACGCCGTCGTCGATGATCGACATCGGGGCGTTCTACGAGCAGCCCGGCCTCGACGACCTGCTCGACGCCGGATACGCCGTCGCCGTCACCGACTACGAGGGCTACCACCAGGATCCGAAGACGACGTACGTGGTCGGCAAGTCCGAAGGCCCCGCCGTCATCGACTCGGTCCGCGCGGCACAACGGCTGTCCGAAACGAAACTCTCCCCCAGCGCCAAGGTCCTCTTCCGCGGCTACTCCCAGGGTGGCGGCGCGGCGGCATGGGCCGGTCAGCTCCAGCCGTCCTACGCGCCGGAGCTGAACCTCGTCGGAGTCGCCGCCGGCGGGGTGCCCGCCGACCTCGTCCAGGTGACCCTGCAGCTGGACGGGAAGTTCGGCTTCGGGGTGATGGCCTACGCGCTCGTCGGCCTCGACAACGCCTACCCCGAGCTGAAACTCGACTCGTTCCTCAGCGACAACGGGCGCGCCAAGCTCAAGGAGATGCAGCAGAGCGCCTGCACGTTCGAGCTGCTCACGACGTACGCGAACCAGAAGATCGCCGACTACACCACCAGCGCGGGCTACGTGAAGCCGGAATGGGTGGCGCGGCTCAACGAGAACAAGCTCGGCGGCATGCCGATCAAGGCCCCGCTGTTCCTCTACCACGCCACGCAGGACCAGCTCGTCCAGTTCGGCCAGGGCGACGCGCTGCACAAGGCCTACTGCGCGGCCGGGGTCAAGGAAACCTGGAAGACCTACGAAAGCGACCACATCACCACGATCTACACCGGCAACGCCGACGTGCTCGCCTTCCTCAAGGACCGGGTCGCGGGCACGCCTGCGACCTCGAACTGCTGAGCCCGCGGTGCCGAGACCCGCATCCGTGTCCTCTGTGGACACATTGTCGTCCACAGAGGACACCGCGGAGCGCGGGACGCGCCTGCCCGGCGGTGGCGAGACCGGGAAGCTTCGGGAGCTTCTCCGGTTCGCCACCGTCGGGCTGGCCGCGTTCGGTGTCACACTCGGGGTGAACTACGGCCTGAAACTCACCGTCCTGCAAGCGAAACCGGTGACCGCGCTGGCCATCGCGACCGTGGTGGCCACGGCGTTCGCCTACCTGCTGTCGCGCCGCTGGGCGTTCCACACCCGCGGTGGCAGGCGACGGGCGCACGAGGCCGTGCTGTTCTTCACGGTCAACGCGATCGCCGTGACGCTCAATCTGTGCCCACCACTGATCTCCCGGTACGTCCTGCGGCTGGAAGTGCCCGAGGTGAGCTTCACCGCGCAGGAGATCGCCGACTTCGTCAGCGGCATGCTGCTGGGCACCGCGGCCGGTTCGGCGTTCCGGTGGTGGGGCTACCGGCGCTGGGTCTTCCCGGTCGCGGGCGCCCGTCAGCCGGTGGTGCGCAAGCGTTCCGCGCGCAACGCGAGCTCGATCCGCAGCCGCTGATCCGGATCGTCCAGCCGGTCCCCGAACAGCTCGCCGAGCCGCCGGAGCCGGGCCCGCACCGTCTGCGGGTGCACGGCGAGCTGCCGGGCGATCTCGGGCGCGCTCCGCCGCGTCTGCACCAGGATCAGCAGCGTCGTGGCGAGTTCCTGGCGCTGCCGAGGCGGGAGCCCGGCGAACGGCGCCAGCACCTCCTCGACCAGTTGCTCCAGGAGGAACTCGTCCGCGAGCAGCAGCAGGGTGGTGAGGTGCTCGCCGCACCACAGCACCGGCCCGACGACGGTGATCAGTCCGCGCGCGGCCAGCTCCCCCGCGTGGCGGGCGATCCGGAACGATTCGGCGGCCCGCGAGAGCGGCACCGGCGGGCCCACCGCGGCCGACCAGCCCGCGGGCAGTTCCCGCAGCCCGCTCAGCTCGGCCTCGGGACAACCGGCCAGCGCGCCCGGCCGCTCGCCCGCGAGATCGGCGGGCGCCGTCGCCGGCAGCAGCCCCGCCGGCAACGCGGGAGCGCCGGGTGCGGCGCGGAACACGACGGCGGTGATCCTCTCCGGTGGCCGCCAGCCGATCGCGGTGGCCAGCGCGTCGACGTCGGCCCGCGCGTAGGCTGCTTCACCGGTCAGCAGCCGGAAGAGCCGGGCGCGTTGCTCGACGGGCCCGACAGCGCCGGACTCCGCCGCGTGGTAACCCTCGGTCAGCGCCATCGTCGCCTCGACGACATCGCCGAACAGCCCTTCCGCGGCGCCGTAGAGCACCTCACCGGACAGGCCGAGCTGACGGCCGGCGTCCGCGATCGAACGCCACAGCACCCGGCTCGCCACCCGGAACGCGGCCTGCGCCGCCTCCTTGCTCAGGCCCTGTTCGAAGGCGGCCCTGCCCTGCTCGCGGAACTCGGCGAGCGAGTCGTGCTGCAGCAGTTCCGGGACCCCGACCCGGTCGATGGCCCGTTCGATGCCACGCCGGGTGAGCTCGACGGCGCCCGCGCGCAGCGTGCTGTCGCCGAACACCTCGGCGCATTCGCCGATTTCGGCCACGACGTCCTCGACGCACCGGCGGGCTATCGCCGGGATGCGGGGCCGGATGACGTCGCCGAGTTCCCTCGGCAACCGCGCCCACAACGAACCCACGGGCCGCGCGCTCACGTGATCGCCCCGGGCCAGGAAAGTATGCCGACGATTTCGGGCCCCAATTCCTTCTCGCCTCGGCGCCGCGGGGCGCCTCGAATGCACGGAGCGTAGAACCGATCGCTCGTCCGTGTCAAAATCCGGTGCGACACAACGTCCGTATGTCACACATGAGTGCCGTCCGCGGATTTCGCAGACAATTGTTCGTCACGTTCCGGATGCGCTCGCCCGCGTCATCGAGTAGAAACACTCCTGGACCGGTTCCGGTGGTCCGATGCGCTCGAGCAATGAAGCTCGCGTCCCCCTTCGGCGAAATCACAGGTGGTCTTCGTGGTCGAGTACCGCAGCTTCCGCATGCTGGCGGCATTGCCGCGCCGGCTCGGCGACGAACTGCGGCCGCACACCGGCCACGCGGCGGCCGCGATGATCCAGGAGATCCAGCGTGCGGTCCCGGCGTTCTCGATGCCGTTGCGGGGCGTCTTCGGCCGTGTCGTGGTCGTCGCCGTCGAGCGCGCGGTGCAGCATTACGTCGACTGCATCGGCAACCCGGACATCTCCCACGACGGCTGGATCGCGTTCTACCGTGCACGGGGGCGGCAGGAGTTCGAGGAGGGCCGCGATCTCGATCCCCTGCAGGACAGCGCGACGATCGGCGCCCGCGCCGCGTGGCGCGCGATGCAGCCCGTCGTGCGCGGGCTCGACGTCCCGCCCGAGATCGTCGCGCTCTCCGCCGAAGCCGTCTTCAGCTACGTCGACGAGCTGTGCGCCACGGCGGCCGAGGGCTATCTGGCCGCCAAGTCCGAGGCCGCGGGCGCCGTCCCGATCCGCCGCCGCAGGCTGCTGACGTTGATCGCGCGCGCACCGGAAACCTCCGCGAGCAGCATCACGAGCCTGGCGGCCGGGGCGGACTGGCGGCTCCCGGAGACCGCGGCCATGGTCGCGCTCGAACGGGCTCCCGGCGCACCCGCGTTCCCCGCGCACCTGCTGGGCGAGGCCGTCCTGCTCGACCTCGACGACACCGAGCCGTACCTGCTCACCGCCGATCCCGACGCCGATCTCGCCCCGCTGGAAGGCGCGATGACCGGGTGGCGGGCGGCTGTCTCCCCCGTCGTCCCGCTGGCGGACGCGCCCGCCGCGCTGCACACCGCCCGCCGCGCGCTGCGGTTGTCCGGCGAAGACGTGCCGGGCCCGATCGTCTGGTGCCGGGACCACCTCGCGTCGTTGTGGCTGCTCGCCGAGGACTTCCTGGGCGCCGAACTGGCCAAGCAGAGCCTCGACCCGTTCGCCTCGCTCAGTGAAAAACAACGGGACCGGCTCAGCGAAACCCTGCTGGCCTGGCTGGAAACCCGTAGCGGAGCACCCGAGGTCGCCCAGCGCCTCGGCGTGCACCCGCAGACCGTGCGCAACCGTCTCCGGCAGCTGGAGCGGCTGTTCGGCGACCGGCTCAAGGACGCCGACGACCGGCTGGGCATGCAGCTCGCCCTGCGTGCCCAGCGGCTCATGCGCGCACACCGTCGCGACGAGGGGGAACCGGGGAGCTGACCGCTTCGGGCTCCCGGGCAGGCCGCCCACTGCGTTGCGCGGGCACCTGGACCGTCGGCAGCACCCGTCGCCAGCCCCGGCCCCGGCGACGGCCGCGCGAGCGCGGGTAGTCGGGCCCGAAATGGAAACTCGCCCGGCAGGCCATCAGCCCGCGGCCGTCGTTCCGGCACGGCGCGTCGTCGCATCCATGCGTCTCTCCCGTACTGCCGGGGTGATGACGAACAGTTTCCTGAATACCGGGACGGCCGGAAATTGTCGATACACAATTGTTTGGCAGTGCCCGAATCTAGCATCCGCGTGCGGTCGCGGCGAAGCGTTGTTGTCACGCCGATCGCAACCGATTCGGCCTGCCCGCGGCAGGCTCCCGGAACAGGGCTTCCTTACGTTATTTTCACCCGGAGCGGAAAGGCGGCACATGGCACTCGACGTACACACCGTGACCCTGCACGGTCAGGAAATCCGGCTGCGGGAATACGTCCCGCCCCACCCCGCGGAGTCCCCGGACGACGACGTCCTGGTGCTGCTGCACGGCATTTCGGGCAGTGGCGAGACGTGGCTTCCCCTGCTGGAGCAGTTCGAACGGACCGGGTTCGGCCACCGCGTCCTCGTCCCCGACCTGCCGGGGCACGGCGATTCCGGCGCGCCGCGGGCCGACTACGGCCTCGGCGCGCTCGCGAGCGTGGTCCGGGACCTCCTCGCGATCACCGGGCACCGGCACACCACGATCGCCGGGCACTCGCTCGGCGGCGGGATCGCGATGCAGTTCGCCTACCAGTTCCCCGAGATGTGCTCCCGGCTGGTCCTCGTGGGCAGCGCCGGCCTCGGCCCGCAGGTGACCCCGGTCCTGCGCGCGACCGCGTTGCCCGGGGCCCGCGCGACACTCACCGTGACCGTCAACCGGGTCACGGTGGCCGTCGCGCGTGCCTTCGCCGCGGCCGGCCGCAAGCTCGGTGGCCGCCTCTCACCGGAGGCCAGGGAACTGACCCGGCATCTGTCCTCGCTGGCCGACCCTGGCCGCAGGCGCGCCTTCCTGTTCATCGCCCGTAGCCTCATCGACCTGCGGGGCCAGCGGGCGAGCGCGGTCGACAAGCTGTACCTCGCCGAGCAGGTGCCGACGCTCCTGGTGTGGGGCACGCGCGACCCGCTCATCCCGCTCGAGCACGCCAGAAGGACGGTCGCGGTGCTGCCGGACAGCCGCTTGACGGTGTTCGAAAATGCGAAACACTTTCCACATGTGGCCGATCCCGCCCGGTTCGGCCTGACGCTGGAGCGCTTCCTCGCCGAGACCACGCCCGCCCGGTTGAAGCTGGAGGAGGTCGTGGCCGTCCTCGTCGCCGCGAACCGCGTCGCACCCCTGGAAACGGCCCCGGAAAAGTTGTCACCCGGGCATCATCCTCAGCGCCGCTAAATGTCACTCGCCACTGCTTCGAGCCACCCGTTCGGGTGTAGTCCGGACGGGTTACCTCAGCGGCTCCCGGAAGTCGTTGACAGTTCTCCTGGCCGGATTTTATGTTGCCTGAGCCACAAAATCTGGATCGGCTTCACCGTTGAAGAGGCTGATTTTGTTGCCAGCAAGGATAAAAACATGACCGACTTGGACACCGGGTTCTCGCGGCACGATCTGCGTACGGCACGGCCGGACCCGGACGTGCGGTACCCCGTCCCACCGCACCGGCCCGCTTCAGGACCCAGCACGCGGCCACGTGCCTTCACCCCGGCCCCGCGAACCCCTGTGGAGACCCGATCCGTGCGCAGCACCGGTGCGAATGGACTGTGGGCGTCCCTGCCGAGGGAACTGGGCGAGAAGTTCCGGCCACGGGTCGACCCGATGGCACGGGCCATCCTGCAGGAGGTGCAGCGAGCGGTACCCGAATACGCGCAGCCACTGGAGGGCGCGTTCGGCCAGATCATCACGCAGGGTATCCGTCAGGCGATCCTGCACTGCCTCGACAGCATCGGCGTCGGCACGGTCGCGCTCGACACATGGACCACCGTCTTCCGCAATCTCGGCAAGGTCGAGTTCAACGAGGGCCGCAGCCTCGACTGCCTGCAGACGGCCTACCGCGTCGGCGGCCGGGTCGCCTGGCGGCACGTCTCGGAGTTCGGCCAGGCGATCGGCAGCGACGCGGACACGCTGTGCACCGCGGCGGAGGCCATTTTCGCTTACGTGGACGAGATTTCCGCCCTCTCCATCGAGGGCTACACGGCCGCGCAGGCACGGGCCGCGGGCACCAGGGCACGGCGGCGGCGCCGGCTGCTCGAACTCCTGCTCGCCGATCCGCCGTCCTCCCCGCAGTCGATCGCGGCGCAGGCCGCGAACGCGCAGTGGGCGACGCCCGCCGAGGTCACCGTGGTCGCGCTGGAACGGCGGCAGGGGCCGCACGGCCCGGCCGCCCCCGACCTGCACGACGACGTCCTGGTCGATCTCGAAGGCGCCGAACCCTGCCTGGTCACCGGCGACCCCGGGGAGCACCTGAAGGACCTCGCCGAACGGCTGCCCGGCTGGCGTGCGGTGATCGGGCCCGCCGTCCGGCTCACCGACGCGCCGCGGTCGCTGCTGTGGGCCCGCCGCACGCTGCGGCTGGTCCAGCGCGGCGTCCTCCCGGACGTCCCGATCACGCGCTGCAGCGACCACCTGTCCACGCTGTGGCTGCTCGCCGACGAGTTCCTGGTCCGTGAGCTGTGTGCCCGCAGCCTCGCGCCGTTCGACGACCTCACCCCGAAACAGCGCGCCCGGCTCGGCGAGACACTGCTGATCTGGCTCCAGTCACGGGGCAGCGCGCCCGAGATCGCGAAGAAGCTCAAGGTCCACCCGCAGACCGTCCGGTACCGCATGCACCAGCTGATCGACCTGTTCGGCGACCGGCTGAACAACGCGGACGACCGGCTCGACATGGAAATCGCGCTGCGTGCGGAGGCCCTGCTCGCCACGGACTGAAGAAAGCGCTCGCACCGTGGGCGCCGCGCAGCACACTCCCCTACCGCACTCACTCACGACACTCACTCACAACGAGGTGATGAGGTGACCCGACCGCAGGGTGGCCGCGGCGGCGTCGAGGCGACGTTCGGCCCCCTGCTCGGGCCCGCCCGCAACGCCGGGGACGGCACGCGCCTCGTCCAGCTGTGGGCACTGCTGCCGCGCGAGCTGGCGGCGGTGTTCCGGCCGGGCCTGCCCGACGTGGCCGGCGAGGTGGTCCGCGAAATCCAGCGGACCATCCCGGACTACGCGCGCCCGCTGGACGGCGCGTTCGGGAAGGCGCTGAAAACCGGCGTCCAGGCGGCGTTCCTGCAGTTCCTCGACCGGATCGGGAAGCCGGACACGCCCGCCGAGGACCGCAGGCAGGTGTTCGTCAAGCTGGGCGTGCACGAATACACCCAGGGCCGCAACGTCGATGTCCTCCAGGCCGCGTACCGGGTCGGCGCCAGGGTGACATGGCGGCGGATGGCCGAGACAGGGACCCGCGCCGGTGTGCCGTCGGCGACGCTGTGCCTGCTCGCGGAGGCCATCTTCGCCTACATCGACGAGCTGTCCGCGCTGTCCGTCGCCGGCCACGCGGAGGCGCGGGAGAAGGCCGCGGGCGCACTCGAACGCCGTCGTCATCGGCTGATGGAACTCCTGCTCACCGAGCCACCGTCACCGCCGGGCATGGTCACCGAGGCCGCCGAACTGGCCCGGTGGCGGCTGCCGGACCGGCTGGTCGCCGTCGCACTCGACCAGCCCGGCGACGAACCGCCCGCGGCCGCCGCGGACGCGCTGGCCGACCTCGAAAGCAGCGCGCCGTGCCTGGTGCTCCCGGCGCCGGAGGACCGGGAGCAGCTGGCCGGCGGCCTCACCGGCTGGCGGGCCGCGATCGGTCCCGCCGTTCCCCCCGTCCTCGCCGCGCGCTCCCTGCGTGCCGCGCGGGAAGCGCTCCGCCTCGTCGACGCCGGGGTCCTCGACGACGAACCGGTGACATGGTGCGACGCGCATCTTTCGCGGCTGTGGTTGTTCAAGGAACCGTTCCTCGCCGCGGAACTTTCCCGGCGACGGCTCGGCCCGCTCGCCGGGCTGACGGAGAAGCAGTACACCCGCCTCGCCGGTACTTTGCTGGCCTGGCTGGAAACGTGCGGCAACGTCCGCGAGGTCGCCGACCGGCTGGCCGTGCATCCGCAGACCGTCCGCTCCCGCGCGCAGGAACTGGAAGCGCTGTTCGCCGACCGCCTCCACGATCCGGAGCACCGCTTCGAAATGATCCTCGCCCTGCGCACCACCCCCTGACCGCGTGATTCCCGGCGGAGCCGGGATGGTGTCGCGAACGACGCGTTCGAGACGCTCATCGTCCCCAACGGAGCGTTCGCGACAAAGCAGCGGAGAGGCGGCGCCTGCACCAGCCCACCACTCGCTCCCCACACACGAGATCTCCGTTGAATCACGCGAGATCTCCACTCGATCACGCGAGAACTCCGTTACCACACAACGATTTACCGCCAGAATAGTCCTCTATGGACAGTCGCCAACAGGTTCACCGATACGAGTGATGCCATCGCACAGGTGTTCGGCGTAGCGTCGAAGACATGATCAGTCCGAGCACCACCCCGTCCCCGCCCGACATCGCCGATGTCGCGGCAGCACTGTCCACCTACTGGATTCTCGAGGAGGAGATCGCCAAGGTACAAGCACGGCAGCTGCGCGCGCTGGAGGTGTATTCCCGGAGAGCCACATCGCGAAGAGCCGCCACCGCGGAGGTCGCGCGCACGCTGTCGCTGACGACAGCGGAGGCCGAGCGGAGGATCGCCCTCGCCCAAACCCTGGTGCGACGGCTGCCGGGCACGCTCGCCGCGATGGAACGCGGCGAGATCACCGAACACCAGGCCGCCGAGATCGCCGAAGCCATCACCCGTGCGGGAGGCCCGTCATGAGCGGGAGAGACGTGAGGTCAGCCGCCCAGCTGCGGCGTCCTGGGTTCCCCCGGAGACCACGCGAGACGGGCGGCGTGCCGGACGTCGCGGCGCCACGCGACCTCGTCATCACCCGTATCCGCCCGCAGCTCGCACACCAGAGCGTCCACATCGGACTGGGGGTCCAGATCGACGAGGCCGACATGGAGACCGGGGTGTTCCAGCACGAGAACGCGAACGAGCCCCCGCAGGAAATCGAGCCCGGGTTCCTCCGCGCCGAGGTCGGTGACGGAGCGGGTCACGACGTAGAGCCGGGTACCGCGCGCCTGGCCCGTCTTCCTGATCAGATCGGTCACCGCGTGCATCAGCTCGCGGGCGTCGTCGGCGTCGCGGTAGGCGCCCGGCGGCCCGACCAGCAGCACGATCCCCCACACCGGGCGGGCGTCGGCGGCACGTTCGGCGAGCAGCCCCGGCAGTTCGGCGACGTCGTCCTTCGGCAGCGACAGCGCCTCGTCGCCGGTCGCGTCCAGGGCGATGGCCAGGGTGATGAGCCGTGCCAGGCTCAACGGATGCTCGTCGGTCAGCAGCAGCCACGACCTCGGCGCGGCCAGCGGTGCGTCCGGCAGGGGCACCTCCGGCCAGCACGTCTCGAAGGACCCCGGGACGGGCGTTCCCGCGAGCGCTGCCCGGCCGAGCCGGTCCAGCTGCTCGGCGAGCCCGTGCTCGTCACCGTCCTCCGGCCGGTCGGCGTCCATTGCCCTCGCCCCCTGTCCGGTCATGCCGCGGCCAGTGCGGTGACCCGCCACCGGCCTCCGCTCCGCTCCGCGGTGACGCTCAGCTGCGCGGCACCGGTACTGCGCTGACCGTCCCCGCGGACACCGGTCTGGTCGAGGAATACCAGCAGCGAGGCGCGATCCCCGTCGAGCAGCTTCACCCCGGAGGTCACCGCCGCAGAGGTGACCACCAGCTTCTGCTCGGCGGCGAGCTTGCGGACCTGGGCGAACAGCTGGTCGTACTGCGCCAGCGCGGGCCCGGTCAGCACCTCCTTCGCGGCCTGCTCGCTCTTGCCGGGATCGTCGTAGCGATACGAGAAGATCGTGGCCAGTGCCTTGCCGACCTGGTCGTTCACCTCGGCGGTAGCGGCGACGTCGGCCAGCGCGGTGTTGTGGGAGACCACCGCCGTGGCGTCCCGCGCCTCGATCGCGAACCAGCCCGCGAGCGCGGCCATGACCACCGCCACCGCCCCGCACACGAGCGGCCATCGCCGACGCCGGACAGGTTCTGGCACCGAGTCGGGCGCCGATTCCGGTTCAGCGGCCGACTCCGCCTCGGCGAGGGGTTCCGCCTCGGACACGGCATCGTCGGGAACACCCTCGAGTTCCGTATCCGGCGCGTCCTCGGGTTCCGGTCCGGCGTGCGCGAGTGTCCGGCGGGCACTCCCCGCCACCTTCACCGCGCGCCTGCCCGGCTTCACGGCTCGTTTCGTGTGCATTCCCGTCCTCCGCGTCACGACTTGCCGACGTCAGACACCGGGACCTGGCCGAGCGCGGTGACCCGCCAGCCGTCCGGGGTTCGGTTCAGTTCGGCCTGGAACCGGTTGTGCTTGGTCACGGCGTCGCCGCCGTCGGGCCGCACCTGCAGTTCGACCGAGGCGATCACCTTGGCGGTGCCGGCGCCACTGTCCACTTCGGTCACCGCGGCGTCGGCCACCCGGCCGGTGGTCACGGTCTTCGCCTGGGCGATCCGGTCGAGACTGCCCTGTCTGTCCTGGGCCAGTTCGTCGTGCAGCGCGCCACCGGAGAGGTCCAGCCAGTGCTGGTAGCCCTGCGCGGCCTGCCGGTAGTCCAAAGTGGTCAGTGCGGCCACCGCCTGCCTGCCCGCGGCCAGCGCGTCCTCGCGCACGTTCGCCCGCGCGACACCGTCGTCGTGCCCGGCGTGCCACCAGGCGTAACCGAACCACGCGGCCAGCAGCGTCGCGAGCACCGCGGCCCCTGGCGCGAGCCAGCGTACGATCCGTGTCATCGCCTTCACTCCCTTCACCGGCCGCCGACCGGCGCGTTCTGCGAGCCGCGCACGTTCGTCGGATCACCCTTGGGCAGGGCGCATCGTGCAGCGGTGTTGAGCGGCCGCGCCGACGTGTCGAGCCCGTCGCGGTAGCCGGTGCCGTAGCCGGTGACGCACGGCGGCGGGTCGAAGAACGTCAGCGAAAGGCCGATGTGCGCGCCGTCGGGCCCGACGATCGCGTTGCCGGCGGCCACGGCCTTGGGCGCGGTGACGAGCAGTTGCTCGATGCCGTTCTGCCGGGACTCCAGCACATCCGCGGTGCTCAGCAGATTCGCCAGCAGGACACCGAGATTCGGCCCGGCCTCCCGCAGGAGCGTGCTGACCTCGTTCGCCGCCGACGGCACCGCGGGGATGAGCTTCCGCAGGTCACTGTCGGAGTTCTTGAGCGTCTCGGCGAGCAGCTTCGCGTTCGCCCCGAAGCTCCGGATCGCCTCCGCCTGCTGGATCTGGGTGTCGAGCACCGTGTGCGCGTCGGTGACGAACGTCGTCAACGGCGCGACGTGCGCACTCGCCGCCTTGACGAACTCGATGCCCCTGCCCACGAGCTGATCCAGCGCCGGACCGGCGTCCGAGGTCGCGTTGTACAGCTCGTCCACCACGGTGCGCAGCGCCGGCTTCGGCACCGACGCGGCGAAGGAGTCCACACTGGACAGCACGACGTCCACCGGCAGCGGGATCTTCGTGTCGTCCTGGGTGATCACCGATCCGTCGTGCAGCATCAGGCCGTTGCCGCGGCGCGGGCGCAGGTCGACGTACTGCTCGCCGACGGCGGACCGGTCCGCGACCACCGCCTCGGTGTCGGCGGGGACCTGCGGGGTGCCCGGGTCGATGTTCAGGTCCACCTCCATCCCGGAGGCGATCAGCCGCAGGTCTCCGACGCGCCCGATCGGCACGCCGCGGTAGGTGACCTCGGCGTTGGTGAAGATGCCGCCACCACTGGTGAACCGCGCCTTGACGGTGTAGCCGCGGTCGAGTACCAGCTTGTCGAGCCCGGCGTAGGTCGCCCCGACGTAGGCGATACCGAGCACGGCGATGATGACGAACACCACCACCTGCGCCCGGACGAGCTTGGTCAGCATCAGCGGCCACCCTGTGCCTTGAAGTCGAGGAACCCGTTCAGGTAATCGCCCCGGATGGCGTCGAGCGCGGCGTCCGGGAACGGGTAGGTGAAGATCATCTCCATCGCCTTCGGCAGCTTGTCGCCGGAGTCGGCCAGCCGCCGCAGCATCGGCTCGAGCGCCTTGAGGTCGGCGACGAGGTCGTTCTTGCTGCGGTTGACGGTGTCGACCGCGACCGAGGTGAGGCCGTCCAACGACTTCAGCATCCCGACCAGCGCCTGGCGTTGCTGGTTGAGCACGTCGATGCCCGGCGTCAGCCCGTTGAGCGTCGTCTTGATCTTGTCGGTGTTCGCGTTCAACGTCCCGGCGAGTTTGTTGACGCTCTCGATCGCGCGGGTGATCTCGGACTTGTGCTCGTCGAGGCCACGCACGAAGGTGTCCAAACTGGACAGCAGGCTGCGCGCGGCGGTCTCCTTGCCGCCGAGCGCGTCGTTGAGCTGATGGCTGATGTTCTGGACCTGGGCGACACCACCGCCGTTGAGCAGCAACGAAAGCGCGCCGAAGACCTCTTCGATCTCCGGGGTCAGCGACGAGCGGTCGAGCGGGATGACCGCGCCGTCGACCAGCCGCCCGTGCGGGCTGGCGTCACCCGGCGCGGCGAGTTCGACGAACTTCTCGCCGAGGATGCTCGCCTGCCGCAGCCGCGCGACGGCGTTGGCGGGCAACCGCACGTCGCCGTTGAGCAGCAGGCCCACCACCGCGCTGCGGCCGTCCGGTGCCAGCTCGACCGTCCGCACCTGGCCGACCGGGACGTCGTTGACCTTGACCCCGGACTGCGGCACCAGGTCCAGCACGTTGGTGAAACTGGCCGTGACGTGGATCGGGTGTTCGCCGAGCGTGGCGCCGCCGGGCAGCGGGATGTCGTAGACGTCGACCCCGCCGCTGCAGCCCGTCGCGGCCAGCGCGACCACCAGCACGGCGGCGACCTTCAGCTGCCGTTTCATGCGATCGCCTCGCTCCGCGAGACAGTGTCGAATCCTTTTCGGCGCATGACATCCATGATTCGCTCGCAAGCGTCGCTCATTTCGCCCCCGAGAACTCGGTCAGGTTCCCGCGGCCGTCGATGGTCCCGTCCGCCTGGTTGTACGCGCCGAGCAGGTTCGTCAGCGCGTTCGGCGCGGTGTCGAGCGCTTCGCCCAGCGACGCCTTCTGCTGGGCTAGCACCTTGGTGATCTCGGCCAGTTTGTCCACATCGGACTTGACCTTGCCGCGATTGTCCTTGATGAAGCCCTGCACCACGCCCAGCGCCTGGGTCAGCTCGTTGAGCGCTCCGGAGAACTGGTCCCGCTGGTCGGCGAGGATCTTGCTGAGCGAAGCGACCTGCTGGATCGCCTGTTTCACCTGGCCGTCGTTCGCGGCGAGCATGGCGGTGAACTTGCTGATGTTGTCGACGGAGTTGAACAGGTCGTCCTTGGAATCGCTCGCCGTGCGGGCGAACTCGCCGAGGTTCTTGATCGCCTGCCCCAGCGGCTTGCCGTTGCCGTCCATGTACTTCGCGGCGTTGGTCAGCACGTCGCTCACCGCGCCGTCCTTGTTGGCCCCCTGCGGCCCGAGCGCGGTCATCAGCTGGTGGAGGCTGCCCAGGAGCTGGTCGACCTCCACCGGCGTGGCCGTGCGCGCGGGCGGGATCCGGCCGCCCTCGCCCAGTTCCGGCCCATTCGTGTACACCGGCGTCAGCTGCACGTACCGGTCGGCGACGAGGCTCGGCGTGATCACGACGGCGCCGACATCGGCGGGCAGCTTCACGTCGGGACGCAGCGTCATGGTCACCTCGACGTCGGTGCCCTTCGGCTCGACCTTGGTCACCGAGCCGACCGCGACGCCGAGCACCCGGACGTCGGAGTTCGGGTAGATGCCGACCGCCGCGGTGAAGGACGCGATCAGCGTCCGGTCGGCGGGTTTCGTCACCAGCGGCCACACCGCGGTGACCAGCAGCCCGGCCACGACGACGACGGCGAGCCGCCGCAGCCAGGCTCGGCGGCGGTCCCGCGCGCCGAGATCGACGAGCATGAGATGGCGGGCCATCAGCGTCCCCCGTTCCTCGACGGCATGCAGCTGCCCGGTGTGGCGCCGGTCGGGACGAGCCCGCAGATGTAGGTGTCGATCCAGCGCCCGTTGCCGACCGCGTTGCCCAGCAGCCGGTAGAACGGCCCGGCCAGCCGCAGGCTGTCGTTGAGCTTGTCCTGGTTGCGCTGCAGCACGGTCGCGACGCGGTCGAGCTGGTCCAGCGCGGGCCCGAGCGTCTTCTGGTTGTCCGCCACCAGCCCCTTGAGCTGCACCGCCAGGTTCTTCACCCCGCTGAACAGCTTCGCGATGGCGTCCTTGCGCGCGTTCAGCTCGGTGAGCAGGGTGTTCCCGTTGCGGATGAGCGACTCGATCTGCTGCGAGCGTTCGCCGAGGGTCTTGGACACCTTGTTCGTATTGGCGAACAGCTTCACCAGTTCGTCGTCGCGCGACGCGAGGGTCTTGGACAACGCGGTGATGCCGTCGAAGGCCGTCCGCACGTCCTGGGGTGCCGATGCGCCGAGCGTGCTCGACAACGTCCGGAACGCCTCGGCGAGCTGGTTCGTGTCGATCGCGCCGACGGTGCTGGCGAGGTCGTTGAACACCGCGGTGACGTCATACGGCGCCGACGTGCGCTCTGCCGGGATCGGCTGGTCGGGGTCGAGCTCGGCGTTGCCGACCGGGTCGAGCACGAGATTCTTCTGTCCCAGCAACGTCTTGATCTTGATCGAGGCGGTGGTCCGGTTGCCGATCCAGGTGTCCTTGACCCGGAAGAGCACCTTGACGTGGTCCCCGGCCAGCTGGACGTCGGTGACCTCGCCGACCTTCACCCCGGCCACGCGGACCTCGTCGTTGCTCTTGAGCCCGGCGGCCTCGTGGAACTCCGCCGCATACGTCGTCCCGCCGCCGACGAACGGCAGGTCGTCGGAAAAGAACGTCGCCGAGCCGAGGATCGCCATCAGCAACGCCGTCACGGCGCCGACCGCGATCGGGTTGCGCGCGCGGAAAGGCTTGATACGAGGCGCTTTCATCGGCACCTCCCCTGTGTGACCGGGATCCCGACGGGCGGGCCGCCCGGCGCGGGCGCCGCGTCGGAGCGCACCGAGCACAGGTAGAAGTTGAACCACGAGCCGTAGGACACCAGCGTGCCGATACGGTCGAGCTTCTTCGGCAGGTTCGCGATGAACTGCTCGAACACCGGGGTGTTGTCGGCGAGGTTCTTCGACAGGTCGCCCAGGGTGGTGATGCTGTCCTTGAGCGGCTGGCGACCCTCTTGCAGGAGGTTCGCGGTCGCGGTGCTCAGCTCGCCGAGACCGCCGATGGCCTGCCCGATCGGCTTCGCGTCCCCGGCGAGGCCGGTCACCAGCTGCGCCGTCGTGTCGACGAGCTTGTCGAACTGGTCGCCCTGGGAGTTGAGGGTGTCGAGCACGGTGTTGAGGTTCCCGATCACCTTGCCGATCACCTCGTCCTTGCCCGCCAGCGTGGAGGTCAGCGAGGCGGTGTGCTTGAGCAGGCTGTCGATCGTGGCGCCCTCGCCCTGCAGGACCTGGACGATCTCGAACGACAGCTGGTTGACGTCGTTCGGCGAAAGCGCCTGGAACAGCGGTTTGAACCCGTTGAACAACGCGGTGAGGTCCAGCGCGGGATGGGTGCGCTCGGGCGGGATCAGCGCGTCCTCGGGCAAGGTGGTCGAGGCGTCGGTTCCCCCGGGGTCCACCGCCAGGTACCGCTGCCCGACGAGGTTGCGGTAGCGGATGGTGACCGACGCCGCCGACCAGAGCCGGTGCTTCACATCCACCGAGAACTTGACGTCCGCCAGCCGGTGCTCCACCACCGACACCGAGTCGACCTGGCCGATGCGCACGCCCGACATGCGGACCTCGTCCCCGGGGTTGACCGACGTCGCGTCGGTGAACCTCGCGGTGTAGCCGATCGTCGTGCCCACCCCGGAGTTCGCGATGGTGATCGCCAGGATCCCGGTGGCGACCGCGGTGATCACGAAGAAGATCAGGCCCTTGATGGCCGGGCCCACGACATTCCTCATTGGACGGTCACCTCCGTGCCCCGCAACGCGGGCCCGGCCAGGACGCTGCTCCAGTCCGGCACGTCCCCGGGCCGCATCCCGAGCGACGGCGCCAGGATCTCGGCAACCAGGCCCCGCTCGCCCGCCGAGTTCGCCGGGCCGAGATCACCGTCGGTGGCGAAGGCGGGCGCGGCCGAGGTGCCACCTCCGCCATAACAGCGCGGGCCACCCTTCTGGTTGTAGACCGGGTTGTCCCGGCCGGGCACGTATTTGTCCCTGGGGTCGTGGACCGACAGCTTCACGTGCAGGCCCGGTTCGTTCGTGCCCTTCCCCAATGCCTTCTCCATCACCGGTTTCAGCCGGTTCACCGCGTCGAACATGCACGGGAACTCCGGGGAATACCGCGAAAGCAGCTCCAGCGTCGGCCTGCTCTTGACGCTGACCCCGATGATGTTGTTCTTGTTCTTCACCAGGAACCCGTTCAGGTCGCCGGAAGCGGTGGTGACGCTCGTGTACAGCGCGTCGAGGTCGGCGCGAGTGTCCACAATGGTCTTTGCGGTGGTGGAAAGGTCGGACAGCGCTTGCAGGATGTCCGGCGCCGCGCCGGTGTAGAGGTCCGCGGCGTCGGCGAGGCCGGTGACGTCGGCCTTGAACTGCGGCATCAGCGGATTCACCTTCCCCAGCAGATCGCCCAGCTGGACTATGCTGTCCCCCAACGGTTTCCCGCGGTTGTCCAGCGCCTGCGAGATCGCTCCGAGCGAGCTGTTGAGCTTCTGCGGCTG
The DNA here is from genome assembly GCF_042741125.1 of Amycolatopsis sp. NPDC058986. NCBI lineage: Bacteria > Bacillati > Actinomycetota > Actinomycetes > Pseudonocardiales > Pseudonocardiaceae > Amycolatopsis > Amycolatopsis sp. NPDC058986. The sequence goes on along the minus strand of NZ_JBHYJW010000070.1, from coordinate 26,059 downwards.
CACCGCGCGCAGCAGTGGCAGCAGGTCGCCGAGCACCCGCTCCAGCTCGATCGCGTTGGCGGAATGGTCCTGGACGATGACGTCACCGGACCGCAGCGGGCCGCCCGTGGGCTGGTCCGGCAGCACGAGGTTGACGTACCGCTCGCCGAACACCGTCTTCGGCAGCAGCCGCGCGGAAACGTTCCGCGGCAGCTGATCGATCTTCGCGGGGTCGATCGCGAGGTCGATCTCGGCTCCGGCCGCGCTGCTGCGCACCGCCCGCACCTCGCCGAACGGCACGCCCTTGACCTTCACTTCCGCGGGCGGGGCCAGCTGGTTGCCGACCCGGTCGGTCTTGAGCGTGACCAGCTCGACGCGCTCGAAGTCCTTGTTGTAGACCGCGACCGCGAACCAGCCGAGCAGCACCAGGATGACGAGGAAGGCCACCCCGGCGGTCTGGGTCCGGAACCGCCTGCTCATCCGGACACCTTCACCGTCGTGGTGGAACCCCAGATCGCCAGGCTGAGGAACAGGTCCAGCACGCTGATGAGCACGATCGACGTCCGCACCGCGCGGCCGACCGCGACGCCGACCCCGGCGGGACCACCGGAGGCGCGGTAGCCGTAGAAGCAGTGCGTGAGGATGACGCCGACGCTGAACACCAGCACCTTCCCGAACGACCACAGGACGTCACCCGGGGGCAGGAACAGCGTGAAGTAGTGGTCGTAGGTGCCGCCGGACTGGCCGAAGAACACGACCGTGGTCACCCGCGAACCGAGGTAGGAGATCAGCAGGCCGATGACGTACAGCGGGATGATCGCGATGAACCCCGCGACGATCCGGGTGGTGACCAGGTACGGCATGCTGCGCACCGCCATCACCTCGAGCGCGTCGATCTCCTCGGAGATCCGCATCGCGCCCAGCTGCGCGGTGAACCCGGCCCCGACCGTCGCGGACAGCGCGAGCCCCGCCGACAGCGGTGCGATCTCCCTGGTGTTGAAGTACGCGGTCAGGAAGCCGGTCATCGCGGAGATGTTGATCTGGTTCAGCGCGCTGAACCCCTGCAGGCCCACCGTGATCCCGGTGAACACGCACAGGCCGACCATCACGCCGACGGTGCCGCCGATGACCGCGAGCGCGCCGCTGCCGAAGGTGACCTCGGCCAGCAGCCGCACCACCTCACGGAAGTAGCGGGTCACCGCCATCGGGGTGGCGGCGAGCGCGCGGACGTAGAACAGCAGCTGGTCGCCGAGCTCGTAGAGGCTGTTGCCGGGACGTTTGAGCGCGTCTCGGGCGCGTTCGGGAACGCTGGTCACGGATTCAGGTTCCCTTCGCCGGGACGAGCTGCAGGTACAGCGCGGTAAGGATGGTGTTGACGAAGAACAGCAGCAGGAACGTGATCACCACCGACTGGTTGACGACGTCGCCGACCCCCTTCGGCCCGCCCTTCGGGTTGAGCCCCCGGTAGGAGGCCACCACGCCGGCGAGGAAACCGAAGATGAACGCCTTGATCGTGCTGACCGCCAGGTCGGGCAGCTGGGCCAGCGCGTTGAAGCTGGCCAGATACGCGCCAGGGGTCCCGCCCTGCACCACGACGTTGAAGAAGTAGCCGCCGAGCACGCCGACGACGCTGACCAAACCGTTGAGCAGCACCGAAACCCCGATGGCGGCCTGGACCCTCGGCACGATGAGGCGGTGGATCGGCGAGACGCCGAGCACCTCCATCGCGTCGATCTCCTCGCGGATGGTGCGGGCGCCGAGATCGGCGCAGATCGCGCTGCCGCCCGCGCCGGAGATGATCAGCGTCGTCACGATCGGGCTCGCCTGCTGCACGACGGCGAGCACGCTGGCCGCGCCGTTGAACTGCTGGGCGCCGATCTGGCTGGTCAGCGAGCCGAGCTGGAGCGAAAGGACCGCGCCGAACGGGATCGAGACCAGGATCGCCGGCGTGATCGAGACGCTGGCGATGAACCAGAACTGCTGGATGAACTCGCGGATCTGCACCGGGCGCCGGAACATCGCGAGGATGACGTCGAGGCCCATCGCGCACATCCGGCCGAATTCGCGGAGCGCGTTCGCGGCCTTTTCCGGTGCGCGGGCGAGCAGGGTGCCTGGGCTCGTCATCTCAGCTCCCGCATCCGCTGGGAGGAGCGCCGGAGCCGATACAGCGCAGCTTGAGGTTCGTCACCAGGGTGTTGCCGGGCCCCGCGACGAGGCCGGTGAGCAACGGGCTGAGGTCCTCACGGACGCCACAGCCCGCGAACGGCGGTGTCGCGAAGGTCGTGGTGACCTTGACCGGTGGCGGGTTGTTCGCCTGCAACGGCAGGAGCGACCTGATCGTCACGGACGCGGGCTGCGCGGTACGGCAATTCGGGCCGACGTCGAGGACCCTGCCGTCCACCTTGACATTCGACAGCTTGCCGGTGATCGGCGCCCGGCCGGACGAACCGAGAATCGCGCCGTCGAACCGGCCCTGCGGAAAGACGATGTCGGAACCCAGCTTCGCGACGTGGCTCGTGGTCGGCTGCTGCTCGTCCCCCACGGAGAAGCCGACCTGCATACGGAACTCGGTAGGGGCGGGCGTCTGCTGCGCCGCGGGCGCCGGGCCGGGCGCGGGATCGGCGGAGGACGCGGAAGCCAGCGACAGCGTGATCAGCCCCAGCACCGCCGGGAACAGGAAAGCGCGCGAAACGCGCCCTATCAACGCTGACATTCGGGCTTCCTCACTTCGAATTCCCCGGCCGATCGGCCACTGGACAGCACGGTACTGGCGGGCCAGCACGGAAACAAGGAATACCGAAACTTCGCCGAAGAAAGGGTTTTTCTTGTTATCCGACTGACTGTTCGGGAGTACTCCCCTCTCGTGCTGGATCACAACTTTTGGCTGCTTCCGACGCCGGAAAGGCCGCCACGAGTGCGCCGGGAGCACACGCGGCGGCCTTCGGCGTTCCCGAACTGCCGCGGGAGACTCACTTCTACGTCGGCCTGCCACCGGCAGCCGAGTCCGCGGGACCGGCGACGTCCACCTCGAACGTGATCGGACCGGCCGTCTTCCCCGCCACCGCGTCGTCGTCGGGCAGGCCGGTGCCGATCTTCACCACGAGGGTCTGCGCACCGATCAACGGGAACGCGCAGGTGCACTTCAGCGTCAGCGACTCCGCGTGACCCGGCGCCGCCACGACGATGCCCAGGGCTGCCGCGACCACGACCGCGAGCGCGTGGAAGGGTCTTTTCGACTTCGGCGAGAACTTCACATCGGTCACTCCCGGAAAACAAAGTACCTCCGGTACCACACCCCGGCAATCGCCCCCGGAGCTTTTGTCACGCCGGTCAGTGCCCCGTGCGGCGAAACTGTCATCCGGAACCCGTCGCGGTTCTTGTGACGCGCATACGGAGATCGCGCCCCGGAATTGTCACGCGGGTCGCCAGTACGTGGGAATTCATTGCGGACACACCGAACCGCTGGGTACTTTCGGCCGAACCGAACCAGGGAGCGGCGATGGAGCAGGCTGCCATCGAGGTGACCGGCCTCGCCAAGAAGTACGGGGAAGTGACCGCCCTCGCCGACGTCAGCCTGCGGGTCGGGCGCGGCACCGTGCTCGCCGTCCTCGGCCACAACGGCGCCGGGAAGACCACGCTCGTCGACATCCTCAGCACCCGGACCCGGCCCAGCGGGGGCAGCGCGCGAGTGTGCGGTTTCGACGTCGTGCGCGCCGGGCGGCAGGTGCGGAAACGGATCGGGGTCACCGGCCAGTTCGCCGCGGTGGACGACGCCCTGTCCGGCCGGGGCAACCTCGAACTCGTCGCCCGGCTGCTGGGTGCGAACCCACGTCAGGCCCGCGCCCGCTCCGCCGAACTGCTCGCCGCGTTCGGTCTGGAGGACGCGGCGAACCGCCCGGCGAAGACGTACTCCGGCGGGATGCGGCGCCGTCTCGATCTCGCGGCCGGCCTCGTCGGCGACCCGGAAGTCCTCTTCCTGGACGAGCCGACCACCGGGCTCGACCCACTCAGCCGCGCCGGGCTGTGGAGCACCGTCGAGCGGCTCGCCGCGCGGGGCACCACCGTCGTGCTCACCACGCAGTACCTCGAGGAAGCCGACCGGCTCGCCGATCACGTCGTCGTCCTGGGCCTGGGCCACGTCACGATTTCCGGGCGGCCGGCGCAGCTGAAGGCCCGCCTCGGCGAGCGGACCGCGACCCTGACCTTCGGCACCGACCTCGCGGCCCGCCGCGCGCTGGCCGCGGTGAGCAAACTGGGCCTGCGCTGCACCAGTGCCGCGTCCGGCCTGGTGCTCGGCGTCGCGCTGTCCGGCCCGGCCGACGTGCCGGTGCTCGTCCGCGCCCTCGACGCGGCCGGTGCGCCGCTGCGGGATCTCACCGTCGCCGAGCCGACACTGGACGACGTCTACCTTTCCCTGCACCAGAATCCGGCGGTACCGTCATGACCGAGGCACGGCACCGGGCCACCTCGCGTCTCGTGCTGACGAATCCCGCGGCCTGGCCGGACAGCGGTTTCGGCACCCAGGTCCGGGTGCTCGCCGCCCGATCGCTGCGGACCGCGTTCGGCGACCGGCGGCTGGTGTTCTTCGGGCTCCTGCAGCCGATCGTGCTACTTTTGTTGTTCAGCCAGGTTTTCAGCGGAGTCAGCACGCTCCCCGGCGTCGCGGCCTACCAGGGCTACGTGAACTTCCTCGTCCCGGCCACCCTGGTGAACATCGCGATGACCACGGCGATGAGCTCGGGCGCCGGCCTGCTCGCGGAGATCTACAGTGGTTTCACCGGACGGCTGCGCTGTCTGCCCATCAGCCTTTCGGCCGTGCTGGTCGCCCGCACCATCGCCGATTCCGCTCGGCTCGGCGTCCAGCTGCTGGTGACCGTCGTCGCGAGCGTGGCCCTGCTCGGTTTCCGGCCGACCGGCGGGATACTCGGCGTCACCGCGGCGCTGGTGCTGACCCTGGTCGTCGGCTGGTGCCTGAGCTGGGTGTTCGTCGCGATCACGACCTGGCTGCGCAAGGCGGAGACGCTGCAGATGGCGTCCTTTGTGGTCATGTTCCCGCTGATGTTCTCCTCCAGCGCCTACATGCCGCTCGACACGATGCCCGGCTGGCTGCGCGTGATCTCCGCGGTCAACCCGCTCACCTACGCCATCGACGCGACGCGGGCGCTCGCACTGGGCAGGCCTTCGGGCTGGTCGATCCCGATCGCGCTGGGTATCGGGGCGGTCGCGGCGGTGGCGGGCGGCTGGGTCGCGGCGCGCACGTTCCGCTCGTCACGCGGTGCGATCCTGCCTTAGCGTCAGGGCTCCCCATGCGTCACGAGATGCGGCTTCCCGAAGCCGGAGCCTGCCGATGATCGAACGTTAGTATCCACAAAGGACAGAAATCGAAGCGAAGAAGCAGCCTCGATGTCCCGACACTCACCGTGTCCATCTTGGGCGAGATGGACACGGGATAGCTAGATCCCTTATATAACAAGGAAAATTGCGCCGTGCAGGTTCACCCGATCGATAGCACACATGTTCGATCAGGCGGCGTATCGTGGAGGTATGTCAGTCGACAGCAACACCTCCGCAACGCCCACCGAGTGGTGGCGCGTCGATGTCGACTGCCTGCTGACACGCCTTCTGGAGTCCGAGTCGGTACAGCGTCGGGAGGCTGCCGTGCAGGGTGAGGTGATGGCCGAGCTGGAACGGCGCGGGATTCGCGATACCACCGGGTACGGGAGTCTGGTGCGGCTGTTGCAGGAGACGCTGAACATCCCGTACGGCGAGGCGAAAGCCCGCGCGACGCGGGCACTGGCGTTGAACAGCACCCACGATCTCACCACCGGCGAGCAGCCACCTACGGCACCCGTGACCGCGCAGGCCGCCGCCGAGGGCGCGATCGGCGCCGCCCAGATCGACGAAATCCTCCGCGTCCTCGACAAACTCCCCAAGGCGGTGCCGGTGGATCAGCGGGAGCAGGCGGAGAAGATCCTCGCCGAACTCGCCCGCGCCGCCGGACCCCGGGAGATCCGTGCCGCCGGACGGCGTTTGTTGAGTCAGCTTGATCCGGACGGTCGGGAGCCGAAGACCCGGGAGCCGAAACCATTCCAGCCTGAGTTCTCGATCGCTCCACATCGGGATGGCGGGCACCAGATCAAGGCCCGGGTGGACGACGAGACCTCCGCACGCCTGCAAGCCATGCTGGACCCACTCGCCAAACCCCGCCCCGCCACCGAAGAAGAAGGCCGCGACACCCGAACCCAATGGGAACGGCGCGGCTGCGCCTTCTCCGAGTTGGTGCGGATGTGGGCCGAACACCCCGACCTCCCCACGCAGGCCGGGGAAGCCACCCACATCGTCGTGACGGTCGGGCTCAAGGAACTGCGGACCGGGATCGGACAGGCCACCCTCGATTTGCTCGGTGAGATCACCGCATCCGAAGCACGACGATTGGCCTGCGACGCCAAGGTCATCCCGATGGTGCTGGGTTCGCACGGCGAACCCCTCGACGTCGGCCGGGCCCAGAGGCTGGCCACTCCAGCCATTCGCCGAGCACTCATCCGTCGCGATGGCGGCTGCGCCTTTCCCGGCTGCGATGCGCCTGCTTACCGTTGTACGGCGCATCATGTGGTGTTTTGGGCACACCACGGCGAGACCAAAGTGGACAATCTAGTGCTCCTATGTTCGGTGCACCACAAGGTAATCCACCACTCCCCATGGGAAGTCCGCATCACCACCGACGGACTCCCCGAGTTCATCCCGCCCACATGGCTGGACGCCACCCGCACACCCCGACGCAACACCATCCACCTCAGAACCTGAGCCTCCAGAGGGATTCCCCGTAACGGGCGACTTTGGTGCTGCGAAGGGGCCCTTCAGTGCGTTGGATGCCATGAAGGGCCCCTTCAGGGCCTGCGAGGTGTCTCACCACGTGTGACCTGTGAGGTGAGAGTTACCTGCTGTGGCTGTTGAGACAGGAGAGCCATGCGTGCGGACGACCTGCCGTGGAACGTGGGGGATTTTGCTCGCCTCACGTACGAGCGAAGTCACCCTCGTGAGCATATGCGACCGGTGGATCCAGGTTGGCCGTCGCGAACGCGTCGTTCACGGCACACAGCCGCGCTCAGCACGCCGCAATGGGCCCTCCACTACATGCTTATGTCCTTTATGGATGCCGCTGCCATGGAGGGGCGCTTCGTGTAGCGGCGACACTTGCCGCGAACGCTCCGCTCAGGACGATCAACGTCCCCAGCGTCGTTCGCGACAAGCACGGGGCACCGAGAGACGCCCACCGAACGTGACCGCCTGCCCCGCAGTAGTGCCCCCGGTAACCGTCAGTGGAACTCGTTGGCACTCTCGTGGTAGTCGACCGGAAAGCCGTCCGCGGTCAGGAAATCGTGCAACCGCGCGGCCAGGTCGTCCTTGGCCGCACCGGCCTCGAGCCAGGTGGTGACGGCGACCTCCCAGTCACCGTGAACCGAACGCCACGGCTTCAGCGTCCACGTCAGCGCGATGTGGCCGCGAGCGCCGTAGACGGCGCCGACCTTCAGGTCCCGATCGGCGTTGACCCACCGCTGTTCCCCTTGCCAGCCGCGAAAGTCCAGTTCGTCGACGAACCGGGCCAGGCCTCGTCCCGTCACGAAGTTGGTCACGCTCTCCAACCGGGCGTCCAGCCCCGGCGCCTGCGCCCGGACGACGAAGAACATGCGACGGTCCAGCGGATGCGCCGCGGCATGGCGTTCCCCGAAGGACACCGACACCGCCGGGTCTTGCTCGCAGCGGACCACGACCTCGGCGTCGTCGAGACAGGCCAGTTCTGTCTCGGGCCGAAGCCACTCGTGCGGGCATTTCGTGGTCATCCCCTGAATCTACTGTGCGGCGTGCCCGATCACCGTCGCGAGCCCGAGATCGATGGCCCCGACGGCGGCCCGGCTTTCCGGCCCGAGACCGTGCCGTTCGGCCAGCCAGGCGGCTTCGGTGTAGGTCAGCCACACCCGGCCGTCGGCATCCTCCCAGGCCAGCGCCTTCGCCGGGAGGTCGATGCCCGCGGTCTGCCGGTCGGCCATCAGCGGCGTCCCGCCCCTCGGGTGCCCGAAGATCAGCAATTCGGTCGGGCGCAGGGAAAGTCCGGCCTGCGCGGCGTTGCCCGCGTGGTCGATCCTGGCGAACACCATGAGCCCGGCGGCGATGACGGCCTCGGCGAGCCGGTCGATCGTCTCGCGGACCGAGCGTTCGCACGCGACGGTGACCAGACCGGCGTCGCCCATGGCTACCTCCTCGGCACAACACACTCCAGCTGGTCGGCAGCGGCCGTGACGCCCCCGGCGGCGGCGAACGAGGCCCGGATCGCGGCGGCTCCCGCCGGATAGCGGGGTTCGGACAGCACAGCCGCGACCGCCTTCCGGATGTCCGGTGCCTTCGCGCGGTCGAAGCGTAGCCGCACGCCCGCCCCGGCGGCCACCACTTGGTGTGCCAGCATCGACTGGTCGTCCCGGATCGGCGCGACCACCAGCGGGACACCCGAGCAGAGGGTCTCGCACACCGTGTTGTGGCCACCGTGACACACCACCGCCGAGGCCTGCCGCACGACCTCGGCCTGCGGAATCCGGGTGGCCAGCAGCACCCCGTCGCTGATCAGGTCCCCGGACGGGTCGACGACAAGGCCCTGCACGTCCGGCATCCCGGCCAGCGCGTCGACGCATTCGGCCAGGAACCGGCGGCCGACCTCGGCGTTGGCGGTGCCGAGGGTGACCACGACGAGCGGGCGGCCGTCGAGCGCGTGCCACGGGAAATCCACCGCGGGCGCCGGTGCCGGCGCCGGGCCGACGAACCGCACCGGTCCGAGCGCGGCCGGTCCGGCGAGCGCACAGGTGGTGAAGGCGAGCACGAGATCCGGCGAAAACCGCAGGTCACCAGCGATGACGCCATGCCGGGCACGGAGGCCGTCCTGCAGATCGTCGATCCACGCGGCGATCTTGGGCAGCGCGCGCAGCGGGTCCACGAGTTCGGTGGACGTCGACGCCGACGTCACCCACGGCAGCCCGCACCGGCTCGCCACCAGCGCGCCCGCGAACGCCTGCTGATCGGTGACGACGACGTCCGGGCCGAAGTCCACCACCGCTTCGGCGACCCCGGGCACCATGGCGTCGGCGAGCGGGATCAAGTACTGCTCCCACAGGAACTTCAGCGCCGCGAAGCCCCGCAATCCCTCGGGACGCCGTTCCACCGCGAACCGCTCCGCGTCGCCGGCGGCGAACACCCTGGCCGCCCCGGTCAGCTCCGAGGTCGCGGGTTCCGGGCCGCACCAGGCGACCTCGTGGCCACGGACCGCCAGCTCGCCGGCCACCGCGCGCAGCGGCGCCACATGCCCGGTGAGCGGCGGGACGACCAGCAGGAACCGGCTCATCCCCCGCCCCCGCCGTGCCGGTCGATCCACTTGAGCAGCAGTTCGCGCACCTCCCGGTGCTGTTCGACCAGCACGGAGTGCCCCTGCCCCTCGAACACGTGCAGCTCGCCGCGTGGCAGCAGCGAGGTCAGCGCTTCCAGGTCGTCGGACTGGTAGCCGTGACTGCCCAAAATGGACAGTACGGGGCAGTCGATCGCGGCCACCTGCTCGGCCGTCAGCAGCGGGCCGAGCGGGACCTCCTCGGCCATCGTGGTCGACATGATCCGCTCCGCCGCCATCCGCGCGAGCCGCCGGTGGTGGGCGCTGTAGTTCGCCTCGATCCAGGCGAAGCTCTCCTCGACCTGCAGGAACCGCACGGTGTGTTCGAGGATCTGGGTCATCTTGTCCGCCCACAACGCGGTCGCGGGCTCCGACTCGATGCACACGATGCTGCGCACCCGCTCCGGGCTCGTGACCGCGTAGCTGTAGGCGAGCGTGCCGCCGAAGCTGTTGCCGACCAGGTGCACCGGCCGGTCGGGCGCGACCTGGCGCAGCAGGTCGTCCAGATCGGCCACGAAGTCGGCGATGGTGTACCCGCGTTCGGGACGCTCCGTCTTGCCGTGCCCGCGCAGGTCGTAGCTGATCACGTCGATGCCGGCGGCGGCGATCGGCGGCGCCAGCGTGAGGTAGAAACTCGCCAGGCTGTCGGTGCCCATCCCGTGCAGGAACACCACGGTCTCGGTGCCCCCGGCGGGCACGAGCTGCACGTTCGTCCGCAGCCCGTTGACGGTCATCGTCGGCATCGGGTCACCCTCGCCCGGCGAGCCGGGCGGCGACGTAGTCCGCGATGTCGCCGACCCGCAGCCCGATCACGTCGTCGAGATCCTTCTCCGCCAGGAACTCCGCGAGGTTGACGTCCTCGCCGTAGTACTCGGCGAGGATGCTCGCGAAGGTCACCAGATCGATGCTCTCCAGCTGCAGATCCTCGTGGAAGGTGGTCTCCGGCGTGATCTCGATGCCCAGTACCTCGGCGTCGCCGACCAGCTCGCCCAGCAACTCGGCGACGGTGGCGAAGACGGAAGCCGGCAACTGCTGTTCGATCGTCATGTCGTGCTCCTGTTTGTCCCACAACGGTTCCAGGCCACGACGTGACCCGGTATCCCGGCCGACTCCATACCGGCCCCGATCTCCTCCGCCAGCCCGCTCGTGTCCGCCTCCGCACGGACGGCGATGCGGGGCCGCACCGGGTCGCCGCGGTCGCGGACGAGAGCGACCGCGAGATCGCCGGTCTGCGCGACCGCGACGGCGAGGTCCGGCAGTTTTCTGCCGTACAGCCCCGAAACACCGGTCGCGTCGGGGTGCACGCGGATTTCCGCCGGGTACACCGCGTCCACCCCGTCGGCGGCGAGCCACGCGCGAACGGCGTCCTTGATCGCGACGCGCTCCAGCAGCCAACCCCGTTGCCGCCGGGGCTGGCACGCCACGTACTCGGCTCGTTCGGCGGCGCCGAGGTACACCCCCGCGTAGATGTCGCGTGCCGCGACGCTCGGCCAGCGGTCGGTGACCAGCGTCCAGGAACCCTCGTGCTCCTCGGAAAGCCGGTGCCGGTCGGGGAAGGCGTAGACGCGGTGCGCGGCGCGGTCGCAGGGGAAGCGGATGTCGCGCCACTGCTCGATCCTCGCGAGGACCGTCCCGTCGCGGACGAGTTCGGCGTCCATCTCCAGCACGTCCGGCCGCGGCAGGCGGACGCGCACCAGGCAGCCCACCCGCGTACCCGGCCCGGGTTCGGGGCCGTACCAGGTGATCCGGCCCATCGACGTGGGGAACGCGAGCAGCCCGTCGGGCCGGGTGCTCATCAGCCAGCAGCCGAGCAGCTGGCCGACGTTGTCCAGCAGCGCACCAGGGGCGGGCGGCACGACGAGCTCGCCACGGATGTGCTGCTCGCCGATCCCGCTCAGCCGCACCAGCCCCTGGTACGCCGGGCCGTGGAACATCTCCCGCCGGGTGTAGACCTCGGCCGCGGTCAGCGGGGGCGCGGTTTCCGGTCCGGGGACGGGAAAAGGCGCCGGGGACGACGGATACCGCTGTCCCAGGTGGACGTTCAGCGTGGCGTACGGCCCGATCTCGACGTGCACCCGATCGCCCTCGCGCGTCATCGAGAGCGGGACCCGCTGGGCGGGGGCGGCGATCAGCCAGCGCGAGAACGCCGCGTTGTCCACTCCGGTCGCGACCGCCCCCTGCCATGTCCGTTCCGCCGCCCGGCAGGCGAGGTCGACCAGCGTCGTCGCGGGGACGACCGGCCGGAAGTCCGCCTCGTCCGGCCAGTCCTCGCGCTGCCGGAAGAACCGGTGGTCGGCCAGATACGGCATTGTGGCGAGCGAAACGTCCACAGTGGACGCGGCGCGCTCGGGCTCCCGCCTGGCCGCGGCGCTGACGACGCTGGCCGCGGTCCGCCGGGTCTCGGCGAGCAACGCGGTGAACTCGGCGACGATCGCGTCCGGAATGCCGTCCGGAATCTCCGGCAGCGCCTCGCCGCCTTCCAGCAACCCCTTGGCTTCCTCGGCGACGGAAAGCAGCGCACCGCCGGTGTCGAGCCGGATCCGCCTGGGCTCCAGCGCGGCGAACCGCGGCTGCCCGCCCTCGACCCACACCGCGGTCGCGACGCGGCGCAGCTGCCCGAGCCCGGATCGGGTACCGGACGCCGCCGGGACGACCAGATGCGGCCGCTCCGCCAGCGTGTCCGCCACGAACGAACCGACCTGCCCTGCCCCGGCCTGCACGAACACGCGGACACCGTCGTCATACAGCGCGTCGACCAGCTCACGGAACCGGACCTTGCGCACCAGGTGCGCCAGGTACAGCTCCCGGACCTCGACCGCCGACGCCGGGTACGGCCGGGCCGTCGTCGCCGACCACACCGGGATCCGCGGCGCGCTCAGCTCCAGTTCCGCCACGAGCCGGGTGAACGGGCCGAGCCGCGAACGCAGCAGTGGAGTATGAAAGCCGGAGCGGAACGGCAGTGTCCTCGCGACGATTCCGCGTCCGGCGCACAGCCGGGCGAGCCGGGACGCGGCCGCGGGGTCCCCGCACACGATGGTCTGGCGAGGCGCGTTCTCATGCGAGACCATCAGTTCGGGTTCGTCGGCGAGCAGCTCGGCCGCGCGCTCCGCCGAACAGCCCAGTACCAGGAAGTCCGCTTCCGGCAAGGTGAAACCCTGTGGCCAGTACTGGGCCAGCAGGTCCGATGTGGACTGTGCGGGGTACATGCCGGCGGCCTGCATCGCCGTCCATTCGCCGACGCTGTGCCCGGCCAGCGCGTCCGGGGTGATGGCGAGCCGCCGCAACGCGGCGTCGAGCAACAGCCCGACCTGGGACACGCTCGACGCGCGGTCGAGCACGCTCGCCGTCGACCACTCCGGACGCTCCAGCCCGAAGTGCCGGGCGACGTCGGCGCAGTGCGGTTCCGCGTCGGCTTCGAGTCCCGGGTAGACGAACGCCGTCTTCGCCCCGGGCCGGCGCAGCAGCGGGTCGACCGAGCACCAGATGTCGTTGGGACCGTGCCAGGGCTTCCCCTCGGCGGCGACCTTCGCCAGCACCCGGCGGGCCACCGCGAGCCGCTTCTCGTCCGGCCCGACGATGCCGATCCGGCAGGGCTCCGACCCGTCCACATCGGACTGATCAGGGCGATCGAGCAGCTCCCGCAAGGCGTCCGGAGTGGACGCCGCGAGGCGGAGCACCCGCTCGGGTTCACCACTGACCCGCGCGCGGCGGCGCCGCGCCGGAGCCGGATCTCCCTCCTCCAGCACGACGTGCGCGTTGACGCCGCCGAAGCCGAACGCGTTGACCGCCGCCCGGCGCGGCACGTCACCGCCGTCCCACGGCTGGGCCTCGGACAAGGCGCGGAACCGGGTCTTTTCCAGCAGTGGATGGGGATCCGCGCAGTGCAGCGTGGGCGGCAGCATCGCGTGGTGCAGCGCGAGCGCCACCTTGACCAGGCCCGCGACGCCCGCGGTGGGCAGGGTGTGCCCGATCATCGACTTGACCGAGCCGATCACCCCGCGCGGCCCGGCGGGCGGGCCGAACACCTCGGCGACCGTGGCCAGCTCGGCCGCGTCCCCGGCAGGCGTCGCGGTCCCGTGCGCCTCCAGCAGTCCGAGCGCGCCCGGCGCCGCCGGATCGAGCCCGGCCGACGCCCACGCGCGGCGCAGCGCCAGCGTCTGACCGGTGACGGCGGGGCTGAGCAGGCTCGCGCCTTTGCCGTCGCTCGACGTCCCCGAACCGCGTACCACCGCGTACACCCGGTCGCCGTCACGCCGCGCGTCATCGAGCCGCTTGAGCACCACGACCGCGGTGCCCTCGCCGATCAGGAGGCCGTCGGCGGTACGGGAAAGCGGGCTGATCCGCTGGCTCGGCGACAGCGCGCCGAGCTGAGTGAACATCGACCACAACGTGTCGTCGTGGCAGTGGTGCACCCCGCCCGCCAGCACCACGTCACAGCGGCGCCGCGCGAGTTCCCCGATCGCCTGGTCCACCGCCACCAGCGAAGACGCGCAGGCGGCGTCCACTGTATACGCCGGGCCGCCGAGGTCGAGCCGGTTCGCCACCCGGGAAGCCGCCAGATTCGGCACCAGCCCGATCGCCGTGTCGGGCCGGAACTCGCCGAGCGGTTCGAGCAGGGCGGTCCGCAACCGGTCGAGCACCTCCGGCCGCGCCGAGGGCAGCAGCTCGCCGACGGTGTGGGTGATCTGCCGGACCGACCGCACCCGCTGCTCGAAACGCAGCAGCCCCGGCGAAAGGTAGCCGCCACGGCCGAGGATCACCCCGACCCGTTCGGGATCACCGAGCTTCGCCAGGCCACCGGCGTCGTCGACGGCGGCGACCGCCACCGCCAGCGCGGTCAGCTGGTCCGGTTCCATCCCGCCGATCGAGCTCGGCACGATGCCGAACGCCGCCGGATCGAAGTCGAGGGTGTCCGCGACGAATCCGCCGCGCCGCCCGTAGGTGCGGTCGGGTGTGCTGCCGTCGGCGTGGAAGCTCGGATCCCGCCGGTGCGCCGGGATCTCGGTGACCGCGTCGGTGCCGGAGGTGATGTTGTGCCAGTACTCGTCCACAGTGGACGCGCCGGGCAGGAACACGCCCATCCCGACGATCGCCACGGCCTCCTGGCGTCCCACAGTGCTCACCACAGTGACGCCGTGTACAGCACCGAGCGGGCGTCAGGCGAGCCGTAGGCCAGTTCCCGCAACAGCGCCGCCGTGCCCTCGGCCGGGTCGATCAGGGCGACCTCCCGGCGCTCGTATTCGCGCGCGAGTTCGGGCGACACCATGCCGCCGTGATCATCGGCGGGGGCCCAGGGTCCCCAGTGGACGGTCAGCGCCCGGCCGCCGGTGCGGTTCGCCCAGTGCTCGCCGAGGGTTTCGAGCGCGTCGTTCGCCGCCGAGTAGTCGGTCTGTCCCCGGTTGCCGAGCACCGCGGCGATACTGCCGAAGAAGGTGACGAACCCGGGCCGCACGCCGGACTGCTCCAGCGCGTCGAGCAGTGCTCTCGCACCGTCCACTTTGGTCCCGTAAACCGTGCGGAAGGACTGCTCGTCCTTGTCCGCCATGAGCTTGTCGTCGATCACCCCGGCCGCGTGGACGACGCCGTCGATGCGGCCGAAACGGGTGTGCAGATCCTTCACCACCTGCCGGACGGCGGCGCCGTCGCGCACGTCCAGTGTGCGATAGGTCCCGCTGCCTCCGGCGGCCTGGATCTCGTCCAGCGTCCTGGCGATCTCCCGCTGAGCGAGCACCGTCCGGACGCGACGCTCGATCTCGGCGACGGAACCACCCCGCGTGGCGAGCGCGGCACGCACGGCCTGCGTGTCACCGGGCAGTTCCTCGTCCTCGGGCTCGGCGGGCCACGGCGTGCGCCCGGCCAGTTCGATCCGGCAGCCGCTCGTCGCCAGCGCGACCGCCGCCCGCGCGGTGATCCCGCGCGCGCCCCCGATCAGCAGCACCACGGAGTCCGCGCCGAGTCCCAGCGCCCGGGTCTCACCGCCGTCGGGGCCCGCGCCCGCATAAGCGATCGAGCCGAGGTCGGCAGCCGTGGGTTCGATCGTCGCGCGACCCTCGGCGTCGTACCGGACCACCGCGGGACCGTCGGCAAGCGCCTCCTCCAGCGCCACCTTCCCGACGTCCACAGTGGACTCCAGCTCGACCAGCCTTGTCCTGGCGTCCCGCTCCCGCGCGGCGGCGCGGACCAGCCCCCGCAGTCCGGCGCAGTGGTCGGCCCCGGCCGCCGCCACCACGACCACCGCACCGCGCGTGGCCTTGAGCAGGCCGAACACCTGTGGGGCGATCGGCTCCTCGGCGTCGGCGAGCGGGTTCAGCACCACCACGACGTCCGCCTCGGCCGGTTCCCCCGGCACCGCGCCCGCTCCGGCGAACGCCGACCGGACGGACTCCACGAGGTCCTCCTGCCCGGGTTCACCGACGACCGCGACGGTCCTGCCCCGTACGCGTGCGGTGTCGAAGGTCCCCAGCGGCGCCGGGATCCGGGTGAGCACGTACCGGCCGGGCGCCTTCCCGATGGGTGCCTCGGCAGGCGGAGGCGCGGCCACGGCCGGCTGCTGATCCGGGGTCACCCATTTCTCCAGCCGGGTGGCCAGCGCGGCGGCGGTGCGATCCCGGCTGAGCTGGTCCTGGCTGTCGTCGTGGACCCGCCCGGACAGGCCGAGCTTCGCCAGCAGCGTGCCCGCGATCTCGGTACGCTTGATCGAGTCGATCGACAAATCGGCTTCCAGGTCCAGATCACCGTCGATCATCTCGGCCGGGTAGCCGGTGCGTTCGCTGATCACGCCGATCACCGTCGCGAGGACGTCGACCTCCTCGGCGACGGCCACCGGTTCGGGCTCGGGAGCCGCCACCGGGACAGGTGCGGCGATCTCGATCGGGGGCGGCAGCACCACCGGTGCGGCAGGCACGGCCGGTGCGGCCGCCGCGCCGAGGTAGCCCAGCATCACCTCGCGCTGGGCCGCGACGAGTTCGCGGGTGGTGCGGAGAAATTCGACGACGGCCTGGTCACGGCCGGGCGCGGGCTGGTTCATGGTCGTCCTCGGGATTCGTCGGGCGGGCACGAGCCCGTGGGCGGGGACCTCGCCACCGGGCGCGCGGACCAGCTGGCCGTCCACCGTCCAGCCGGGAGCGGGCGGCGGGCCGAGCCGGACCCTGCCGCGGAAAAGCCGTTCGGTGCGCACCTCGGCTCCGGCGACGGCGAGCCGCGCGAGCGCGGTCAGGAAGCCCCGCAGGCCGGGGCCGCCGGGATCACAGGCGATCACGGTGTGCGGCCGATCGCCGAGGATCTCCCCTGCCAGCCGGGAAAGAACCCGGCCGGGCCCTGCCTCGACGAAGGTCCGCGCACCCGCCGCGTACATGTCCTCGATCAGGTCCACGAACCGCACCGGCGCGCCGATCTGCGCGGCCAGCTCGGTACGCACCGCATCCGGCGCGTACGGCCGCGCGGTGCGGTTCGACCAGACCGGCAGGCCCGGTTCCGCGATCTCCGCGGCGTCGAGGTCGACGGCGAACACCGCGCCGGCCCCGGCCACCACCGGGCTGTGGAACGCGCACGCGACGGGGATCCGCTTCGCCGCGACGCCCTTTTCGCGCAGCCGCCGGATGGCGCGCTCCACCGCGGGAGCCGGTCCGGAAAGGACGGTCTGCCCGGGCGCGTTGTGATTGGCCAGTACGACATCGGGGCCGATCAGCGTGGCCGTGAGATCGTCACGGGACGCCTTGACCGCGGCCATCGCGCCGGGGTCGGCCCCGGCCACGCCGGCGATCGACCGCGCCCTGGCCCGGCTGAGCGCTACCAGCGTCGCGGTGTCGAAGGCGCCGGCGACCGAAAGCGCGGCCAGTTCGCCGTAACTGTGCCCCGCCAGCAGATCCGGCCGGACCCCGAGGTCGGCGAGCAGACGGCAGACCGCCGATTCGACCAGGCCCAGCGCGGGCTGCGCCACCTGGGTGTCCTTGAGCGATTCCTCGTGCGCCGCCTGGGTTTCCTCGTCGAACGCACGCGGCGGGAACGTCTTCGCCGCGACGTCGGGGGCGAGCCGCAGCACCTCGGCCAGCTCCGGGAAGTGCACGAACAGCTCGGCCAGCATCCCGGTCCGCTGGCTGCCCTGGCCAGGGAACAGGAACGCGACCTTGCCGAGTTCGCCGCCCTCGGCAGTGATCCCGCCGCGCCCCTCTGCGGCGTCCCGCAGTTCGGCGAGATCGCCCGCGACGACGGCGAGCCGCACCGGATCCGTGCTCGCGCCGGCGCGTTCCGAAGCGAGCGCCGCCAGCTCCCGCAACGGACGGCCCTCACCGGCCGCCAGCAGCTCGCGCAGTGTCCCGCGTGCACTGTCCACATCGGACCCACGGACCAGGAACAGCTCGGCCGCCCAGTCCCGCGGCCCGTGCCGCCGGTCCGGCCGCACCCCGGGAGCGCCCAGTACCGCGTGGAAGTTGGTCCCACCGAACCCGAACGCGCTCACTCCGGCGAACCGACGTTCGCGCGGCACTGGCGTCGGCCGGGCTGCGGTGGAGAACGTGAAGGGACTGCGGCGCGCGTCCCAGGCGGGGTTCGGCCTGCTCAGGTGCAGCGTGGGCGGCACAACCTCGTGCCACAGCGCCAGCGCCGCCTTGATCAGCCCGGCCAGTCCCGCGGCACATTTCGTGTGCCCGATCTGGCTTTTCACCGAGCCGAGCGCGCAGCTGCCCGGCGCGGCACCGGCGTCGGCGAAGAACTCGGTCAACGTGGTCAGCTCGGTGGCGTCGCCGACGACCGTGCCGGTGCCGTGCGCCTCCACCATCGCAATGTCCACCGGGGACACCGCCGCGTCGCGATAGGCCCGTTCCAGCGCGCGACGCTGCCCGTCCGGGCGCGGCGCGGTCAGCCCGAGCGCCTTGCCGTCGCTCGCCGCGCCGACCCCCTTGACCACGGCGTAGACGCGGTCACCGTCGCGCTCGGCGTCGGCCCGCCGCTTGAGCACGAGACACGCGGCCCCTTCGCCGAGTGCGATCCCGTCCGCCGCCGCGTCGAACGGGCGGCAGCGCCCGGTCGGCGACAACGCGCCCGCGGAGGTGAACATGAGGTAGTCGTTGATGCCGTTGTGCAGGTCGACCGCGCCGCACAGCACCATCGCGCTGGTGCCCGCCCGCAGCTCCTTCACCGCGAGGTCCAGCGCCGCCAGCGAAGAACCGCACGCCGCGTCGACGGTGTAGTTCGCGCCGCCGAGGTCGAGCCGGTTGGCGATCCGGCCGGAGATGACGTTGGCAAGCGTGCCGGGGAAGGAATCCTCGGTCAGCTCGGGCAGTTGGGCGAGCAGCTCTTCGGGGACGTCCTCCAGGTAGCTCGGCAGCAGCGCCCGCAGCACGCCGGCGTTCGCCAGGTCTCCCCCGGCCTCCGCGCCGAAGATGACGCTGGTGTGCTCGCGGTCGAAACCGCCTTCGCCGTAACCCGCGTCGACGAGCGCGCGTCGCGCCATCTCCAGCGAAACCAACTGAGCAGGGTCGATGCTGCCCATCGACGTCGGCGGGATGCCGTAGGCGAGTGGATCGAAATCCAGCGGCGGCAGGAAGCCACCCCACTTCGACGTGGACCGATCGGCGGAGTTCTGTCCGAAGTAGACACTCTGGTCCCACCGCTGTCGCGGGACTTCGGTGACGGCGTCGGCGCCACGCAGGATGTTCGACCAGAACGCGGGGAGATCCGGCGCGCCGGGGAACGCGCAGGCCATGCCGACGATCGCGATGTCACCGTCCACAACGGACTCGTCGGAACCCGTGCCAGGCGAAAGCGCCGCCTTGGCACGGAGCAGCTCCGCCGCGCCTTCGGTGACCTCGCGGTGCAACGCCGCGATCCCGGTACGTTCCCCACGCAGCACCGCGACCTGACCCGCCATGTACATCCCCTCGGCGAGCTGAGCCTGCTCGCCGACCGCGACGAGATCCGCGCCCTCGCGGCGGATTCCCTTGCTCGCGATCCGGAGCCGCCCGGTGTTCAGCTCCTCCAGCCGCTGCCAGCTCTCCTGCGGCGCGACCCCTTCGGCACGCAGCCTGGCCTTCACCGCCGCGAACTCCCCGGTGTACGGGCTGGGCAGGCAGCGGGTGAGATGGCCCGGCGCGGTCTCCAGCGTGACCGTGGTTCCGGCGCCGAGCACGCGGTCCTGGAACAGTCCCGTGATGGCGCCGTGGGTCACCGCCTCTTCGGTGAACAGGTACGCGGTGCCCATCAGCACCCCGATCCCGGCACCCCGCGCGGCCGGCGGCTCCGCCATCGCGGCGACCATCGCCGCCGAACGCGCGTCGTGCACACCGCCCGCGAACAGCAGCTCGACGTCCTTGATATCGGCGCCGCCGTGCTCGCGCAGGACGTCGAGCTGCTGTTCCCACAGCACGAAACTCGACCGGGGGCCGATGTGCCCACCGCATTCGGCGCCTTCGAACACGAAGCGGCGGATCCCGGCGTCGAGGAACTGCCGCAGGAGGATCGGCGAGGGCACGTGCAGGAAGGTCGCGATCCCGTCGGCCTCCAAGGCCTTGGCCTGCGCGGGTTTCCCGCCCGCGATCAGCACGCATCGCGGGCGCGCGGCCCGCACCACGGCGAGCTGTTCGGCACGCAGTGCCTCCGGGACGAACCCGAGGATGCCCGCGCCCCACGGCCGGTCGCCGAGCCGGGCGGCGGTCCGCCTCAGCAGTTCGGCGGTCTTGGCCCCGTCGGCGGTGGCCACCGCGACGAACGGGAACCCGCCGTGCTCGGCGACGGCCGCGGCGAAACCGGGCTGGTCGCTCACCCGGGTCATCGGGCCCTGCACGACCGGCAACGCGGTGCCCAGCGTGCGGCACAACCGGGCACCCTGGTCCGCCGGATCCGCCGGCGGCGCGGCGAGTGACCGCACCACCGAGCGGACAGCGCTTTCGGCGTCCTGGAACCGGTTCGCGAACAGTGCCGCGAGGCCGTCGTCGGCGCGGGACAGCCGGTTCCGTTCCGCGTGCGGGACGTCCGCCTCGGGGAACAGGCCCAGCCCGTCCAGCACGACGCCCGCCGCTCCCCCGGCGACCGCGGCCACCGCCGTCCGCGGCCCGATGCCGCCGTACGCCCAGACCGGGACGTCACCGCCGAACCGCTCCAGCAGCCGTTGCAGCAGCACGAACGTCGTCAGTTCCGAACCACCCGCCTCGCTGCCGCGGGCGACGAGGCCGGAGGCACCGGCGTCGAGCACGCGGACGGCCTGCTCGACGCCGGTCACCTCGGCCAGCACGGGTGCGCCACCGCCTGGCCAAGGCGTGCCCTCGGCGAGCAGGACGAGCCCCGCGCCACTGTCCCGCACCACCTCGGGCCGTACCGGGCAGCCCGCACCGAGCCGCACCCCGAAGGGAAAACCGGCGTCCACAATGGACTCCCAGGCGGTCCCGCCCGCACCGAGGTCGACGACACCCAGTCCGCCACCGCGCGCGACGGCGGCCGCCAGCCCGGGATCGGGCCGCCCGAGCGGGTGCACGCCGAGTACCCGCGTCCGCGCCGTCGCGTGGCTCATCGGTGGACCTCCTGTTCACCTCCCGCCGGGGGCGGACCTCGAGGATTCGACGATCTTCACCGGGGGTTCCAAGAAATAACCTACTTGCCGTAGGGAGTGCAATACTGCCGCAGGAAAACTCGGGAAACAAGTGAATCCATGCTAAAGTCGCGGCGCCGCCGACGAATACATCGCCTACCCGAAACAAGTCGCTGACCAGCACTTTTATCATGCACCTCCCAGCTTTCCGCGACAATTTACTCACCGGCGTCACAAACCGCAGGAATAGTCACCGACGTACGACAAAAATGGCACTGGAGCGCACGTGGAAGTAACAGGACGAGTCATCGTGCTGACCGGCGCGGCACACGGGATCGGCGCGGCCATGGCGCGGCGGTTCGCCGCGGACGGCGCGGCCGGGGTGGTCGTCTCCGATCTCGACCTCGCCGCGGCCGAGGACGTCGCGGCGGGCATCGTCGCGGCGGGCGGCACGGCGATCGCCCGGCACGCCGACGCGACGTCCAAACAGGACTTGAAGCGGCTGGTGGCCGACGCGCGCGCCGAGTTCGGCCCGGTCGACCTGTTCTGTTCCAACGCGGGCGCCGCGTTCGGCACCGGGGTGCACGCCGCCGACGAGCAGTGGGCGCGGTCGTGGGCGATCAACGTCATGCAGCACGTGCACGCGGCGCAGGTCGCGCTGCCCGCGATGCTCGGCAGGGGCGAGGGGTACCTGCTGATCACCGCCTCCGGCGCCGGACTGCTCGGCACCCCGGGCGACGCGCCGTACTCGGTGACCAAGCACGCCGCCGTCGGGCTCGCCGAATGGCTGGCCATCACCTACCGGCCACGCGGCGTGCGGGTCAGCGCGCTGTGCCCGCTCGGGGTGCGCACCGCGCTGCTCGAACCGGGTATCGCCGCCGGGCATCCCGCCGCGCTCGCGATCGCCGCGGCGGCGCCCCTGCTGGAGCCGGAAGACGTCGCCGCCTCGGTCGTGCGCGGCCTGGCGGCGGAGGAGTTCCTGATCCTGCCCCACGAATCGGTGCGGGACACCTACGCGCGCAAGGCGCAGGCGCCGGACGAGTGGATCGACCGCACCGTCGAGGCCACAGTCGAGGCCCTCGGGAAGAAGGGCTGAGCATGGAGTACCGCAGGCTCGGTGCGAGCGGGCTGTCCGTCAGCGAGATCTCGTACGGCAACTGGCTTACCCATTCCGGCGGCGCGGACCGCGTCGCCGCCGCGCTGGACGCGGGCATCACGACGTTCCACACGGCGGCGGCCTGGGGCGGCGGCGCGGCGGAGGAGGCACTCGGCACGGCGCTCGCCGGTGCCCGGCGCGACGATCTCGTGCTGTGCACCGGCGTCTTCTGGCCGGAGGGCTCCGGCCCCAACGACGCCGGTCTGAGCCGCAAGCACCTGGTCACCTCGCTGCACGGCTCGCTGCGACGGCTGGGCACCGACCACATCGACGTCTACCAGCTGCTGCGGTTCGACTACCGGACCCCGCTGGAGGAAACCTTCCTCGCGCTGTCGGATCTGGTGCGGCAGGGGAAGATCCTGTACGTCGGCACTGCGGAATGGACGGCCGACCAGCTGCTGCAGGCGAGCACCCTCGCGCGGCGGTTCGACGTCCCGCTGATCGCCAACCAGCCGCACTATTCGATGCTGTGGCGGGTCGCCGAGGCGCAGGTGATGCCGGTGTGCGCCCGCGAGGGCATCGGCCAGTTCGCCTCGGTCGCACTGGCGCAGGGGGTACTGACCGGCAAGTACCGGCCGGGACACATCCCGCCGGGATCACGCGCGGCGGTGCCGGGCGACGCACGGAAAGCCGTGTCGCCCCTGCTGATGCCGGATCTGCTCGAACGCGTCGCCCTGCTGCGCGGGGTCGCCGACGAGGCAGGGCTGACCATGGCACAGCTCGCGCTGGCCTGGACACTCCAGCACTACACCGTCGCGTCGGTGGTCGCCGGCGCGAGCAGTCCGGACCAGGTCACCGAAAACGCCAAGGCGTCCGGGGTCTCCCTCGACCTCGACGTGCTGACGCAGGTCGACCAGCTGCTCGGCAGCTTCGTGCAGACCGACCCGCGGCTCACCTGGTCCCCGCCCGCGAACATGTGAGATCGCTACGGCGCCGCGTGCTCCCGGATCGCCCGTGCCTCCTCCTCGGTCGACACCGCGGGCGGCGAGCCCGGAAGCGGCCTGCGCGCGGACTCCTTGGTGAAGAAGCACGCGACGGCACCGATGATCCCGGCGATGATGAGGTAGTAGCCCGGCCAGTTCAGATCGCCGGTGACCGCGATGAGCGAGGCCGTCACCACCGCCGTCGTCCCGCCGAAGAGCGACACCGAGATGTTGAACGCGATGGACAGACCGCCGTAGCGAACCTCGGTCGGGAACAACGCGGGCAGCGTCGAGGGCATGGTGCTGTTGAAGCACACCAGCATCAGGCCCATCAGCGCCAGTCCGCCGAAGACCGGGCCGACCCCGCCCGCGCGCATGAGCAGCACCGAGGGCACCGCCAGGACCACCATGAACGCGCAGCCGGCGAAGATCACCGGCCGCCTGCCGATGCGGTCGGACAGCCGCCCGACGAAGGTGATGAACACCATCATCAGCAGCAGTACGACGATCTGCAGCACCTGCGACGTGGTCTCGCTGATCCCGCCGTGGTCCGGCAGCCCGGCCAGGTACGTCGGCATGTACGAGGTGAGCATGTAGTTGGTGACGTTGAAGACCAGCACGAGCCCGCCGCACACCACCATGGGCCGCCAGTAGGTGACGAAGAGCGTGCGGATCTCGCGCAGCGTCTGCTTGCCCTCCCGGCCCTGCGACTCGTGGGCGAGCGCCTTGAACGCCGGGGTCTCCTCCAGCTTGAGCCGCAGGTAGAGACCGATCAGGCCGAGCGGGCCGGAGATCAGGAACGGGATCCGCCAGCCCCAGCTGAGCAGATCGTCCTCCGGCAGCACGGTGGTCACCACGGTCGCGATGGTGGCGCCGAAGGCATAGCCGGTCAGCGTGCCGAACTCCAGCCAGCTGCCGAGGAAGCCGCGCCGCTTGTCCGGGGCGTACTCGGCGATGAACGTCATCGCGCCGCCGTACTCGCCTCCGGTGGAGAAGCCCTGGAGCAGCCGCGCGGCCAGCATCAGCATCGGCGCCGCGGCGCCGATCGCGCCGTAGCTGGGGATGAAGGCGATCACGAACGTGCCGACGGCCATCAGGATGACCGTGATCGAGAGCACCTTGGTCCGGCCGATCCGGTCACCGAGCGGGCCGAAGAACATCCCGCCGAACGGCCGGACGAGGAACGCGACCGCGAACAGCCCCAGTGTCCCGATTGTCCCGATGGTCTCGTTGGCGCCGGTGAAGAAGACCTTCCGGATGGTCACTTCGAGGTACGCGAACACCCCGAAGTCGAACCATTCGGTCACGTTGCCGATGGCCGCCGCGCCGATGGCCCGCCGGATCACCCCCGGCTCGGTCACCGTGACCCTGCCCGCCTCGGCGGGCCGCTCACCTGCGACTTCGTCCGGTTTTCCCACGGACCACTCTCCCGTCTCCCATGCGGCAGGCAACGCTGCGCCTGCCGCCGATCGCGGCCTCACCTACCCGTGAAACCCCCGCGGTCTCCTTCCACGCCAGGAAACCGTTTTACCTGACGCGGCTCGTCACCGCTGACTGAGGAGGGAGGCGGCGTCCACTGTGTGCCCGAGGAGTAGCGCCGTGGTGACCGGCCCGACACCGCCGGGCACCGGAGTGAGCGCGCCGGCCACTTCGGACACCTCTGGAGCGACATCGCCCGCGAGGCCACCGTCCTCGGTCGGGTTGGTGCCGACGTCGATCACGACGGTGCCGGGAGCGACGTGCCTGGCGGTGACCATCCCGGCCCGGCCCACCGCCACGACCAGCACATCCGCCTGGCGGGTCATACCCGGCAGGTCGGCCGTGCGGGAATGACAGACGCTGACGGTGGCATCGCGCGCGAGCAGCAGCTGGGCCGCGGGCACACCGACCACAGTGGACCGTCCGATCACGACGGCGTGCCGTCCGGCCAGCGGGACGCCGTGGTGGTCGAGCAGCGCCATGACCGCCTCCGCGGTGGCCGGCGCGAACGCGGGGAGCCGCGCCGCGAGCCTGCCGAGGCTCGCCGGATTGGCGCCGTCGACATCCTTCGCCGGGTCGATCGTGCCCGCGAGGTCAGCCGCCGTTGCCCCTTCGGGCAGCGGTGTCTGGAGGATGATGCCGTGCACCGTGTCGTCGGCGCTCAGCGTTTCGAGCGTGCGCCGGATCTCCTCGGCCGTGGTGTCCGCGCCGAGGTCGACGACGTCGCACTCGATCCCGGACTTCGCTGCGGCCTTCGCGATCGAACGGACGTACCAGAGGCTGGAGCCGTCGTCGGTGGCCACCACCACGGCGAGCTTCGGCGGTGTCCCGGCGGCGGTCAGCGTGTCCGCGGTCTCCTTGGCCCTGGCCCGTAGCGACGCGGCGAGTTCCTTGCCGGACAACGAAATCGCGGTCACGAGGTCAGCCCCGCCCGCACCTCGGCGGTGACCTTGTCCGCCCGTTCGCAGATCCCGTCGACGCCGTCCTTGGTGGCGACCAGCTCGGCACGGGCCTGCTCGTCGCGGATGCCGCCGAGGTTGACCTCGATGTTGACCCGCGCGGTGGT
Organism: Amycolatopsis sp. NPDC058986; assembly: GCF_042741125.1. NCBI lineage: Bacteria > Bacillati > Actinomycetota > Actinomycetes > Pseudonocardiales > Pseudonocardiaceae > Amycolatopsis > Amycolatopsis sp. NPDC058986. Next base: position 508 of record NZ_JBHYJW010000070.1, on the reverse strand, counting down.
GGCCCCGGCCCGTGCCGCCTCGGCGGCCGCCGCGATGTCGGTGACCACGTTGCGGTTGCCGACCGGCAGCAGCCGCTCGGCCAGCGTCACCACCGCCGCGGCCGCGCCGACGACCTCGGCCGGTGGCCGGCACGCGCCGAGCAGCGCGTCCGCGATGGCGTGCGACCTGGCCTTCTTCTCGTCGTCGGTCCCCTTCGGCAGCGCGTACGCCGCGGTGACCGCGGTGAACGCCGACGCGTCCTTTTCGGCCAGTCGCAACGCCCGCTGCCGCAGCTCGTCGGACTCGGCGACGACGGCGTCGATCACCTCACGGTCCCCGGCGTACTTCGGGCCGTCGCTGTACCGCGCGACCATGCCGACCAGCGCGGCGGCCTGCGCGACGTGCAGCGCCGCCGTCGCGCCCCCGCCGGGGGCCAGGGTTCCGGCAAAGTCTTTTGGGGTTGGTTGCAGGGCGGGCACGGCTCTTGTTGATCATGTGAGTGTCTAGGTCCCATGATCGTGTGAGAGA
>NZ_JBHYJW010000069.1:22348-46226 GCF_042741125.1 Amycolatopsis sp. NPDC058986 | reverse complement strand
GCCCGGCCTCCGTGCCCCGGGACCCCGGGGGTAACGAAGGCCGGACGCATGACATCGGCGGGCGGATGGAGGCCGGTCGTGTCCGCTTCAGTTCGGGCGAGGGGACCGCGAACCCGGGTTTGCCTGATCTGCCCGGTAGTACTTGTTGACGGCGTCGATCCGGGACACCGCGCCGAGCTTGCCGAACACGTTGTACAGATGCCGCTTCACCGTCGCTTCGGAGATGTTGAGCCGACCGGCTATCTGCGAGTTGCTCATCGCCAGCGCCGTGAGCTCCATGACCTCCTGCTCCCGGGTGGACAGCACGTCCGGCGCCTGCTTGTCGTTGTGCAGCAAGGATCCCCGTGAGACGGACAGGATCACCTGGTTGGGACGCCCTGCCGTGCTGCGGATGGCGGTCAGCAGTTCCAGTCGCGTGACGCTTTTGAGCAGGTAGCCGCCCACGCCGAGTTCGACGAGCCGGTTCACCAGCGCCGGGTCGTCGTGCATGCTCAGGATGATGATGGTCGTTCGCGGGGAGGCGACGCGGATGCGGGCCGCGGTCTGCAGGACGTGCGAGCCCGGCATCTCCACGTCCAGCAGGACGATGTCCGGGTGCTCGCGCCGGACCACTTCGACACCGTCGTCGCCGTTCGCGGCTTCACCGACGATCTCGAAGTCCTCTTCGAACTCCAGGATCTGCTTGACGCCGTCCCGGAACAACGCGTGGTCGTCGACGAGTACGACTTTCATCGGGCCTTCAGTCACTGTCGTCCGCCCGGTGTCTCAGGGGGATGAGTAGCTCGACCCGCGTCCCCCGGCCTGGCTGGCTCGTGATCACGAGGTCTCCCTCCAGCAGCGAGGCGCGCTCGCGCATCGCCGACAGGCCGGCGGTGCGCGAGCCGGGTGCCCTGCCGCAGAGATCCACCCCGACCCCGTCGTCTTCGATGAATGCGTAGAGCTCGTTCGGCGTGATGTTCACCTGGACGAGCAGCCCGCTCGCCTGGGAGTGCAGCACGGCGTTGCGGATGGCTTCGCGAATGATGAGGAACGCTTCGCTGTGGATCTCCGGCGACAGGTTGGATTCGTCTCCGTTGACCCGCAGGGCGTGGTCCATCCGGGCGGGCTTGTTGTGTTCGAGGTAGGCCTGCAGTGAGCGCTCGAGCCCGCCCTCCGGTTCCCAGCTGCGTAGGTCCGAAACCAGCGCGCGGACGTCTTTGAGGGTGTGCCGCAGGATCGACTCCGCCCGGTCGACACTTTCGTCGGCGCGGGCGATTTCGGTCGGCCGCACGGCGGTGGACAATTCGATCTGGCGGTGCGCGCCGGCGATGTTACCGCCGATCCGGTCGTGCACCTCCCGGCTGATCCGCTGCCGTTCCCGCAGGTGCGCCTGCTCGATACTTCGTAGCAGGAAACCCATGTACGAACTCGATGCCATCCGGATCCGTTGGGAGACCAGTTTGTTCGTGGCGATCGTGAGCGTCAGCAGTGCCTCGGTCGGCTCGTCCTCGGTCTTGAGGTAGTCCGCGCAGACCACGGTGATCACCTCGAACAGCGCCATCGCGGCCCGCAGCGATTCGCTGGGGTGAATGCGGCTGGACGCACGGGAGGTGCCGATTTTCTTCGACAGTCCCAGGTCGAAAACTTTCTGACCGCGCAGTGTTCGCGCGATATCGCCGATGATCGAACCGGCCTGCCGGAGACATTCCTCGCGCGTGTCCGGATCCTTGAGCAGGCGGCTTCCCATGAGCTGCAGTTGATGCTCGTAGCGGAGCAGAATGGAATTGCATTTTCGATCGAGAATGTCAGCTGCGAGCGCGCGAGCCGAATCTCCCAATTCGGACACCTCCCCCAAGTGTTACTCCGAAGTTGCGCTCTCCCTTGCCAGGGGTCGGCGCTGCTCGTGACAATAACAGAGGGTGTGCTCGGCGGTGGGCGTACTGGTAACGACTGCGCGACGATCCCGCCGATCAAACGGACAGAACGGACAGTGTGGCCGCATATTGGCTGACCATGAACGCCCAGTACGGCGTACGTGGGTGACTTTCTGTTCGGCGGTTCATCGCGAGGAAGGTGACACCAAGGGACCCGGTCAGCAGGGTGGCGGCGGAAAAGCGCATGGCCGGCGCCCAGGCCCACGCGGCAATGGTGAACGAAACTGCTACGCAGAGTGCGGACCCGGATACCACGACACTTGCCACCCGTTGCCCGAAAATGGCGACCAATGTCCGGCGTCCGGCAGCGGTGTCCCCTTTCACGTCCGAGAAATCCTTTGCCACCGAGCCGACGCCACCCATCCACGCGGACATCGCCGCGGTGAGCACCATGATGTCGGGGCTGGGGAGATCACCGCCGCCGAGCAGGAAGCCCGCCAGGAAGGTCAGGGCGCCGCCGAGCGTGGTCACCACCGCCGCACCGAGGTAGTGCCGCTTGAAGCCGAACCCGGGCGCCGAGTACAGGTAGCCGAGGGCCAGCAGGGCCAGTACCAGCAGGGCGAAGACCGGGCCGGCGCGCAGGCCGCAGAGCACCGCCGCGCCCGCGAAGGCGCGGCACCAGCTCAGCGCGGTTTCCCTGGGCAGGTCGCCGCGGGCGATCGGGCGGTTCCGCTGTGACGTCCGGTCCTCGACGATGTCGGCCGCGCCGTTGTACAGGTACACGAAGACCACCGCGCACCACCATGCCAGGCCGCCCGCCAGCAGCGTTTCCGACGAAATGTCGTGCCGGAAGGGGCCGGCGAGCGCGAGGCCGGCGAGGAGCCGGACGCAGAAGATGACCTGCACGACGGGACGGGCTTCGAGCAGGCAGTCGCGCAGGGTGCCGGCCAGCGTGGCCGGGCGAGGGGTGCTGACAACGCGTGCGGTCGGTTCGACGGACATACGGATCCCCCTGATCGGTGACGGGTTCGGGTCCCCCGGAAGGGTGAGGTGACGGGATTCGCGGCTCGCGCCGTTCATCGGGCGGGCTACAGATCTATCCCGGAAAGGCAGGGGTAAAAAGCGTCTCGCGGTGTAGCCCGGCTACAACCTTCGACTCATTCCGGGGTGGTCCCACGATTCATTGTCGAATCCGTGATGATCAGGTAATCGGTATTCCCCTGTCATTTTGATGCCATCGTCGCGCTCTTTCATTTCGGTGGATTCGCTTGCAAGCTGGTCGTACGTGAATCGTCGACGAAGCAATTCTGCGCAACCATAGGAGACGCTCGTGGCCGCATCGGGTCTTAAGCCGATTTCCATGCTCGACGTTCCCGCCGACACGCGGCGAGGCGGCGAGATCCGAACGCTTCTGTCGCCAAGGACCGTCGGATCCACTTCCGGGTTCCTGGGCGTGGCGACTGTCGCCCCCGGCGACTACATCAGTTCCCACCTGCACCCCTATTCCGAGGAGTTCGTCTTCCTCGTCCGCGGCGCGCTGCGCTGTGACCTCGGCGACGAGTCCGTGGACCTCGCCGCGGGGGAGGGGCTGCTGGTGCCGGAGAACACCCCGCACCGGCTGGTCAACACCGGCACCGTGGAGGCGTTCCTCGTCTTCCACCTCGGCCCGCTCGCGCCCCGGCCCGAACTCGGCCACATCGACCTGGAGGAGCACACGGACCGCCGGGAGGTCCGGTCATGACCGGGAGACGAGTGGCGGTCACCGGCGTCGGCGTGGTCGCACCCGGTGGCATCGGGGCCAAGGCGTTCTGGTCGCTGCTGGTGGACGGACGCACGGCCACCCGGCGGATCACCCGGTTCGACCCGGCCTCGTTCCGCTCCCAGATCGCCGCCGAGTGCGATTTCGACGCCGGGGAAATGGGCCTGACCGCCCGCGAGATGCGGCGGATGGACCTGTACGTGCAGTACGCGCTGGTCGCCGCGCGGGAGGCGGTCGACGACTCGGGGCTCGACCGCGACGGCATCGACCTCGACCGGGTCGGCACCGCCATGGGCACCGCCGTCGGCGGCACCGTGCTGCTGGAGGACGAGTACCTGCCCGCCTCGGACAACGCCACCCGCTGGTCGGCTGACCTGAGGTTCCTGCACCCGTTCATGTACGACGCGCTCGTCCCCAGCAGCCTGGCGGCGGAGATCGCGGGCACCTTCCGGGCTGGCGGGCCCGCCGCGGTCGTGTCCACCGGCTGCACGTCGGGGCTGGACGCCATCGGGCACGCCTGCGCGGTGATCGCGGACGGGGAGGCCGACGTGATGATCGCCGGCGCGGCCGAGTCGCCGATCTCGCCGATTTCGGTGGCCTGTTTCGACGCGATCAAGGCGACGTCGCCGAACAACGCCGAGCCCGCCACCGCGTCCCGGCCGTTCGACCGCAGGCGTGACGGTTTCGTGCTCGGCGAAGGCGCGGCGACGCTGGTGCTCGAAGAGTACGAATCGGCACGCAGGCGCGGTGCGCACATCTACTGCGAGGTCTCGGGATTCGCCAGCACGGGCAACGCCCACCACATGACGGGCCTGACCGCCGAAGGGATCGAGATGTCCGAGGCGATCGACCGCGCCATGCGTCAGGCGCGGCTGAACCCGGAGGACATCGGCTACATCAACGCGCACGGCTCGGGCACGAAGCAGAACGATCGGCACGAGACCGCGGCGTTCAAGCGCAGCCTCGGCGAACACGCCTACCGGGCGCCGGTGAGCTCCATCAAGTCGATGGTCGGGCACTCGCTGGGCGCCATCGGCTCGATCGAGGCCGCCGCGTGCGTCCTGGCCTTCGCCAACGACGCGGTGCCACCGACGGCCAATCTGCACGAGCCGGATCCGTTGTGCGACCTGGACTACGTGCCGATCGAGGCCCGGACGGCGCATCTCGACCACGTGCTGACCGTGGGCAGCGGTTTCGGCGGCTTCCAGTCGGCACTGCTGCTGAGCAGGGAGCTGGTGAATCGATGAGCTTCAGGATGGTGATCTCGGGCATCGGCGCGGTCACCCCGATCGGGGCGAGCACGGCGACGTATTGGGACGCGGTGCGGAAAGGAGTGTCGGGTCTCGGCTGGATCAGCCGCTTCGACCTCACCGACTACCCGTGCCGGGTCGGCGGCGAAGTGCACGACATCGACATCGCCGAACACGTGCTGCCCCGTATCGCCGTGCAGACCGACCGCTGGACCCAGCTCGGCCTGGTCGCCGCCGGGCAGGCGCTCGAGGACTCCGGGCACCGGACTCCCGGTGAATGCCCCTACGACACCGCGGTGATCACGGCCAGCAGTTCGGGCGGCAACGAGTTCGGCCAGCGCGAGATCCACAAGCTGTGGTCCGACGGCCCGCACGCCGTCGGCGCCTACCAGTCCATCGCCTGGTTCTACGCGGCGACGACCGGTCAGATCGCGATCAAGCACGGGGCCAAGGGCCCGTGCGGGGTACTGGCCACGGAATCCGCGGGCGGACTGGACGCGATCGGGGCGAGCAGGCGAGCGCTGCGCCGCGGGGAGGTGCGCGCCGTCGTCACCGGTGCGACCGAGGCGCCGATCAGCCCGTACGCGCTGGCCTGTCAGCTGCGCGGCGGTCGGCTGTCCCTTGTGGACGATCCGATGACGGCGTACCAGCCGTTCTCCGCCACGGCGGCAGGGCACGTGGTCGGCGAGGGCGGCGCGATGCTGCTCGTCGAGGAGCTGTCCCGCGCGCTCGGCCGTGGCGCGGAACGGATCTACGCGGAGGTCGTCGGCTACGCGGCCACGCACGACGGCCGGCCGACGACGGTCCGGCCGACCGGCGACGGCCTTGCCAGAGCCGCGCGCGTGGCGATCGCCGACGCCGGAGTGCGGCCGGACGACGTGGACGCGGTGTTCGCCGACGGCGCCGCGACCCCGGAGCTGGACCAGGCGGAGGTCGCGGCGCTGCGGGCGGTGTTCGGCGCCAGGCAGGTCCCGATCTGCCTGCCCAAGACGCTCGTCGGCCGGATGTACGCGGGCTCGCCCGCGCTGGACGTCGCGACCGCCGCCTTGGCGCTCTACCACGGAGAACTGCCGCCGTCGCCGGTCGTCGAGAAAGCGCCGTGGGCGAGCGACCTCGACCTGGTCCACGAGCTGCGGGCCGCGGACCTGCGTCACGTAGTCGTGCTGGCCAGGGGATACGGCGGCTTCAACGCCGCGGTCGTCCTGCGCCGGCTCGGGAACAACGAAAACTGACAGGAGAGGCACCATGAGCATCACGTTCGACAAGGCGAACCTGGAGACCGGTGAGCTCGTCGCGCTGCTGGCGGAACTGATGACCCAGGGCGGGTTCCCCACCACGGCCGCGGCGCTGGCCGAAACACCGGAAGCCGACTACGAGACGTGGGGGCTGGACTCGCTCGGTCACCTGGAGCTGATGGCCACGCTGGGCCGCCGGTTCGGGGTCACGATCACCGACGCGGACGCCGAACGGCTCAAGACGCCGTCCGCCACCCTGCGGTTCCTGGCCGCCCTGCCACGTCAGGACGGCTGAGATGCCCGCCACGTCGGCGCTGGCCGGCCACGTCGTTCCCGGGCTCGACGGGACCACAGTGGACTTCGATGCCCGCCGTGGTGCCCCGCTGGTCGTGATCCTGGGCAACCGGCACACCCAGAAGGCGGGCCACGAGATCATCGAGGCACTGCGTTCGCACCCGGCGACCATGTCGGTCCCGGTCGTGCAGGTGGCCTGCCTTCGCGACGTTTCCCAGCCACTGCGGGCGATGGCGCTCCGGCACATCGCCGCCGGCTACCGCGGCCAGCTGGCCGACCTCGCCGCGCGACGGGCCGCGCTGGGCGCGCCCCCCGCCGACGAACCGGCGCTGCTGACCATCGCGCTGGACTGGCACGGCGAGGTGACCGGCGGCTTCGGTTTCACGCCCGCCGACCGCACCCCGGTCGTCCTGGTGCTCGACAGCGACCAGCGACTGGTCGCGCGCATCACCGAACCCCACGCCTTCGCGGCGATCAAAGCCGCGCTGGCCCCGGCCTCCGTCGAAGGGACTGTGTAGGAATGGCCGTCCGTACCGAGAATTCCGTCCACCTCAACGCGCCGTTCGAGCTGGTATGGGACATCACCAACGACGTCCCCGGCTGGCCACGGCTGTTCAGCGAATACGCCGCCGCCGAAGTCCTCGAGACCAGGCCCGGCTACGTCCGGTTCCGGCTGACGATGCACCCCGACGAGCAGGGCCGCGTGTGGAGCTGGGTGTCCGAGCGCGAGCTCGACCGCGCCGCCCGCACCGTCGTGGCGCGCCGGGTGGAGACCGGGCCCTTCGAGTACATGAACATCCGCTGGACGTACGAACCCGACGCCCGCGGCGGCACGGTCATGCGCTGGACCCAGGAATTCCGGATGAAACCCGGCGCGCCCCTCGACGACGCCGGGATGCGCGAGCGGATCGACACCAACAGCGTCATCCAGCTGGAGCTGATCAAGAGGACCATCGAGGAGGCCGCGGTGGCGAAGAGCCTGCGCGGCGTCGTTCTCCCCGGTGCGGGCGGCACCGAGGTGGATCTGTCCGAAAAGGCCGGACGACCGCTCGTCGTCGTGCTGGGCAACCGGATCACCCAGAAGGCGGGCCACGACCTCGTCGACGCGCTCCGCACGGACCCGGTCACCGCCGAGGTGCCGATCGTCCAGGTGGCGCACCTGCAGGGGGTGCCACGCAGCCTGCACCGGATCGCCGAGCGCGACATCGCTTCCGGCCGGGCCAGACAGGTGGAACGGGCGGCGCGGCTGCGCGCGGCGGCCGGCCTGCCCGCCGACGGCGAGGACGAGGCGATCGGTCTCGCTCTCGACTGGCAAGGCGTGCTCGGTGCCGAACACGCCTTCGGCGCCAGGGACAAGGCACCACTGACCCTCGTCACCGATCCCTACCTCTCCGTCGTCGCCACGATCCGCGCCACCGACGCGCTGCCGGGCATCCGCGCCGCGTTGGACCCGATCACCGCCAAGGAGGCGTCATGACCTCGACACTGGACCCGACGAAGCTCGCCGGGGAACTGCCCGCCGCGCAGCCGTTCGACCTGCGGACGTCCATCCGGTTCCTGGAGGGCTTCGGCGCCTGTAAGGGCGACCAGGTGATGACCGCGGACAGCCTGACCAAGGCCATCGCCGTCGACGGCCACGCGGTGGTCTTCCAGGTGACGCCCAGCCGGCACGGCGTCGACTACGTCCTGCATTCCGACCGCCCCCTCTCGCGCGGCACGCACGACCAGGTCTGCGACAAGATCGACGGCTACCTCAGCCTGTCCGACGACCTCCGGGAGTTCTACGCGCTTGCCGCGGAGGACCACCCGGGTTTCGCCAGGCTGGTGAAGAACCTCTGGGGCCTGCACCAGGTCCGATTCCTGACGGTCGCGGAGATCGGCGTCTGGGCCGTGCTGTCGCAACGCACACCGAAGAACGTCTCGGTGGCGCTGAAACGCCGGATCACCGGGCTGTTCGGGCGGAAGCTCACCGTGGACGGCGTCGAGTACCAGGCGTTCCCCGAGCTGGCCGACCTGCAGCACCTGACCGCCGCGGACTGGGCCGGGATCGTCAAGAACGGGCGCAAGGCGGAATACCTGGCCTGCCTCGTGGACGGGCTTCTCGACCTCCACGAGGACTACCTCGCCGAGGCTCCGTACGACGAAGCCACCGAAGCGTTGCGCAGGATCAAGGGCATCGGTGAGTTCTCCGCGGCCGCGATCCTCTTGCGCGGCCTCGGCCGGATGGACTTCGTGCCGCTGGAGATGCCGAACTTCGCCAAGGCGACGGCGGCGATCTACGGCGAGGGCTACGACAACCAGAGGCTGCGCGACCGGTACGGAAGGCACCTGGGCTACTGGGCCTACTACCTGCACACCGGTCTCGGCGCCCTGCGGAAGGAAGCGTTGTCATGAACCGGCTTCCCGTCAGTCTGACCCAGGACTTCGAACTGATGCCCGCCGAGGCGAGGGCGCAGGTCCTCTTCATCAGCAAGACCCGGCTGACACTCAAGGGTTTCCTCACCGGCGGGCCGCTGGTGTGGAAGATGATGCGCCGGCTCAAGCGCACCCCCGGTTTCGTGTTCCACAAAGGACTGTTCAGGTTCCCGCTGACCACCGGTGCGATCGCGTTCTTCGAGAGCTTCGAGTCGTTGCAGGAATTCGCCCGCTCGCCCGAGCACATGGCACTCGTCAAGTGGGGCAAGGTGCCCGGCAGGGTGCGCGGCGGCTTCATCCGGATCATGCGGACCGCGCCGACCGGCAGCGGCTTCGGCGACTGGATCAACCCGGCGGAGCAGGAGTCGCTGGACCGCAGGCGGTTGATCCCGATCGTGTCACGCGAGACCGACTGGGACCACGAACTCACCACAGGGAGAACGGCATGACACGCACGGCACTGGTCACCGGCGCGAGCCGGGGCATCGGGCGGGCGGTGGTGGACCGGTTGCTCGCCGACGGCGTCCGCGTGTGCGGCCTGTACCGCACCGAGGGCGAAGCCGCGGGGCTGCTGGCCAAGGAACTGGAAGCCGCTTCCCCCAAGGGACTCGCGCTCGCGTGCGATGTCTCGTCCCCGGCGCGGGTCCGCGACGCCGTCGGCCGCTGCGCCGAGGAGTTCGGCGGCATCGACATTCTCGTCAACAACGCGGGCGTGGCCCCGTTTTCGCTGCTGGAGAACCTGGAACCGGAGCAGTGGGAGGCGACCTTCGCCACCAACGTCACCGGGCCGTACCTGGTCACGAGGGCGGCGCTGCCGCACCTGCGGCCCGGCGGCAGCGTCGTCACGATCACCTCCGGCCTCGGCATCACCGGTGCCCCCGGCAAGACCCACTACGCCGCGAGCAAGGCCGCGCTGATCGGGTTCACCAAGGCGCTGAGCCGGGAGATCGGCCGGCGCGACGTCCGCGTCAACGCCATCGCCCCCGGAATCATCGAAACCGAGATGTCCGCGCCGAACGCCGAACTGCGGGCCCGTTACGAGGGGCAGTGCGCACTGGGCCGGATCGGGCAGCCGTCCGAGCTGGCGGAGGTCGTCGCCTTTCTCGCCGACCACCGCTCTTCCTACGTCAACGGCCAGACGCTCATGGTCGACGGGGGGATGTGAGAGACCCATGACCGGAATCGACCTGACCGGCAAGACCGCGCTCGTCACCGGGGGCACCCGTGGCATCGGCCGGGCCACCGCGCTGACACTGGCGCGGCACGGCGCCACGGTCACCGCGGTGGGCACCCGGCCCAGCGCGGCCGCCGAAGAACTGGCCGACGAGCTCAAGACACTGTCGAGCGAGCACACCGTCGCCTTCGCCGACGTGTCCGATCCGACCGAGGTCGCCGCGCTCGCGGAGCGGGTGGGCGCACTGGACATCGTGGTGAACAACGCCGGCGTGGTCAGCAGCGCCTCGGTGCTGGATCTCGACCTCGACGAGTGGCACCGCGTGGTGGACACCAACCTCACCGGCATGTTCCTCGTCGTCCGCGCGGTGCTGCCCCGGCTCGCCGACCACGCGTCCATCGTCAACATCACCTCGGCGGTGGCGTGGGTCGGCATGCCGGACCGCGCGCACTACACCGCGGCCAAGGCCGGGGTGCACGGCCTGACCCGTTCCCTCTGCAAGGAACTCGGCCGGCGTCACGTCCGCGTGAACAGCGTCGCGCCGGGCATCGTCGAGACCGACCAGGTGTCCGGCCTGACGCCCGAACAGCGCACGCGCTACGCGAACCTGGCCGCGCTGGGACGGCTCGGCCGCCCCGACGACATCGCCGACACGGTGCTGTTCCTCGCGGGGGACCTCGCCCGGTTCGTCAACGGCGCACTGCTCTATGTGGACGGAGGCATCTGAGATGGCCGTCCGGATGACCTTGACGATGCGGGTCGGCCGCGCCGACGCCGAGGAGTTCATCGACCGGTTCGAGACCGCGGCCACCTATGCCGCGGGGGTGCCCGGCTGCCTCGGCCAGGAGATCACCGCGCGAAACCTGGACGCCGACACCACCGAGTTCGTGATCACCAGCGAGTGGACGGACAAGGAGTCCTTCCACCGCTTCGAAACCAGCGAGGAACAGGACAGGGTCACCGCCCCGCTGGCCGCGCTGCGCCGCAGCGCCCGCATGGAACTGACCGAGATGGGAGCACCGCAGTGACCGCACGAGTGATGGTTCTCGCCCGAATCCGCGAGGGCGACGAGGCCGGGTTCGAGGCCGCCTACGCGGAGGTGACCGCGAAGGTCGCCGGGACGCCCGGCCACATCCGCGACGAACTGCTGCGGCCCGCCGACGGCGACGACCGCTACATCCTGCTTTCCGAGTGGGAGACCTCGGCCGCGTTCCTGGCCTGGGAGGACGCGCCGATCCACAAACAGACCACCACGCCGCTGCGCCCGTACTGGGCGGGTGCGGTCGAGCGGAACATCCACGAAGTGGCGCCCGATTCGTACCGCGCAGACGCGAAGGAGAGCCGGTCATGACCGCGATCAACGAGATCGAGGGCCTTGTCGCCGATCCGCCGGACACCGCGCTCCTGCCGGAGTCCGCGCAGATCCTGCTGATGGCGACCGGAAAGTGGGTGGCGCAGGCGCTCTACGTCGCCGCCAAACTCGGTATCGCCGACCTGGTGGCGGACGGGCCGAGGACGCCGGCCGAGCTCGCCGCCACCACGAACACGCATTCCCGATCGCTGCACCGGATCCTGCGTGCCATCGCCAGTGTCGGCGTGTTCGCGGAGGACGCCGAAGGCCGCTACGGGCAGACTCCGCTGTCGGAGTACCTGCGTGACGATGTCCCCGGCTCGCTGCGTCAGGCCGTCATCTTCTTCGGCGAGGACTTCACCTGGCGGCCGTACGGCCGGATCCTCGAGACCGTCCGCACCGGGACCCCGGTGTTCAACCGGATCAACGACGTGCCGGACATGTTCGCCTACATGGGACGGAACCCCGAGAGCCAGCGGATCTTCGACGCCGCGATGCTGGCGCTGTCCGGCGACTCGATCAGCGACATCACCGAACGGTACGACTTTTCCGGGGCGGGCAAGGTCGTCGACGTCGGCGGCGGGCGGGGCTTCCTCGTTTCGGAGATCCTGAAGGCGAACCCCGCGACCACGGCGGTCCTGTTCGACCAGCAGTCCGTTGTGGACAGTGCGGTCACCGGGGAGTTCGGCGACCGCGTGACACTGGTTCCCGGCTCGTTCTTCGAAACGGTGCCCGGCGGCGGTGACACCTACATCCTCAAGAGCGTCCTGCACGACTGGAACGACGACCAGTGCGCGGAGATCCTCGGCAAGGTCCGCGCGGCGATCGGGGATCGGCCCGGCGCCAGGGTGCTGGTGATCGAGGCCGTCGTCCCACGGCTCAACTCCTGGGGCTTCGCGAAGTTCATGGATGTGGAAATGATGGTCAACGTCGGCGGCGTCGAGCGCACCGAGGCGGAGTGGCGCGCGTTGTTCACCCGCGCCGGTTTCGCCCTCGACCGGATCGTCGAGATCACGCCGCCGAATTCGATCCTGGTGGGCCGCCCCGCATGAGGACGGCCGCCCGGGTCGTGCACTGGTTCGCCTTCTACGGCGCGGGTCTGCTCGGGCTCCCGGATCCCCGCCACTGGCGGGACCACTACGACCACTATCAGGAGGAGGACAACAACGATGTCTCAGCAGTGGGCACTGACCTGGAACGTCAAGCCGGGAACCGAGGAGACGGTGGTCCGGTTGTTCGAGCGCAGTGGCCGGCCTGACCATGTCGTGCGCGACGGCGACGGGAAGGTCGTCGGCCTGCTCAAACGGACCTCGGTGTTCATGCGGCAGAACACCGTCGTCCGCGTGATCGAGTTCGACGGCGAGTTCATCGACGTCGCCCGGCACATGGGCAGGCAGCGGGAAGTCCGTGAGCTGGAGCGGCAGCTGGATCCGTACCTGGAAGCGGAGCGGGACATGTCCACTCCCGAGAAGACCGCGGCCTTCTTCGCCGCGGCGAGCATGCGGTGCGTCCTCAGCCGCCGCCATGACGAGGAGACCTCCGATGGCTGAGCGGATCGCACTCGTCGTCGGTGGTTACGGCGGCATCGGCAGGGCGGTCTGTGACCAGCTGGGTGCCAAGGGCGTCACACTCGCGGTCGCGGGCCGGACGCGGGACAAGGCGGAGCTGGCCTGCAAGGAACTCGGGGAGCGGGGGAGCACCGCTTACCCCTACGTCGTCGATCTGGCCCAGAAGTCCACAGTGGACGAACTGGTCGCGGACGTCACCACCGAGCTCGGCCCGGTCGACGTGCTGGTCAACCTGGCGGCGATCGACGCGAACGGGCCGGCGGTGGACGTCGAGCCCGGCGAGTGGGACAGGGTCATCGGCGTCAACCTGTCGGGCAGCTTCTGGCTGGCGCAGGCCGTCGGCCGCCGGATGGTCGCCGGGGACCGGCGGGGCCGGATCGTGCTCCTGTCCTCGACCCGCGCGGAATTCGGTGGCAGGCGGGGGTTCTCCGCGTACGGAGCGTCGAAGGCCGGTGTCAACCTGCTGGTGAAACAGCTCAGTACGGAGTGGGCTGCGCACGGCGTGACCGTGAACGGCGTCGCGCCCGGCTTCGTCCCGACCGGGCTCACCGCGGGCGTGGACGAGCGGTTCACGGAGATGATGCTCCGCCGGATCCCGGCGGGCCGGTTCGCGACTCCGGGCGAGGTGGCCGCGGCCGTGACGTTCTTCGCCTCGCCGGAGGCCGGTTTCGTCACCGGGCAAGTGCTGTACGTCGACGGCGGCGTGACCGCCAGTTCGTGAAGGAGGACTGTCATGACTTCGACCATCGCCGTGCTGGGTACCGGTGCGATGGGGGCCGCGATGGCACACCGGCTGCTGGCGGCGGGCCACGAGCTGCGGGTGTGGAACCGCACTCCGGAAAAGCTGGTGCCGTTGCTGGAACTCGGCGCGTTCGCGGCGGGCACCCCGGCCGAGGCGGCCCGCGGCGCGGACGCGGTCCTCGTCAGCCTGGCCCATGCCGGCGCCGTGGAGGAGGCCGTGTTCGGCCCGGACGGTGCCGCCGTCGGCCTGCGGGAAGGAGCGTTGCTGCTGGATGCCAGCACGACGTCCGCCGAGGCGGCCCGCGACTTCGGTGACCGCGCGGAGAAGGCGGGTTTCCGGTTCGTGGAGGCGCGTGTCCTCGGCAACCCGAACCATGCCAGGGCCGGTGAACTGCGGACGCTCGTCGGTGGCCCGGCGGAGTACGTCGCGGCGGCGCGTCCGCTGCTGGCGGACCTGAGCAAGGACGTGAACGTGCTGGGCGCGTGGGGGACCGGTGCGCAGATGAAGATCGCGCTCAACCTGTTCCTCGGCGTGCAGCTCGCCGGGCTGGCGGAGGCGGTGGACATCGGCGAGGCCGCGGGGCTCGATCGGGCGACCGTGCTCGGTGTGCTCGGCGGCAGCGGCTACAGCTCGCCGGTGGTGGCGTTCCGCTGCATGCTCGCCCAAGCCGGCCGCCTGGAGCCGGCGGCGTTCCGGCTCGACCTGATGGCCAAGGACCTCGGGCTGGCCCTCGATCTGGCCAAGGCGAGCGGGGTGGCGGCACCGGTGACCGAGGCCTCCGGCGACCTGTTCCGGCAGGGCGCCGAACACGGTCTCGGGCACCTGGACGCGGTGGCCGTCGTGCGGCCCGCGCACCTGGCGGTGCCGGCATGATCATCGACGTCCACGGGCATGTGACGGCGCCCGAACTGCTGGCCAGGTACCCGATGCCGCCGAGTCTCGGGGACATCGGGGGGATGATCGAACGCAAGCTGGCGGCGGGTGTCGGCCTGACCGTCGTCGGCAGCCCGGTCGGGTTCGGCACCATGACCCGCATTCCTGGGCTGGACAACTACGCCCAGCCCGCGGACAGGCTCGCGGCCTTCCACGACTGGATGGGGGAGACGGTCCGGGCGCATGCGGGGCATCTGCTCGCATACGCCTACGTGAACCCGTTCGGAACCGACGCCGAGCTGGCCGCGGCCGCGGAGCTGGTGCGCCGACCGGAGTTCGTCGGCTTCATCGTGAATACCTCGGTGCGCGGAAAGTTCCTGGACGACACCGGCGCCGACGGCTTCTTCGAGCTGGCGGCCGAGGCGGGGGTGCCGATCATGCTGCACCCGCCCGCCGAACCGGTCGGTTCGGGCGCGCTGCGGCACTTCGGGCTCGTCGAACAGCTGGGCCGGTTCTCCGACGTGCACCTCGGCCTGGCCACGTTGATCATGAGCGGCAGGCTGGAACGCGATCCGGGCCTGCGCGTCATCGCGGCCACCGGCGGCGGTGCGCTCGGCCTGCTCGCCGACCGGCTGGACCTGGCGCACGCGCCCCGGCACTGGAAGGCCTCCGGCGGTCCCGCGCTGCCCCGGCGGCCGAGCGGCTACTTCTCCCAGATCTGGGTCGACACGGCGTCGCACAGCTCGCATGCCCTGCGTACCAACGTGTCCGTGTTCGGTGCCGGGCACGTGGTGTTCGGCACCGACACCCCGCCGCTGCCGCACGAGGTCGGCGACCTCGTCCGCGCGGTCACGGAGCTGGATCTGTCCACAGAGGACACCAACGCGATATTGGCAGGCAACGCCGTCCGGCTGCTCGGGCTGTCCGAGGAACAGACGCGCGCGGCCGCCTGAGGCGAGAAACCGAGGAAGGCTCATGACCTCCACCATCCCCGAGACCGGGGCCGTGGCGACGCCGCCGGCCCCGAAAACCGTCAAGATGCGGCTCACGACGCTGCCCGGTCTCCGGGTGTTCGCCTCGCTGACCGTGTTCATGGACCACTCCCTGCTGCCACTGCCCGGCGTCAACCCGTTCGCGAACCAGGCCTTCGGTGACGGGCTGGAGGCCGTGTTCCGGGTCGCCGCGTTCGGCTGCGTCTCGTTCTTCTTCGTGCTCAGCGGATTCCTGCTCACGTGGCTCGCGAAACCCACCGACACCTACGGCGGCTTCATCCGCCGCCGGCTGGTCCGTATCTACCCCGGTCACCTGGTCACGATGCTGATCTGCCTGGTGGGTGTCGGCGCGACGCTCGGGCAGGTGCTGCCGAACGTCTTCCTGGTGCAGTCCTGGGTGCCGCGCTACGACATCTGGGCCGCGCTCAACGGGTCCACCTGGTCGCTGGCCTGCGAGATCCCGTTCTACCTCGCGTTCCCGTGGATCCTCAAGCAGGTCAACCGGATCGCCCCTGGCCGGCTGTGGTGGTGGGTCGGCGGCATCGTCGCGGCCGTGCTGGTGATCACCAGCGTCTCGCACTACCTGGTGCCGGGCACGCCGGCGTTCCCGTTCTCGTCCCCGATCGGGATGACCCAGTTCTGGATGGTCTACACCGCGCCACCCACGCGCATGCTGGACTTCGTGCTCGGCATGGTGATGTGCCGGATCATCAAGACCGGCCGCTGGATCAACCTCGGGCTGCTGCCCGCCGCGGGCATCTACGTCGTCGCCGCCGGGCTCGGGCTCCTGCTGCCGTTCACCTACGAGCTGTCCTTCGTCGAGATCCTCCCGGCGGCGCTGCTGGTCGCCGCGGCGGCCGCGACGGACGTGAAGCACAGGCGCTCCCTGTTGCGGGGCAAGGTGTGGGCGAAGCTCGGCGACATGTCCTATGCGTTCTACCTCGTGCACGGAATCGTGGTTTTCGGCGGGGGAACGTTGCTGCGCAACGGAAAGCTGTTCTCGATCCCCGCCGCGTTCGGGATCATCGCGATCGATCTGCTGGCCAGTCTCGTGCTGGCTTGGCTGCTCTACACCTTCGTGGAGAAGCCGATCCGCACCCGCTGGGCGGTGGCCCGGCCCCGGAAAAAGACGCCCGCCACAACCTGATTGGACACACCCATGACGAGCACACTGATCGTGGCCAGGATGACACCGGACGCGGCGGACCGGGTCGCCGGTATCTTCGCCGAGTCGGACCGGACCGCGCTGCCCGGGCTGGTCGGCGTCACGCGCCGGCAGTTGTTCCGCTACCAGGGCCTCTACTTCCACCTCTTCGAGACCGATGAGGGCGGGCCGCAACGCGTCGAGGACGTACGCGGTCACGAGCTTTTCGTCGACGTCAACGAGAAACTCGCGGAGCACATCAAGCCGTACGACGAGCGGACCTGGCGGTCGCCCCGCGACGCCATGGCCGAGCGGTTCTACCACTGGTCGGTGCGATCGTGACCGCCGTCGACGAACGGCTCGAGCGGGACTTCGCGTCGTCGCCGGCGACGGTTCCGGTCGCGGCGCGGGTCGCCGAACTTGCCGGTCTGCGCCGGTCGATCGCCGAGGGTGTCCCCCGCGCGACCGCGGCCCAGCACGCGAAGGGAAAGCTGACCGCCCGCGAACGCATCGCGCTCTTGCTGGACGAGGACAGCTTTCAGGAGGTGGAGCCGTTTCGCAGGCACCGAGCCACCGGCTTCGGGCTGGAGGACCGGCGGCCGCACACCGACGGCGTCGTCACCGGCTGGGGCACCGTCGAGGGACGCACGGTGTTCGTGTTCGCGCACGATTTCCGGATCTTCGGCGGCGCGCTCGGCGAGGCCCATGCCGAGAAGATCCACAAGGTGATGGACCTGGCGCTGGCGGCGGGCGCGCCGATCGTCGGCCTCAACGACGGGGCGGGCGCGCGGATCCAGGAGGGGGTGAGCGCGCTCGCCGGGTATGGCGGCATCTTCCGGCGCGCGGTCGCCGCGTCCGGGGTGATCCCGCAGATCTCCGTGATGACCGGCCCGTGCGCCGGTGGTGCCGCCTACGCTCCCGCGCTGAGCGACTTCGTGTTCATGGTGCGGGAAACCTCGCAGATGTTCGTCACCGGCCCGGACGTCGTCGAGACGGTCACCGGCGAGAAGGTGACCCACAACGAGCTCGGCGGCGCGGATGTGCACGCGGGTGTCTCCGGTGTGGCGCACTTCAGCTACGACGACGAGCGGACGTGCCTGGAGGACGTCCGGTACCTGATCTCGCTGCTGCCGGCGAGCAACCTCGAGAAGCCGCCCGCGGTCACCGCCGGCGATCCGATCGACCGTGGCAGCGAGCGGCTGCTCGGCCTCGTCCCCGCCGAGGCGGCCCTGCCGTACGACATGCGGGACGTGATCACGGAGATCGTCGACGACGGCGAGTACCTCGAAGTGCACGAGAGCTGGGCGACGAGCGTGCTCTGCGTTTTGACGCGGATCGGCGGTCAGGTCGTCGGTGTGGTGGCGAACCAGCCGCTGACCCTGGCGGGTGTGCTGGACATCCACTCCGCGGAGAAGGCGGCCCGCTTCGTCACCACGTGCGACGCGTTCAACATCCCGCTGGTGACCCTGGTCGACGTTCCGGGGTTCCTGCCCGGCGTCGACCAGGAGCACAACGGCATCATCCGGCACGGCGCGAAACTTCTCTACGCCTACTGCAACGCCACGGTGCCCCGGATCCAGGTGATCGTGCGGAAGGCCTACGGCGGCGCGTACATCGTGATGGACTCGCGGTCCATCGGCGCCGATCTGTCGTACGCCTTTCCCACCAACGAAATCGCCGTGATGGGAGCGGAGGGCGCGGCCAATGTCGTGTTCCGCCGGGAAATCGCGGCCTCCGCCGATCCGGCCGCGACCAGGGCACGGCGGATCGAGGAGTACCGCGGTGAGCTGATGCACCCGTACCACGCCGCGGAACGCGGGCTCGTCGACGACGTCATCGATCCACGCCACACCCGCGAGATCCTCGTGCGTGCGCTGCGGATGCTGACCGGGAAGACGGCGGCCCTGCCGCGTCGCAAGCACGGGAACGTGCCGACATGAGCGACGACCCGGCGGTGCGGATCCGGCGGGGCAACCCGTCGGACGAAGAGATCGCGGCTCTGCTCGGCGCACTGTGCGCGTTGCTGGAGCGAGGGGCCGGGCCCGCGGCACCGGCCCCTCCCGAACCGGCGCCGTGGACCCGTCGCGAGCCATGGCGTGATTCCGACAGTATCTGGTGGTGATTTCCCCGACGGCAGGAAACTGCCAGTCCGGAACATGCCAGCTTGCCCCTGTTTCCCGTGCACGCGAAAGCCGGGCAGACTCGAGTATGCCGGAAAAGTGAAGGAGACAAGCACCGTGTCCCGATTTCGGAAAGCCGGCGTGTCGGCGGTCATCGTACTGGCCGTCGCGTTCGGTGCGTCGGCCGCCTTTCTCGGCGGAACGGCCGAAACGCCGGCGCGAGCCGCCGGGAACAGTATTGTCGGGCGGCCGGCTCCGTTGTCCGGAAAGCTCATCGTCGACGCGGAGGTGCCGCCGGTGGGGACCGCCCGCGTCGAATACACCGGCTCGGCCGCGGAATGCGATTTCCTGCACCAGAAGTACCCCGGCGGTGTGCCGCAGGCAGGATGCGTCAACACGGCCACGTTCAGCACGACCGGGGCCACCCGGACCGTGCGGCTGTGCTCCGCGTACAGCTGCGACGCCTGGCACGCCGGAGTCGACTTCGAGCTGCGCCAGGACGGCCCGGTCCTTTCGGCGAGTGGTGGGATCTGCCATTACGGTGGATTCGCCTACGACGCACTGAAGGACTGGGTGTCCTATACCGGGAACGGGACCGGCACTGTTTCCGTCGCCGCCGATTTCTACGTGATCATCGCGGGAATCCCGATCACCGTGGAATGGCATGTCCGGATCACCAACCGCGCCGGCGGTTCGTGGCACGTCAGCGTCCAGCACACCTGAGGAGGGCTGAAACCATGGTGCGTGGACTCGCGGCCCTGCCCAGCGGGCGCCGGGGAAAATGGGTGACTCTCGTCGCGTGGATCCTGCTGCTGATTCCGGCGTTCTCGCTGGCTGGAATGCTCGGCTCGGCGCAGAAGAACGACATTTCCGCGTGGCTGCCGAGCTCGTCGGAATCGGCGCGATTCGTGGCCGCCGCGCAGAAGTTCGGCTCAGGCGGCACGATGCCGGCCAGCGTCGTCTACTCGCGGCCGGGCGGGCTGAGGCCCGCCGACGTGGAGAAGGCCAACGCGGACGCGGCCGTCTTCCAGCGGCTCGAGGACGTCACCGGGAAAGTGCAGCTGCCGCTTGTCGCCGACGACCTCGAGGCCGTGGAGACAGTGGTGCCGGTCCGGGTCGGGGAATCCGGCTGGACAGGGATCGCCAAGGTCGTAGACCGGCTCAAGGCGGTCGCGGCGGCTAACGGTGACGGGCTCGTCAGTCACGTCACCGGACCTGGTGGCTACGCCGCGGACTCCGGCAGGGCGTTCGGCGACGCCGACCTGCTGATGATCGTCGCCGTGGTCGTGGTCGTCGCGATTCTTCTCTTCACCTACCGGAGCCCGACGTTGTGGCTGCTGCCGGTGATCTCCGCGGTGGCCGCGGTCTTCACCTCGGAGGCTGTCATCGCCGTGCTCGCGAAGTACGCCGGTGTCGTGGTGAACTCGCAAAGCAGCTTCATCCTGAGCGTGCTGGTGTTCGGCGCGGCGACGGACTACGCGCTGTTGCTGATCGCCCGGTACCGCGAAGAACTCCTGGTGCATTTCGATCGGCACGAGGCCATGGCCCGTGCGCTGCGCCGTTCCGGCCCGGCGATCTTCGCCAGCGCCGCCACGGTGGCGGTGAGCCTGCTCGTCCTGTTGCTCGCCACCGTGAACTCCACCCAGGGGCTCGGCCCGGTCTGCGCTGTCGGCATCGTGGTCGCCCTGCTGGCCATGACCACGCTCCTGCCCGCGCTGCTCGTCATCTGCGGGCGCTGGGTCTTCTGGCCGGTCAAACCGTCCTTCGGCGCGCTCCCGCCGTCCCGCGCCGGTGTGTGGGGACGGGTCAGCACGTTCGTCGCCGCCAAACCCCGGTGGATCTGGGCGGGCACGGCCGCGGTGCTCGGCTCGTTCGCGCTGGCCATGATCGGCATGCACGCGGAGGGTATTCCGCAGGACCGCCAGTTCACCAAGGTCACCGAAGCCGTTCTCGGTGACCAGCTGCAATCGCGGCACTTCCCGGCGGGTGCCGGGAACCCGATCTGTACGGTCGTCAGTTCGTCCACTTCGGACGAAGTGCGGCTGGCGCTGTCCCTGCTGCCGACCGTGGCGACCGTCGTGCAGCTGGACGCCAAGGACGGCAGGACCCTTGTCCTGGCCACGCCGCGTGCAGGTGCGGGAAGCCCGGAGGCGCTGGCGACCGCGCGGCAGGTGCGCGACGTCGTGCACGGCGTCAAGGGAGCGGACGCCCAGGTGGGCGGCGGCCCGGCGATAACGCTGGACATGCAGGACGGGGCCGCGCGCGACGCGTGGGTTGTCATCCCGGCGATCCTGCTGGTGGTGTTCGGCATCCTCGTCCTGCTACTGCGGGCGGTGATAGCGCCGCTTGTGCTGGTCGGCACCGTGGTGCTGTCCTACGGCGCCACGATGGGCATCAGCGTGCTGGTGTTCGACCACGTCTTCCACTTCGGCGGTATGGACGCCGCCTTCCCGTTGCAGGCGTTCACGTTCCTGGTGGCACTGGGCGTGGACTACAACATCTTCCTTGTCACCCGGGTCCGGGAGGAGTCCCTGCGGACCGGTACCCGGCGTGGCGCGCTGACCGGCCTGACCGCGACCGGCGGCGTGATCACCTCGGCGGGGCTCGTGCTGGCCGGCACGTTCGCGGCGATGGCCTCGCTGCCCATGGTGTTCGCCGCCGAGCTCGGATTCACCGTCGCGCTCGGCGTGCTGATCGACACCTTCGTGGTCCGCTCGGTGCTGGTCACCGCGCTGACTCTCGACCTGGGGGAGGCCATGTGGTGGCCCCGCCGGGTGAAGCCCGCCCCACCCGCTGCCGATGTAGGGCAGGAACTGGCCTACTCCGGAGCTAGCGTCACCGATGTTCGGTTCGAAGAGCAGGAAAGGTAGAGACGGATGACCATCGCCCCCACTGCTGTGGCACCCACAGCGTCCCCCGTGGCGGACAGCCGCCGCTGGCTCGCCCTCGCGGTGGTGATGACCGCCGCCTTCATGGATCTCGTCGACGTCACCATCGTCAACATCGCGGTACCCAGCATCCAGCGTGACACCGGCGCCTCCTTCAGCGCCGTCCAGTGGATCACCGGCGGTTACGCGCTGGCCTTCGCGCTGGGCCTGATCACCGGCGGCAGGCTGGGTGACATCTTCGGCCGCAAGCGCCTGTTCCTGCTCGGTATCGCCGGCTTCACGGTCGCGTCGGCGCTCTGCGGTCTTTCCGCGAGCCCGGACATGCTGGTCGTCTCGCGCATCCTGCAAGGAGTCGCGGGCGCCATGATGGTGCCGCAGGTGCTGTCCATCATCCACGTCACCTTCCCCGCCGAGGAGCGCGGCAAGGTGTTCGGCATGTACGGCGCGATGGTCGGCCTCGGCGCGGTCGCGGGCCCGCTGCTCGGCGCGCTGCTGACCCAGTGGAACATCTTCGGCCTCGAATGGCGTCCGATCTTCCTCGTCAACCTGCCGATCGGTATCGCGGGCCTCGTGCTCGGCGCCAGGTTCATCACCGAGTCCAAGAGCCCCAACGCCTTGCGCGTCGACATCGGCGGCACGGTGCTGGCCACGGCGGGCCTGCTGCTGGTCCTGTTCCCGCTGACCCAGGGCGAGCAACTGGGCTGGCCACTGTGGACGTTCGTCAGCATGGCCGCGGGCGTCGTGGTGTTCGGCCTGTTCCTCGCCTTCGAGCGGCGGAAGACCGGCTCGCCGCTGGTCGTCCTCTCGCTGTTCCGGATCAAGAGCTTCGCCGCCGGCATCGCGGTCCAGCTCGTCTTCGGCGCCACCACCGGCATCTTCTTCCTGATCTGGACGCTGTACATGCAGACCGGGCTGGGCTGGGACACCCTGCAGGCCGGGCTGACCGCGGTGCCGTTCTCCCTCGCCGTCGGCGGTGCCGCCGGGATGTCCGTCGCGTTGCTCGTGCCGCGGTTCGGCCGCAAGGTCCTGCAGGGCGGCGCGCTCGTGATGAAGGCGGGGGTGCTGATCTACATCCTGCTGGTCTCGTGGCTCGGCACCGGCATCACCACGTGGGAGATGATCCCGGCATTGCTGGTGATGGGCTTCGGGATGGGCCTCATCATCTCGCCGATCACCGACGCCATCCTGTCCGACGTGCCCGCCGAACACTCCGGCTCGGCGTCCGGCCTGATCAGCACCGTGCAGCAGCTCGGCTGGGCCTTCGGGCTCGGCCTGGTCTCGATCGCGTTCTTCGGTGCCGTCGGCAAGGTCCCACCGTCCGGCGCCGATCGCGCGTCGGTCTACAGCACGGCCTTCGGGAACGGGCTGTGGTGGGTCGTCGGCGGCCTGACGCTCGCGTTCGTCCTGATGTTCGCGCTGCCCAAGAAGATCCGGCAGGCCGAGCAGCCGGCCGCCTGAGCCATCTGAATGACACGAGTCCCCCGGGTGGGCCCCCAACCCCCGGGGGACTCGTGTGTTTCGCGGTGAGCCGTCAGCGAAGAAGGCCGCGGACCCGTAGCCCGGTGCTGGTGAAGAAGGCGACCGTCTCGGCGTCCGCCGGTCCGCCGGCGCACCACACGGTGGCCAGCCGCGAACCGAGTCTCGCGTGCAGCGCCGGCAACGAGGCTCGGCGTGACTCCGCGTCGTGGCCAGGATCGCGCTGCAGTCCTTCGAAGACCGCGAGCGTGGCGATCGGGCCCGCGGCGAGTTCGCGTTCGAGCGTCCGGCGGATCAGGCACAGCAGATCGGTGCGGACGGCGAGGTCGGTCGCCTGTACGGCGCCGAGTTCGTCCAGCACGGCGCCGGCTTCGAGCGACCGCGCGCAGTGGAATCGCCCGCCCGCGGCCACGACGGACCGCGCGGCGTCAGCCGACTCGCCGACGTCCTCCGGCGGCAATGCCGCCATGAACAGGGTCGCGGCGTCGAAAGGATTCCTTGGCGGGGCCGCGAATTCCTCGGTCGATCCGGCCAATGCCAGCACCAGATGGTGGGGAGTGACCACCTCGGCCGCGATTTCGACGGCACGCGCCAGCTCCGCACGGCTGAACCCGGCATCGGCCGAGCCCAGTACGACGGGAGCGGCCGGTGGCGGGCCCCGGGGAAAGGACCCCGGGGGCCGCCAACCGCCCCGCAGAGAAACAGTTAATAAGAGGAAGGGGGAACCGGGGGACCCCGCCCCGC
>NZ_JBHYJW010000069.1:1039-22338 GCF_042741125.1 Amycolatopsis sp. NPDC058986 | reverse complement strand
GTGCCGGGCCCGTCGTACTGGACGACGGGCCCGGCATCCGGCCGCTCATCGAAGAGTTCATTCCGTCAATGGTCGAGCGTGCTCACCCGTCGCGTCCATCTCGTCACGATGACAGGAAAAGGTCATCGTCCGGTGCCGCACGCGACCGGACCCAGTGCTTCGTCGCGCAGGGCGCCGAGGCCGGTGTGCAGATAGTAGGCCCAGTAGCCGAGATTGTCGCCGTACCGGCCGCGCAGGCGCTGGTTGTCGTATCCGGGGCCGTAGATCCTGGCCGTGGCGTCGGCGAAGTTCGGCATTTCCAGCGGTACGAAATCCATGCGGCCCAGCCCGCGCAGGAGAATCGCGGCGGCTGAGAACTCGCCGACTCCTTTGATACCGCGAAGGGCCTTGGTCGCCTGGGTGTAGGAGGCGGTGCGGAGGTATTCCTCGCCGATGTCCAGCAACCCCTCGACAAGGCTGGTGAGGTATTCGGCCTTGCGCGCGTTCTTGACGATCGCCAGCCAGTCGTCGACCTCGAGCTGCCGCAGATCCGTGAGCTCGGGGAAGGCCTGGAACTGCAGCCCGTCGTAGCGGATCGTGCGGCCGAACCGCTCGGTGATCCGGCGTTTGAGCGCGGTGGAGACGTTCTTCGGCGTGCGCTGGGAAAGCACCGCCCAGACACCGATTTCCGCCACGGTCAGGAACCGGACCTGGTGCAGCCCCCAGAGCGCCTTGACCAAGCGCGCGTAGCCGGGGTGATCGCCCGCCGCCTGGGCGTAGAACTCGGTGAGGTCGTCGGACAGGCTCAGGTAGCCGTCGATCTTGAAGAGCACCTCGTCCCGAAGATCCGCCGAAATCGGCCGGTCCGAGTGCAATGCGTATTCGACGCCGCCGTCGGCGGGGCTGACCTTGAACACGACGGCCTGGCCGCCGAGGGCGATCGCCTTGGTCAGCGTGTCCTCGGTCATGATCTGGTCGCCCCTGCAGGCGCCGAAGCCCTGGAGAAACCGGATCGAGGTGCGCAGATCGAACGGCTGGGCCGCCGGCAGGAAGCCGGAGACGCTGGTCGGGGTGGTCAGGCTGGTGGTCATGGCGTTCTCCCTCGTCGTCGCTGCGACCGACGGTAGAACCCATGTAGGTCAGATCATGACCCACAACGGTGGGATACTCGAAGTCATGACGGACACGCCCGCCCGGTTGCTGGCCCTGCTTTCGCTGCTGCAGACCCCGCGAGAATGGCCGGGCAGCGAGCTGGCCCAACGGCTCGGGGTCAGCGCTCGCACCATCCGCCGCGACATCGACCGGCTGCGTGAGCTGGGCTACCCGGTCGAGGCGTCGATGGGCGCGATCGGCGGGTACCGCTTGGTCGCCGGCCACGCGATGCCCCCGTTGCTGCTGGACGACGAGGAGGCGGTGGCCATCGCGGTCGGCCTGCGCACGGCGGCCGGGCACGCGGTGGAAGGCATCGGGGAATCCTCGGTTCGCGCGCTGGCGAAGCTGCTGCAGGTGCTGCCCTCACGGCTGCGGCACCGGGTCGACGCACTGAACACGGCCACCGAGCCCCTGCTGCCGGGGGACGGCCCGCAGGTCGACCCGGAGGACCTGGCGCTGATAGCGGTCGCGGTGGCCCAGCACGAGCGGCTGCGCTTCCACTACCAGGCGGCGGACGGGAGCGAGACGCGGCGGCTGGTGGAGCCGCACCGGCTCGTGTCGACGAAACGCCGGTGGTACCTGGTGGCCTGGGACAACGAGCGCTCGGACTGGCGGATCTTCCGGGCGGACCGGATGCGGGAGCCGTTCCTCACCGGCGTCCGGACCACGCCTCGGGAACTGCCGGCCAAGGACGCCGCCGCCTACGTCTCGAGCAAGCTGTTCGAGCGGTCGCCCACCTACCGCGCGGTGGTGACCTTGCGCGCCCCGATCGAGGAGGTACGCCGGCGCATGGGCGGGGTGCGGGCGGATCTGGAACCGGTCGACGAGCACAGCTGCCGGCTGCGGACGAGGGCGGACTCGCTGGAATGGATCGCGTTCCGCATGGCCTTGCTGGGCTGCGACTTCGAGGTTCAGGAGCCGCCGGAGCTGGCGGAGTACCTGCGGGAGATGGGAGAGCGGGTGATCCGGGCGGCGGAGTACAACTTCAGTCGTAGGGACTGAGGCTTTGCACCCAACTTCGCCGCTCGCACCTGGGCCGCGCGCCCCTCGGTGTCCTACCGTCGATCGCGGAACACGGTGGTGGCCAGCGAAGGGACCGGGCGATGCAGTCGGCGCACGCGATCGACGAGGAAACTCTGAACCTGTACCGGCTGACGCTGCGCTACGAGACGCTGGACACCGAGCTCGTGGCGCGCGAGGCCGATATGTCGCCCGAACACGCTGCCGCCGCGCTGTCCCGGCTGGAAGCTGCGCGTCTGGTCCGTCCTGCCGACACCGACGGCCGTTTCCGTGCCACGTCACCGGAATGGGCAGAGGCGGAACTGCTGACCCCGGTGCTCTCCGAGCTGTACGCCAAGCAGCGCTTCATCGAGGAGACCCGAAAAACGTTGCAGGACTTGGGAAATGCTTACGAACAGGCACGTAACGCCGAGTCTTCGGGTGAGGATTTCACCTTCCTGGCTCCCGGTGAGCCGACGCGGATCGCGGTCTACCGGATGGCAGGCGAGTGCTCTTCGGAGTTCGCGACGACACATCTCAGCGGTACGGTCCTCGGTGACGTACTGCCTGGTGAAATGGACATGCTGCGGCGTGGCATCGGGGTACGGGTGATCGTCCAGCACAGTGTGCTGTCCAAACTGGCGTTCCGGTCGTACGCGGACAAGGTGACGAAGGCCGGGGCAGAGGTGCGTTCCCTGCCACAGCTGTGGTTCCGTCTGGCCATGTTCGACCGCCGGGCGGTGCTGGCGTCGATCTGCCCCGGCGACGAGCCCGCGGCGGGCGCGGTACTGGTTCGCAACCCGATGGTCGTCGCTCGCGTGCACGAGATGTTCGAACATCAGTGGGAAACGGCGACGTCCGAGGTGGCCGGTGCCGACGGCCGTGGCGAGGTCGCGTCCTCCGAACTCCGCACGGCGATCGGCGAGATGCTCGCCAGCGGCTGCACCGACGAGGTTTCGGCACGCCGGCTGGGCATGTCGGTACGTACCTACCGGCGGCATGTGGCCACCCTGATGAACGAACTGGGCGCCAGGACCCGGTTCCAGGCCGGGCTGCGAGCTCGGGAAGCGGGATTGCTCTTCACCGGCCGCTGACGTGGGCTGCCGGGGCGCCACACCCCGGCAGCCCGCCGGATTCGCTTTCACCTGCTGGCCGGCTGTCTGGTCAGCGGGTTCACGAGCGGTTCCTCACGGCCGCTCATCGGCCTGCTCCGTTCGTCGTCCACACGCCGACGAACGCGATGAGCGCCGCGGGCAGCACCGTGACTGTCGCCACCGCGAGTACCGGTGTACGCCACCCGTCGAGAGCGAACCACCTGGCTGGCAGCACGAGTACGAGGAACAGCGGCGCCGTGGCGAGCAGAACCACCCGCGCGCGGCGAACCGTCAGGCGCCGTGTCGGCGCGGCGGCTCACCGGTGGTCCTCGATCAGCTGGCCCTCGGCGTCGATCGGGTCGCCGTCGGCCACGGCGGACCCACCCACGCCATCGCCGGCGTGGTACCGGGGATCGTGAACGCCGGCGAGCACCAGCACTCGGGCGAGCGGACGTGGAAGCGGCGGTCGAGGGTGTGTGGCTCGGTGAGGATTGTGGTCGGCTGGATGAGTTCGATGGCCACCATCGCCGTTATTGCTTTGTTGCGATCGAGGGTGCGATCGGGCAACCACGAGGCCTGCCAGTACTCCGCCGCACCGGGGCGGATGGCGATGTGCCGGGCGCGGTGGCGGGTGCCGGTGATCACGCGATCGCCGACGGTGATCACTGTGGACAGTGCGGTCATCGCGCACCGCCAAGTGTGCGGCGGCGCGAAAATCGCCCGTTTATCGCCCATCCGGCCTGCGGCGGGGATCGCCTGCCTGGTCAGGGAAAGCCCTGACCAGGCACGGTGTGCCCTCGGCAGGACTCGAACCTGCGACCTAGAGATTAGAAGGCTCTTGCTCTATCCAGCTGAGCTACGAGGGCCCGCGTCGACGGCTGCTGCCAGTCGCCCAGCAAGCGCAGCTTAGTCGTCGCCAACCTCTCGATCGCTCGACACCGTCGAATCGTTTCAGGTCCTCTCCGGAAGTTGTGTGATCTTTCGCCCGGACGTGGCGGGCGCCCGCCGTACCGCGCGCTCGCGGCGGCTGTCCGGGGTATGTGCCCGTGGGCACGCCGCGCCGCGACGGCGCGCCCACGGGCGGGGCCGCTTCGGGGAGCGGCCCCCGGGTCCGGCGCCTGCCGCGAGCCGGCTCCCCCTGGAGCGGCGGCGGGACGGACCCCGCTGGTGGCTACTCCCAGACCTTCACCGCCCTGACCACGAACGGGGCCTCGGGCACGTAGGTGCCCCCGCCCGGATAAGTGATGAAATCGCCTTCGGTCGTGCATTCCTTGCTCTGGTATACCGTGACGTCCCGGCTCAGCTGATTCACGAAGGAATGTCCTTCCAGATCGGCGGGCAGCGGAATGCATTCCTCGGGATTCGCGGTACGCAGGTCGAAACGCTGGGCGTTTCCGCTGTAGTGTTCCTGGGACCACAGGCACAGTTCGCCCTTCTTGCAGACGGGCGCGGGCGGCGCGGACGCGGTGGGCGCTGCCTGCGCGATCCCCGCGCCGGCCAGCAGGCCCACGGTGGCCAGCAGGAGCACACGCGGCAGGCGGGCGCGCAGGGTCGCGAAACGTCGTGACATCATCAGGAAATCCCCTTGTGGAGTGCGGGGTGAATGCCCGCGGTGGAAGGTGTGATTCCACGATGACGGGTTCGCGGGGAGTTGTCAGCCCGCATTTCTACTTCTGTGGATAAGTAGTTCGTCCTCGCTCGATAGGGGCGAGTTGTCCACAATTCGGCGAATGGCCTTGCGGGTGGATATCGGCGCTGCTAGGCGGGTGCCGTGCTGCCGCGCCGCACGAGGTCCACGCCGATGCGCGTCGGCTCGGGCGCCGAACCGCCCGCCAGCAGCCGCAACACGAGCTCACCAGCGGCCGTGCCCTTCAGCGCGAGGTCCTGGCGGACTGTCGTCAGCGCTGGTTCGGACCACTTCGCCGACGGCGTGTCGTCGAAGCCGACCACCGACACGTCCCCCGGCACGTCGAGCCCGAGCTGCCGGGCCGCCGACATCGCTCCCAGCGCGAGCTGGTCCGACATGCACAGCAGCGCCGTCGGCCGCTCCGCGCGGCCGAGCAGGTCCGTGGCCGCGGCCCGCGCGCCCTCCGCGGACATGCCCGACACCTCCCAGATCGCCACGTCGGACGCCGTGATCCCGGCCACGGCGAGCGTGTCCAGATAGCCGGCCAGCCGCTCGCGAGTGTCGTGGAAGCGGCTCGCGAGCGCCGCCTCCGCGGTCAGCTCGCCGCCTCGCCCTGTCGAGAGGCATTGGGCGGAGAGGATGCCGAACCGCCGATGTCCCAGGTCGAGCAGGTGCCGGGCGGCGAGCGCGGCGCCGCCCCGATCGTCGCAGCCCACCAGTGCGGCGCCCGGCACGAGCGGCTGGTCGATCACCACCAGCGGCAACCCGCGCGCGGCCACCGACTCCAGTGCCGGGGTGTCGTCGGCCAGCGAGTAGGCGACGGCGATGTCCGCCTGTGCGGTGAGGACTCGTTCGGCGGGCGGGCCGCCGTTCTCGCCGCCCGGCAGGAGCAGCAGCGCGTGGTCACCGGGCGCGACGGCGGTCGCGAGCGCGTCGAGCGTGATGGTCAGCGCTGGATCGGAGAAGGCCGCCGACAGCGACGCGTCGAGCATGAACGCGATGGCGCCGGTGCGGCTCGTCGCGAGGCTGCGCGCGGTCGGGTTCGGCCCCGGGTAACCCAGCTTCTTCGCCGCCCGCAACACCTCGTCGCGCAACGGGGCCGACAGCTGGTCCGGCCGGTTGTAGGCGTTCGAGACCGTCGCCCTGGACACCCCGACGGCGTCGGCGACGTCGTCCAGCGTGGGACGGCGGCGCCTGGTGCTGGTCATGCCCGCAGTCTAGTGCTCCGACCAGCGGCGACGGCTAATCGGTTGGACTTTCTGAAGCGCTTAAGTCATTCTGGGGCAAGGATATCTGGGGCTGGGAAGGAGCAGGCATGCGTGATCGGACCGCGGTGTTCGCCGTGTTCGCGTTGGACGGCGCCGCTTTCGGCTCATGGGCGCCGCGCACACCCGCGATCGCCGGGCAGGTGCACGCCGAGCCGGGCGCGTTCGGTCTCGCGCTGCTGTGCGCGAGCGTCGGGATGCTGTGCGCCGCCACGGTGTCGGGCCGGATCATCGAGCGCACCGGCGCGCGGGCGGTGATCGCCGCGAGCGCGGCCGCGGCCTGTGCCGCGCTCGTGCTGGTCGGCTTCGCGAATTCGGTCGTGCTGCTCGGTGGCGCGTTGTTCGCGATGGGGGCGAGCGTCGGCGCGCTGGACGTCTCGATGAACGTCGCCGGGGTCGCCGTCGAGCGGAGCACCGGGCAGGCGGTCATGCCGCTCCTGCACGCCGGCTACAGCTTCGGCGCGCTCGCCGCCTCGCTGGCCGCGTCGCTCGCGGCCGGGCACGGCTGGACACCGGGGCGGCACCTGACCGTCGCCGCCGGGGTCGCCTTCGTTGTGCTGCTGATCATCATCCGGTCCGTGCCGGGGGCGCGTCCGCAGCACACCGACGAACCCGTCGCGTCGCCCTATTCCGCGCCGATCCGGCGTCCGGTGCTGTGGCTGCTCGCCGCGGTCGCGTTGTGCTCGGCGATCGCCGAAGGCGCGAGCACCGACTGGTCGGCGTTGCTGATGGCGACCGTGCACGACGTCGACCAGGGCGCCGCCGCGCTGGCGTTCTCCGGTTTCGCGCTGGCCATGGCGATCGCCAGGGTCGGCGGGGCGTGGACCCAGCGCCGTTTCGGCGCCACCCGGTCGCTCGCGGCGGGCGCCGCGGTGGCCGCGCTCGGGTTCTTCGCCGCGGCGGTCGTCCCGTTGCCGGTCTTCGGCTACGTCGGCTTCGCGCTCGCGGGCGCCGGGCTGGCGGCCGCCTTCCCGCTGGCGCTGAGCCTGGCGGGTGACGCGGGGAAGCGATCCGACGGCACCGGCGGGGAGCGGGAACTGGCGTTCGTCACCGCCATCGCCTACACCGGCTTCCTCGCCGGGCCGCCGATCGTAGGCGGGATCGCCCAGGTGACGTCCTTGTCGGTGTCGTTCGTCTTCGTCACGGTGATGGCCGCGCTGATCGTGCCCGCTTCCCTGGCAGCCCGGCGCGTCCGCCGCCGGGAGGAAGTCCGCTCGCCCGTCCGCCGTTGACACTCCGGCGTCCGGACGGCAAGCTGATCGCGATAAACTGAGATGAATGCGATTGGCTCGCTGTTTCAGGACGGCTGATCGGGGTTTCGTCCTCGGTCCGGGGAGGAAGACGTCGTGAGGGTTCTGCTGCTCAGCGGCGCGCGGGCGGCGCGGGTGGCGGGAATTCCGGACAGGGCACTCCACGTCGCGGCGTCGCGGCTCGTGCTCGTGCCGGTGGTGGTCCGGCTGGCGGTTCTCGTTCAGGCGCTGTGGTCGGTCGAGGACGTCCCCTCGCTGTGGCCGGTCGTGGTCCTGTGCCTCGTGCCGGACCTGCTCGAGATCGGCTGGGTCCTGGTCTGGTCGGCACGTCGCCCGTCGGGACTGAGGCTGGTGCCGGTCGCCGACAGCGCTTACGCCGTCCTACTCAATCTCGGTGTCGTTTCGCTCGCTCCCGCGAGCCATTTCTCCGACGTCGTCTCGCTGACCTGGCCGCAGCTCCTGGGCACGGTGATGTTGTGGACGCTGCTGCGTGGCGCGTTCGCCGGCGCGCTCGCGATCGGCGCCGCCGTGGCGCTGCGCTACGCGATGTCGGCGTGGTGGCGGACCGGGCCACCGCCCGCCGTTGAATTCCTCACGCTGTTCGGGGCCATGGTGACGGCGCTCGCGATCGTCGTCCTGCTGGGCGCGTCGCTCCGGTTCGCGCTCGGGCTCGGCGAACAGCGGGGACGTGCCGCCGAACGCGAGCGGCACCGCCGTGACGTCCACGACACCGTCCTGCAGGTGATGGAGTCCCTCGCCCTGCCCGCGCCCGCCGACGTCGTCGACCCGGTCGCGAGCCTGACCCAGGTCCGCCGGACCGCGCGGGCACACGCCATGCGGTTGCGGCTGTCCCTGGACCGCGAACCCGCCTCGCTCCATGGTGGGTTGGACCAGCGGCTGAACGCGCTCGCCGCGGACATGGCCGTCGAAGGGCTGCGAGCCGAGGTGGTCACGCTGGCGGCGACCGGTGATCTCCCGGCCGACGTCGTCGAGGCCCTCCACGACGCCACCCGCGAAGCCCTGCGCAACACCCTCAAACACGCGGGGACGGCGCGGGCGGTGATCTGCGTGGAGGAGAGCGCGGGCGGCATCGGCGTGATCGTGCGCGACCACGGCGCGGGGTTCGCCGTCGACGACCACCGTCCGGGGTTCGGTATCGGGCGTTCGATCATCGGGCGGCTGGCCGAGGTCGGCGGCCGGGCCACGGTCGAGTCCGTCCCGGGACACGGCACGCGAGTGGTCCTCTGGGCGCCGCTCGCCGTGCGGTCTCCCGTCGGGTGACGGACGTCGCGGCGGACCCGCACCGGCTCACCAGGCCGTCCCCGGGACGGCATACCCTCGTGGCGTGTCCTCGCGATCCGTGACCGAACCGGCCGAACCCATCCAGCGCAAGGCGAGCGTGCTCCCGCTGCTCTCGGTCGGGGTGGTGATCGCCGCGGTCGTCGCGGTCGGGCTGGTCGCGCTGACCGGGGGAGCGGGCTACCTGATCGCCGGGCTGCCCGACCCCGGGGTCGTCACCCGGTACGGCATCACGGTGGTGCGGATCCTCGCCGAGGCGTCGTCGGTGATCTGCATCGGCTCGCTGCTGCTGGCCGCGTTCCTGGTGCCACCGCAGAAAAGCGGGACGCTGGCACCCGAGGGCTACGCGGCGCTGCGGACGGCCGGGATCTCGGCGTGGGTGTGGTTCGTCGCCGCGCTCGCCTCGGTCGTGTTCACCGCGGCGGACGGTGCCGGAAAGCCGCTGCAGGACGTCCTTTCCCCGCAGACCCTGCTCGACCTCGTCGGCGCCATCGAGCAGCCGAAGGCGTGGCTCTGGACCGCGCTGATCGCGATCCTCGTCGCGCTCGGCTGCCGGCTCGCGTTGTCCTGGGGCTGGACGGCGGTGCTGTTCTTCCTGTCCGTCGGCGGGCTCGTGCCGGTCGCGGTCACCGGGCACTCGGCCAGCGGCGGCTCCCACGACGTCGCGACGAACAGCCTCCTGTATCACCTCGTGGCCGCCGCGCTCTGGGTCGGCGGGCTCGTCGCCCTGCTCGCGCTCGGCTGGCGGCGGGGTGCGAACCTGAAGCTCGCCGCGGTGCGGTTCTCCAAGCTCGCGCTGGTGTGCTGGCTCGTGATGGCGGTCTCCGGTGTGATCAACGCGCTGGTGCGGATCGGGCTGAACGACCTGTTCACCACCGACTACGGGCTCCTCGTGGTGGCGAAGGTCGTCGCGCTGCTGCTGCTCGGCGTGTTCGGCCAGCAGCAACGTCAGCGCGGCGTGCGCGGTCTGGTCGACGGCGCTGGCGGCGGGCAGCTCCTGCGGCTGGCCGGGGTCGAGGTGCTGATCATGTTCGTCACGATCGGCATCGCCACCGGGCTCGCCAGGACACCGCCGCCCGCGGACGCGATCACCCAGCCCTCGACCGTCGAACTGCTCATCGGCTATCCGCTCGACGGCGCCCCGACGGTCCTGCGGCTGCTGTTCGACTGGCGGTTCGACCTGCTCTACGGGACGTTGGCGATCGTGCTCGCCGCGCTGTACCTGGCCGGAGTGCGGCGGTTGCGCAAACGCGGCGACACCTGGCCCGTTGGCAGGCTCGTCGCGTGGCTCGCGGGCTGCGCGGTGCTGCTGATCGCGACGTCCTCGGGGATCGGCCGGTACGCGCCGGGGATGTTCAGTGTCCACATGGGCACCCACATGATGCTGTCCATGGTGGCGCCGGTGCTGTTCGTGCTGGGTGGTCCGGTGACGCTGGCGCTGCGCGCGCTTTCGCCGGCCGGGCGCGACGCGCCGCCGGGGCCGCGGGAGTGGCTGCTGGCGTTCGTGCATTCGCCGGTGTCGCGGTTCCTGACCCATCCGCTGGTCGCGCTGGTGCTGTTCGTCGGCTCCTTCTACGGGCTCTACTTCTCCGGCCTGTTCGACGCCGCGCTGAACTATCACTGGGCGCATCTGGCGATGAACGCGCACTTCCTGCTCTCGGGCTACGTCTTCTACTGGCCGCTGATCGGCGTCGACCCCGCGCCGCGGCGTCTCCCGCCGCTGGGCAAGCTCGGGCTGATGTTCGCCTCGATGCCGTTCCACGCGTTCTTCGGCGTGATCCTGATGAACATGCAGACGGTCATCGGGCAGACCTTCTACACCCAGCTGAAGCTGCCGTGGGTCGGCAACCTTCTCACCGACCAGCGGCTCGGCGGCGGGATCGCGTGGGCCTCCGGCGAGGTGCCGGTGCTGCTCGTGCTGATCGCGCTGCTGGTGCAGTGGGCCCGGCAGGACGAGCGCGAGGCCAAACGCGCCGACCGCCGCGAGGACACCACCGGCGGCGCGGAACTGGCCGCCTACAACGCGATGCTCAAACGGCTCGCCGAAGGCAGGCGGGAGTAGCACAGCACCCCGACAGTTCCCGCGCGCGAACCCTCGTCGGCGCCCCGGTTGTCCACAAGGACTGTGGCTGTCCACAGATTTCGCGTCGCCCCGCCACACGCCCCTCCCCGGCGGCAAGCTGAGGACATCGGCCACCGGGCACGGTCCGGCGGCACAGGCGAACCGAAGGGGATGAGGGTGATGGCCGTGGGCGAGACGTGGGTGACGGTGACCGGATACGTCACCAGCGAGCCGGATCTGCGCAAGGTGGGGGAGAACGGGCACGACGTCGTCTCGTTCTGGCTGCGCAGCACGGAACGCCGGTACGACAAGGAAAAGGGCGAGTGGGGTGACGGGCGCCGGTTCTCCGTCCGGGTGACCTGCTGGCGGAAGCTGGCCCGGTCGGTGCACCAGTGCCTCGCCAAGGGCGACCCGGTGGTGGCGCGCGGGCGGCTGTACAGCAGCGAGTTCGAACTGGACGGCGTACCTCGGGCTGTACCTGAGCTTGAGGCCTTCGCGATCGGCCCCAACTTGGCGCGCTGCACGGTCACGCTCGACCGGGCGCCCCGCGAGGGAGTCACCGTGCGGGATCCCCGCGGGTTGTGGACCGACGGCGGGGAGGAGGCGAACACGCTCTTCGACGCGGTTGAAAAGGCCTCCGCTTGAGGGCACGCGGCGGCTTTCCGGGGCGGGTGGGGAAAGGAGAAGATGATGTTCCCGCGGTGATCTCGGGCTGACATTCGGTAGTTCGACGGTGACCGGCGTCAAGGCGCGGATCGGCTCACTCTACGATCGCTGGCATGGCCGAGTTCATCTACACCATGAAGAAGGTGCGCAAGACCGTCGGGGACAAGGTCATCCTCGACGACGTGAGCACCGCGTTCTACCCCGGTGCCAAGATCGGCGTCGTGGGCCCGAACGGCGCCGGCAAGTCGACCGTTCTCAAGATCATGGCGGGGATCGAGCAGGCCAGCAACGGCGAAGCGTTCCTCCAGCCGGGCGCCAGCGTCGGCATCCTCATGCAGGAGCCGGAGCTGAACGAGGACAAGACGGTCCGGGAGAACGTCGAGGAGGGCCTCGGCGACATCAAGACGAAGCTCGACCGGTACCACGAGGTCCTCCAGCTGATGGAGGCCGAGTACACCGACGAGCTGATGGAGGAGATGGGCAAGCTCCAGGAGGAGCTCGACCACGCCGACGCCTGGGAGCTGGATTCCACCGTCGAGCAGGCGATGGACGCTCTCCGCTGCCCGCCGCCGGAGGAGCCGGTCACCCACCTGTCCGGTGGCGAGCGCCGCCGGGTCGCGCTGTGCAAGCTGCTGCTGTCCGCTCCCGACCTGCTGCTGCTCGACGAGCCCACCAACCATCTGGACGCCGAGAGCGTGCTCTGGCTGGAGCAGTTCCTGGCCAACTACGCGGGCGCCGTCCTCGCGGTCACCCACGACCGGTACTTCCTGGACAACGTGGCCCAGTGGATCATGGAGCTGGACCGCGGCCGGGTGGTCGGCTACGAGGGCAACTACTCGACGTACCTGGAGAAGAAGCGCGAGCGTCTGGAAGTCCAGGGCAAGAAGGACGCGAAGCTCGCCAAGCGGCTCAAGAGCGAGCTGGAGTGGGTGCGGTCCAACGCCAAGGCGCGCCAGACCAAGTCCCGCTCGCGGCTGGACCGCTACGAGGAGATGGCGGCCGAGGCCGACAAGCACCGCAAGCTCGACTTCGAGGAGATCCAGATCCCGCCGGGGCCCCGGCTGGGCAACGTGGTGGTCGAGGTCGAGAAGCTGCGCAAGGGCTTCGACGACCGGGTGCTCATCGACGGGCTCTCGTTCGACCTGCCGCGCAACGGCATCGTCGGCGTGATCGGGCCGAACGGGGTCGGCAAGACGACTCTGTTCAAGACGATCGTCGGGCTCGAGGAGCCGGACGGCGGGACGGTGAAGATCGGCGAGACGGTCAAACTGTCCTATGTGGACCAGGGCAGGGCGGGGATCGACCCGAAGAAGACGGTATGGGAGGTGGTTTCGGACAAGCTGGACTACATCCACGTCGGGCAGACCGAAATGCCCTCGCGTGCCTACGTCAGCGCGTTCGGGTTCAAGGGGCCGGACCAGCAGAAGCCGGCGGGCGTGCTCTCCGGCGGGGAGCGCAACCGGCTGAACCTGGCGCTGACGCTCAAGCAGGGCGGGAACCTGATCCTGCTCGACGAGCCGACGAACGACCTGGACGTGGAGACCCTGGGGTCACTGGAGAACGCGCTGGAGCAGTTCCCCGGCTGCGCCGTGGTCATCTCCCACGACCGATGGTTCCTCGACCGGGTCGCCACGCACATCCTGGCCTGGGAGGGCACCGACGAGAACCCGGCGCAGTGGTTCTGGTTCGAGGGCAACTTCGAGGGCTACGAGAAGAACAAGATCGAGCGCCTCGGGCCGGAAGCGGCTCGTCCCCACCGGGTCACCCACCGCAAGCTGACCCGCGACTGAGGGGCGTGGGTTGCCCGTGGAAGCCAGCAGGCACCTCAAGCCCGGCTCGCCCGCCGCGTCCGCGGCGGGCGGGTTCCCCGTGGCTTCCGCGGGAAGAACCACGTCCCCAGGCATGTCCGGCGAGGGGAGCCTCGCCGCCGTCGGCGGCCTGATCGAGCAGGCGGACGCGCTGCACCTGCGTGCTCCGGAGCTGGCGCTGGTCCTCGGTGAGCGCGCCGCCGCCCTCGCCGAGGCGGCGGGCTCCGACGAGCAGTGGGTCCGCGCGGAGGCTCTGGTGGTGTCGGCGCGCGTCCGGCTCGGCCAGCGGCCGGGCACGGTCGCCAGGGCCGTGGCGGCGCTGCGTGCCGCCGAGCACGCGGGCTACGCCGACGTCGCCGGGCGGCTGCGCATCGATCTCGCGCTGTGCGCACGCAGCCTCGGTGTTCCGCTGACGGGGCTCGCCGCGTTGCGTCCGGTGCCGGCCGATCCGGCGGTGTCGCCGGTGCACCGGGCCGCCGCGTTGTGCCATCTCGTCGGCTGCCTGGCGCAGATCGGCCGCAAGGCCGAGCTGGACAGGGTGCTGGTGGCAGCGGACAAGCTCGTCCTCGGCGACGACCGGCTGGCGGCCGACACCCAGCTGCTGGTGCGGGCGCTGCTGCGGGTCGGCACGGCCGCGCACCGGCGCAGGCACGGCGATCTCACCGCGGCGGCCGACGCCGCCAGGACGGGCCTGGGCTTCCTGGAGAAGCTCGACAACCCGGCCGACGACGGCGGCCTCGTGCGGGTCCGCCTGGTCCTGCAACTGGTCAGCACGCTGCTCGATCGCGGGGACACCGCGATGGCGTACGAGATCGCCCAGCCGGTGCTCGAAGAGCCGGTCCGCGCGGGCGGTGTCGCGCCGATGGGCTGGCTGCGGCTGGCCGTCGCGACGCGCGTCCACCTGCCCGCGGGCGCGGGGGAAGCCGCGGCGGAACTCGTCCGGGAGGCGGTGGCGAGCACCGACCGCCACGGCCTCGCGTCGATCACCGCGCGGTTGTGGCTCGAACTCGCGCAGATCGAGGAACGGTTCGGCCACGCGGAGGACGCGATCGCGTGCCTGCACCGCTCGCGCGCGGCCGAGCACGTGCACGCCAGGGCGCGCCGCCAGGCCTGCGGGTTGCTCGCGGGCACGTTCGGCACGGGCGAGCTGGCGTCGGTCGATCTCGACGAGGTGGTGAACCCGTCCGGTACCCGGCCTTCGTCGTTCGTCCAGCCGGTCGCGCCGGCCCCGGTCGCCGTCGCCGAGCCGCAGCGTCCGGCGCCCGAGGCGCCGGCCCATCCCCTGCGCGCGCCGGTGTCGTGGGCGCCGGAACCGCGCGACGAACCGGTGCCGGAGCGTTGGGTCGCGAGCGCGGCCGAAACCGCCGTGCCGGAGCGGGAGACACGCGCCGGGCGCAGGCGGGCGGACGAGCGCCGGTCCTCGGAGGTCACAGCGGCGACAGAGGCCACGGCGATCGCGGAGCCGGCGCCGGTCCCGGAGGTCGTCGAGCAGCCGAGGGAGGGGCGCCGCCGCCGCGCCGAGGAGCCCGTCGCGGCGGAGCCCATGGGGTATGCCGCGACGCCGGAACTGCCCACAGCACGCGAGCCCGAGAAGACGCCGCTCGTGTCCAGGACGGTTCCGGTGCTTCCGGAGATCGTGGACGTCGTCCCGGAGCTGCCGCTCGCCCCGGCACCCGCCGAGGAACCGATGCCCAGGACGGGACATGTGGCCCCGGCGAAGGCCGCCAAGGCACCGGAGCCCGCGTCGCAGCGCTGGGACGTCGGCGACTGGTCCCGCGAAGGGGAGCGGCGCGAGCCGGCGCCGCCGGTGCGCAGCACCCGCCACGACGCCGAACACGGTTCCGTGACCGCGCGATCGGTACTCGACCGGCTCGGGATCTCCGGCGCCGACGGGCACAGCGGTGGCCGTCGCCGTGCCGCCGAAGAGGCCGAGCCCACCCGGTCCGAGGCACGCCGAGCCGACGACGAGCCGAGGTTCGGCGAACCGCGTGCGGGGGAGCCCCGGCCCGAGCCGCTCGCCCGGCCCGAACCGTCCTCCGAGCCCGCCCTGTCGTGGGACCGGGAAAGCGAACTCGCGCCCCCGCCGCGCCCGGAAGAGCCGGAACCACCCGCCACGTCTTCGGCCGGTCCTGTCACGTCCCTTCCGGAGGAGCGGTATCGCGACGAGGTCGCCGATCCGTGGCTGCCCCGGTTGCGCATGCCGCCTTCGCTCGACCCCGTCGACGACTTCGGCGGCTGGACCCCGAGCACCGAAGCGTTCCCCGAGGGGTACGCGAAGGCCATTGCCGAGGACGAGCCACCGCCGGACGCGGGTCTCGCCGATCTGCTCGCCCGCGCGCTGGCCGAGCATCAGGCGGGGACGGCCAGCGCCGCCGCTCTGGTGAAGCGTCTCGGCACCCAGCGCGAGGGCACGGCGGGGCGCCGGTCGGTCAACGGCCACGGCCGCAACGGCAGCGACGAATCCGGCTCGTAGCCGAAGCCGTCCGCGCACCCGGCGCCGCGCGAGCGCGCCCGCACCCAGGTGTCCACAAAGGACTGATTCTGCCCGGAAGGGCACTGTGAGGGTGCGCTCGGGCAGACCCGAAGGTGGGATTCGTCGCACCTCGAGAACACGCGCCCGGCTGCTGGGCGGGCGAGGAATCCGCGGCCGATCGCCGAACCGGACGGAACAGACGGGGGACTGGATCGATTCCGTAAGCGGCGTGGCGGAGGGGCGCCCACGCCCGGTCCTGGTCAGGCCCGCCGACGTCGTCCGGTGGCCCCGGAACGGGCGCCCTGTGAACCCGGGAGTAGCTTGACCGATACCGCGATTTCGGCGGCTGAGCTGGGGTTCTTCGGTTTCTGCCAACTGAACGGGCTTCGTGCGTTCCGCCGCGTGGGCGCATTAGGGTGGGCTAGGTCCGGCACACCGTGGTGCCGGTCGCGGTGTCACCCCTCGCACAGTGGAGAGTTGCCTCAAATGAGCTCGACGGGAGTCTCGTCCCTACCCGGAACCGAAGACGGCACCGAGATCGGCGCCCCGCGCCGCTCGGCCAGCCCGGAGCAGATTCGGGACGAGCTGATCGACGCCGCCGCCAGGCACGCGCCGGAGATCGCCGACCTCATCCGGCTCTACTACCGGCACATCCCGGCCGAGGAGATCGTCGGGGACGACCCGGTCGACCTGGTCGGCGCGGTGCGTTCGCATCTGCAGCTGGCCAAGCACCGGATGCCCGGCCGCCCGGCGGTCCGGCTGCTCAACCCGACGACCGCCGAGGACGGCTGGACCCGCGAGGCCACCGTCGTGCAGGTGGTCACCGACGACATGCCGTACCTGGTCGACTCGGTCGCGGCCGAGTTCGCCCGCGACGGTGTGCAGGTCCAGCGGATCGTGCACCCGATCGTGGTGGTCAGCCGCGATCTCACCGGCGAGCTGCTCGAGGTCCACCCCGACGCCGACCCCGCCGACCCGCCGCCGAACTCCGCGGCCGAGTCGTGGATGTACGTCGAGATCGACTTCGTCACCGACCCGAACCGGGCCCGCGAGCTCGACAACCGCCTCGCGAGCGTGCTCGGAGACGTCCGCGAGGTCGTCGAGGACGCCGACAAGATGGCGCAGACCGCCGCCGCGCTGGCCGACGAGCTGGACGCGGACCCGCCGAAGCTGCCGAAGGGCGAGGTCGCCGAGGGCGCCCGGCTGCTGCGGTGGCTCGCCGACGGTCACTTCACGTTCCTCGGGTACCGCCGCTACGAGCTGGTCGAGAACCCGCGTACCGACACCGACGAGCCCGCGCTCCGCGCCGTGCTCGCGTCCGGTCTCGGCGTCCTGCGACAGGACAGCCTCGCCGCCCGGGGGCTGACCGCCGGGCCGGACACGGCGGCCACCGCGCTGGCGCCGACGCTGCTCGTGCTGACCCAGGCCAGCGCACCGTCCACAGTGCACCGTCCGGTTTATCCCTACTACGTCGGCGTGAAGACGTTCGACGCCGAGGGCAACGTCACCGGCGAGCACCGCTTCCTCGGCATGTTCACCACCACCGCGCTGCACGAGAACGTGCTCGACATCCCGGTGGTGTGCAACCGGGTCCGCGAGGTCATCCACCGCGCCGGGTTCCCGATGGAGTCGTTCTCCGGCCAGCGGATGCTGGAGGTGCTGCAGAACTGGCCGCGCGCGGACCTGTTCTCCGCCGACTCCGATTCGCTGTACGCCACGACGACCGGCGCGATCACGCTGTCGGATCGCCGGCGGCTGCGCCTGTTCCTGCGCCGCGATCCGTACGGCCGGTTCTTCTCCTGCCTGGTCTTCCTGCCGCGTGACCGCTACACGACGCGCTCGCGGCTGGCGATGCAGGAGGTGCTGCTGGAGGAGCTGGAAGGCACGCAGCTCGAGTACAGCGCGAAGGTCGGGGAGACGATCCTCGCGCAGGTCCACTTCATCGTGCACACCGATCCGGCCAACCGGATCGAGCCGGACACCCTGCGTATCCAGGAGCGGCTCAACACCGTCGTGCGCAGCTGGGACGACCGGCTCGTCGAGGCGATCCTGAGCGAGCGCAGGGAACGCTCCGGGGAGGGCGCCGTCGTCGGGATCATGGGCGAGGAGTCCGCGAACGACCAGGGGCAGCGGTTCGCCGCCATCTTCCCCGAGGGCTACAAGGAGGACTTCTCCGCCGAGGACGCGCTCGCCGATCTCGGCGCGCTCGACTCGCTGACCGACGAGGGCGACCTCGCGTTGTCGTTCTACCTGCCGCCCGACGCGGAGCCGGGCGAACGCCGCTTCAAGCTCTTCCTGCGTGGCGAGGGCGTCACGCTCTCCAAGGTGCTCCCGGTCCTGCACTGCATGGGTGTCGAGGTCGTCGACGAGCGCCCGTACGAGCTGCGCCGCGAGGACGGCGGAGCGTCCTGGATCTACGACTTCGGCCTGCGCATCGACCCGAAGCTGCAGGCCGACGCCAGCGATGCGGCCGTCGCCGAGCTGCGCGATCGCTTCCAGGACGCCTTCCACGCGGCCTGGCACGGCAGCTGCGAGGTCGACGACTTCAACGGGCTGGTGCTGCGGGCCGGCCTCACCTGGCGCCAGGTGAGCGTGCTGCGCGCGTACTCGCGGTACCTGCGCCAGGCGGGCAGCACGCATTCGCAGGAGTACATCCAGAACGCGGTGCTCAAGCACACCCAGGTCGCCACGAAGCTGTTCCGGCTGTTCGAGACGCGCTCGGATCCGCACCTGACCGAGGACGAGCGGCAGGCCGGCGCCGACGCGCTGGTCACCGAGATCTGCTCGATGATCGACGAGGTCACCAGCCTCGACGAGGACCGGATCCTCCGGCGGCTGATGGCGGTCATCAGCGCCACGCTGCGGACGAACTACCACGTCACCGGCGCCGACGGGCAACCGCGGCCGTACCTGGCGTTCAAGCTCGACCCCGGCGCGGTGCCCGATCTGCCCGAGCCGCGGCCGAAGTACGAGATCTTCGTGTGCTCGCCGCGGGTCGAAGGCGTGCACCTGCGCTTCGGCGCGGTCGCCCGCGGCGGCCTGCGCTGGTCGGACCGGCGCGAAGACTTCCGCACCGAGATCCTCGGCCTGGTCAAGGCGCAGGCGGTCAAGAACGCCGTCATCGTGCCCGTGGGAGCCAAGGGCGGGTTCGTCGTCAAGCGCCCGCCGACGCCGACCGGAGACCCGGCGATCGACCGCGAGGCCACCCTCACCGAGGGCATCGCGTGCTACAAGATGCTGATCTCCGGCCTGCTCGACCTGACCGACAACCGCGTCGAGGGCAAGACCGTGCCCGCGCCGGACGTGGTCCGGCACGACGGCGACGACAGCTACCTGGTGGTCGCCGCGGACAAGGGCACCGCGACCTTCTCCGACATCGCCAACGAGGTCTCCGCGCAGTACGGCTTCTGGCTCGGCGACGCCTTCGCCTCGGGCGGTTCGGTCGGCTACGACCACAAGGCCATGGGCATCACCGCCAAGGGCGCGTGGGAAAGCGTCAAGCGGCACTTCCGCGAGCTGGGCAAGGACACCCAGACCGAGGACTTCACCGTCGTCGGCATCGGTGACATGGCAGGCGACGTGTTCGGCAACGGCATGCTGCTGTCCGAGCACATCCGCCTGGTCGCGGCGTTCAACCACATGCACGTCTTCCTCGACCCGAGCCCGGACGCGGCGTCCTCCTACGCGGAGCGGCGGCGGCTGTTCGACCTGCCCCGGTCCTCGTGGGACGACTACGACCGCGCGAAGATCAGCGAGGGCGGCGGCATCTACCCGCGCAGCGCCAAGTCGATCCCGGTCAGCCCGCAGGTCCGCGCCGCGCTGGGCCTGGCCGACGACGTCGAATCGATGGCGCCGCTGGAGCTGATCCAGGCCATCCTGCTCGCGCCGGTGGAACTGCTGTGGAACGGCGGTATCGGCACCTACGTCAAGGCCGAGACCGAGAGCCAGGCCGCGGCGGGGGACAAGGCCAACGACGCGATCCGCGTCAACGGCAACCAGCTGCGGGTCAAGGTGGTCGGCGAGGGCGGCAACCTCGGGCTCACCCAGCTCGGCCGCATCGAGTTCGCCCGCGCGGGCGGCAAGATCAACACCGACGCGCTGGACAACTCGGCCGGCGTCGACTGCTCCGACCACGAGGTCAACATCAAGATCCTGCTCGACCACCTGGTGGCGACCGGGAAGCTGGAGCACGACCGGCGCAACCACCTGCTGGAGCAGATGACCGACGAGGTCGGCGCGCTCGTGCTGGCCGACAACTACCGGCAGAACGCCGTCCTCGGCGTCAGCCGGGCCCACGCCGCGCCGATGGTCTCGGTGCACCAGCGGCAGGTCGCCGCGCTGGTGGCGAAGG
This sequence comes from Amycolatopsis sp. NPDC058986, assembly GCF_042741125.1. Classification (NCBI taxonomy): domain Bacteria; kingdom Bacillati; phylum Actinomycetota; class Actinomycetes; order Pseudonocardiales; family Pseudonocardiaceae; genus Amycolatopsis; species Amycolatopsis sp. NPDC058986. Next base: position 2,313 of record NZ_JBHYJW010000069.1, on the reverse strand, counting down.
GCGCGTTCGACCGCAAGCTGGAGGCGCTGCCCACCAACGCGGAGTTCCGGGCGCGGGACAAGGCGGGCCAGGGCCTCACCTCGCCCGAGCTGGCGACGCTGCTGGCGCACGTCAAGCTCGACCTCAAGGACGAGCTGCTGGCCAGCGACCTGCCCGATTCCGAGGTGTTCACCCGCAGGCTGCCGGAGTACTTCCCGAAGCCGCTGCGCGAGCAGTTCGCCGACGCGATCAGCGAACACCCGCTGCGCCGCCAGATCATCACCACGCTGGTGGCCAACGAGGTCGTCGACGGCGGGGGCATCTCGTTCGTCTTCCGGCTGATGGAAGAGCTGAACGTGACCGCGACGGACGCCGTCCGCGCCTACGCCGTGGTCACCCACGTGTACGACCTGCCCGCGCTGTGGACCGAGATCGACGCGCTGGACAACGTCGTGTCGACCGAGGTCGCGGACGGGATGGTGCTGGAGACGCGGCGCCTGCTCGACCGCGCGGCCCGCTGGTTCCTCTCCAACCGGCCGCAGCCGCTGGCCCCGCTGGCCGAGATCAACCGGTTCGGCCAGGAGTTCACCGAGCTGGTGCCGCGCTCGGGCGAGCTGATGCGTGGTCTCGAAGCCGAAGCGGTCCAGGTGAAGGTCGACAAGCTGACCGGCAACGGCGTGCCCGCCGATCTGGCGCGGCGCATCGCGGTGCTGCTGCACACCTACGGGCTGCTCGACGTCGTCGAGGTGTCCGAGATGGCCGAGCAGCAGGTCGGCGTCGACGTGGTCCACAACCCCGCGGAGACGTCGGAGCTGTACTACGCGCTGTCCGATCACCTCGACATCGACAAGATGCTCACCGAGATCAGCGCGCTGGAACGGGGAAACCGCTGGCACGCCCTCGCACGGCTGGCCCTGCGGGACGACGTCTACGCCTCGCTGCGGGCGATCACCCTCGACGCGCTCCGGCACAGTGATCCCGGCACCAGCGCGGACGAGCGGATCGCGCAGTGGGAGAAGATCAACGCCTCGCGGCTGGCGAGGGCGAGGGTCGCGCTGGACGAGATCACCAAGACCGGCAACCTCGACCTCGCGACGCTGTCGGTCGCGGCGCGGCAGATCCGGAGCACGGTGCGGTGAGCTGCGCGGTACGGGTCCGGCCGCGCTGGTCGGACATGGACGTCTACGGGCACGTGAACCACGCGAACCTGGTGACGTTGCTGGAAGAGGCGCGGGGGGGGCGCCGGGGGGGGGGGGGGGCCCCCCGCCCGGGGGCCCCCCAGGCCCCCAAACAGC
>NZ_JBHYJW010000069.1:0-1029 GCF_042741125.1 Amycolatopsis sp. NPDC058986 | reverse complement strand
CATTTGCAGTCTCCCGGCCAGGTCACCCCCGCTCCGGGGTGGGGGGTGGGGCCGGGGGGGGGGCCCGCCGGGGGGCCGGGCGGGCCCCCCCGCGAGGGGCTCACCGAGCTGCCCAAGGGCATCGTGGTGGTGAAGCTCGAAGTGCACTACAAGGCGCCGATCGTGGTGTCCGATCAGGACGTCCTGGTGGACATGACGCTCACCGAGCTGCGGGCGGCGAGCTTCACGGTGGACTATCGAGTCCACAATGGACCGTCCGAAACGGACCCGGTGGCGGTCACGGCGTCGACGCTGCTCGCGCCGTACGACACGATCGCGCTGCGGCCGCGACGGCTGAACGCCGACGAGAGCGACTTCCTGAAGCGGGTGTTCACCGATGCCTGAACTGCTGATCCCCGACGCGGGGGACCGTGAGACGCTCGGCGCGTTCGTCGCCCGCGCGGTCCGGCTGGACGGGCAGACCGTCGTCCGGCTCCGGATGCGTGGCGAGGACGTGGTCGAAGCGTGGACGGCGACGCCGTTCGAGGTGCTCGCCACGCGCGCCGTCGCGGGCCGGGTCACTCCGGCCGACGTCACGGTGTCCGGCAACGAGCTGCTCGCGGCGCTCACCGTCGCGGGCGGTGAGCGGATGGACCCCGGCCCGGCCCGGGATCTGCTGTGGCACGGGGAACTTCCCCCGCCGGGCCGCTGGCAGGTGGTCGACGAACTGCCGGTGGGTGTCGTGTCGGACCTCGCCGATCGCGGGGTCACCCTGGCCCGCGACAACGCGGGCCCGCACGGGACGCCGCCCGCGTCCCTGATGGACCAGGCGGTGCTCACCGTCACCGGCGGCGAGCTGGAGGTCAAGGTCCAGATGCGCTGCCTGTTCGCGTTGTCGGGGATGGGTTTCCTCGACTCCTCGATCAGCGACGACGTGGTCCGGGTGACGGCCACCGACTCGTGGATGCGGCTGGACGCGCGGTACGGCGCGGTGCTGCGCCGCCGCCACGCCCTGCTGCCGCTGCTCTTCTGACGTGAGCTGAAGGGGAC
>NZ_JBHYJW010000068.1:28581-48629 GCF_042741125.1 Amycolatopsis sp. NPDC058986 | reverse complement strand
CCGCGGGGGGTTGGGTGCGGCTGACACCGATCGCCACGTCTGCGGGGGGGGGCCGCGGCCCAACCCCCTGTTCGGCGGGGCGGGGGGGGGCCCGCCCCCGATCCCCGCGGCCGCGCCGGACGTCCCCGATTCCTTTTCGCCGGATTCCTTTTCGTCGACTGACTTCGAGGGGGTCTCGATGTTCGCTCGTCATACTTCACCCGCCCGTGCCCGGAAGATGCTCACCCGGCCTTTGCTCGTCCTCGTGCTGCTGGCGCTCCTCGCCGGAGTGATCGGTCCCGCCGGCAACTACGGGACCGGCGGCCGGGACGACGACGCGGTTCGCCTGGCCGAAGCCATGGCCAAATCGCCCAAGCAGCAAGGCGGAACGGCCGCCGGGCAGCGGGACGAGGCGGGCGGCGCGCCGAACGTCGCCGGCCCGGCGTCGCTGCAGTCGAAGTACGCCCCGATCGCGCCCGGAGCCGAGAAGGCGGCCACCAACCGGGTCAAGGTCGAAACGCCGCCGGTGCGGGCGACCGGATACGACGAGAAGACGAGCAAGGAACTGCCGGAGCGGCGTACGTCCACCGAGCGGACCTACGCCAACGCCGACGGCACCCACACCACCGAGTTCAGCCAGGACCCGATCAACTACCGGACGCCGAACGGTGCGTACCAGCCGATCGACACCACGGTCGTGCCGAAGGAGAACGGCACGGGCTGGCGCAACGCCGGCGACAGCATCGGGGTGGGGTTCGCGGCGGCGGGCTCCCCGGATTCCCTGGTGGACCTGAAACTCGACGAAGAACACGGGTTCGGTTTCGGTGTCGCCGACGCGGCAGGGCCGGCGGGACAGGTGTCGGGCAGCAGCGTCAGCTACCGGGCGGTCCGCGAGTCCGCCGACATCCGGTTCGACGTCGTGCCCGGCGGTCTGAAGGAGACACTGGTCCTCGCCGGTCCCCAGGCGCCGACGGTGTGGGAATTCCCCTTGCGGCTCAAGGGCCTCCGTCCGTCGCTTGTGGACGGCCGGGTGGCACTGCTCGACACCGCGGGCCAGGAGCGCGCGCGGATCCCGGCGGGCTTCATGACCGACGCCGCCCGCGACCCCGCGAGCGGGGAGGCGGCCCTGTCCCGCGGCGTGACCTACCGGCTCGTGGAACGTGCCGGGAAGACCGTGCTGCGGGTGGAACTCGACGCGGCCTGGTTGCGCGATCCGGCCCGCAAGTACCCGGTCGAGGTGGACCCCAGCGTCGACACGACGGCGTCGAACGGTGGCACCGTGTTCCAGAACGGGAGCCGTCTCGACGGGTCGACCGAGCTGAAGGCCGGGACGACCGGTCCGCTGCGGGCCGCCAGCTACCTGTCCTTCGGCGGGGTCGAATCCCGGCTGCGCGACCACAAGATCCTCGGCGCCCAGCTCACCCTCAAGAACACCTGGTCGTGGTCGTGTCAGCCGCGCCCGCTGACGGTGCACGGGGTCACCGCGCCGTGGAACACCGCGAGCGGCTATCCGGGACCCGGCTACGGCCCGGCGCTGGCCGATCCTTCGTTCGCGCGTGGCTACATCGGCCGCCAGCAGCACGCGTCGAGCTGCCCGTCCACCACCGAGCTCATCCCGCTCGGACCGGCGGGCCGCGACCTGGTGCAGCGCTGGGTCACCGGCGCGAGCCCCAACTACGGGCTGACGATCCGTGCTTCGGAGACCGATCCGTACGGCTGGAAGAAGTTCACCGGGCACAACACCGCCAACCCGCCGCGGCTGTTCGTCACGCACTCCGCCTACGACGCCGAGTACCGCGTCGACCGGGGTGTTCCCGAGCCACCGGTCACGCGCACGCAGGGCGGCAAGGTCCGGATCACGGTGACGAACCGGAGCGCCGAAACCTGGCGTGCGGCCGACTACGCGCTCGGCTACCGCGGCTTCACCGCCGCCGGAGCGCCGGTCGCCTCCCAGGAAGCCGCCGGCCTGCCCCGCGACGTTCCGCGCGGCGAGTCGGTCACGCTGGACGCCACGATCGGCGCGATCGAACCGGGGGACTACCTCTTCGACTTCAGCATGCTCCGCCGGGGCGGCCCCTGGTTCACCGACGAGCAGGTCCCGCCCACCCGCCTCGCCATGACGGTCTTCGACGTTCCGCCGATCGTGAAGGCCCAGTACCCGCCGAACGGCTATTCCGCGCAGACGCTGACCCCCCAGCTGTGGGTGGACGCCGTCGATGTCGACGCACCGGTGTCCTCGGCGTTGAAGTACCGCTTCGAGGTCTGCGAGGACTATCGGAAGCAGCCGGACGGAACGCTGACCGGAGTGTCCTGTGTGGACTCCGGCTACGTGGGCAAGCGGACGTGGAACGTCCCGGTCGGTGCCCTGCGGTGGAGCAAGGACTACCAGTGGCGTGCCTTCGCCTACGACGGTCATTCCGAGAGCGAGAAGCTCACCCCGAGCCACCTGCTCACCGCGGTACCCCAGCCGGAGATCACGTCGCATCTGGCCAACGCGCCCTACAGCGGGGCGCAGCGTGACTTCGATCCGCAGACCGGCAACTACTTCTCGAGCGCCATCGACGCGGCTCTCCAGGTGACCGGACCCGAGCTGAACATCGCGCGCACGTACAACAGCCTTGATCCCCGGCGGGATCTTCTGTTCGGCTCCGGCTGGTCGACGCGGTACGACATGAAGGTCGTTCCCGACGAAGACGGTTCGGGCAACGTCGTGGTGACCTATCCCGACGGGCAGCAGGTCCGGTTCGGGCGTAACCACGACGGCTCCTTCGCCGCACCGCCCGGGCGGCAGGCCAACTTCCGCGTCGAGGTCGAGGCGAACGGTGGCGGCTGGGTCCTCACCGACAAAGCTTCGACGCTGTACCGTTTCCGGCCCGACGGCCGGCTCATCGCGGTGTACGACCAGGCCGGGCACTACGTCGAGCTCGACTACAGCACCCCCGAACGCCTCAAGCGGATCATCAGCCGCACGAGCGATCGGATCCTGTACTTCACGTGGACCGGCAACCACGTGACGTCGGTGTCGACCGATCCGATCGACGGCAAGCAGCTCACCTGGACCTACAGCTACGACGGCGACAAGCTGACGAAGGTCTGTGATCCGAACAACGGGTGTACCAGCTACGACCACGTCTCGGGTTCGCACTACCGGAGTTCGGTGGTCGATTCGCGGCCTTCGTCGTACTGGCGGTTCGGCGAGACGAACGGCACCGTGGCGGCGAGCCAGAACGGGCTCAAGCTCGGCAAGGACAACGGAACCTACAAGGACGTCGTCCTGGGTCAGCCCGGTCCGCTGAAGGACGGCGCGGACACCGCCGCGTCGTTCAACGGCACGTCGTCGGTGGTCACCGTGCCGGACGGCCTGGTGCGCAAGAATCGTGACCTCGCCATCGAGATGTGGTTCAAGACCACCCAGGGCGGGCCGCTGTTCGGCTATCAGCGGGCACCGATCGGCAGCACGCCCACCGGCGCGGTGCCGGTGCTCTACGTCGGGACCGACGGCAAGCTGCGCGGGCAGTTCTGGAACGGGGGCGTCGGGCCGATCACCTCGGCGGAGGCCGTCAACAACGACCAGTGGCACCACGTGGTGCTTTCCGGGTCGCTCGCGACGCAGACGCTGTACCTCGACGGGCGGAAGGTCGGCAGCGCCCAGGGCGAGATTTCGCACGACGACGTCGTCTACAACCAGATCGGCGCCGCCTACACCGTGCCGCCGTCGGCCTGGCCGGCATGGGGTACCGAGCCGCGCCGCTTCTTCTCCGGCCAGATCGACGAGGTGGCCTTCTACGTGTACCCGGTCGGGCCCACGACCGCGCAGGCCCACTTCCAGGCAGGCACGGGCGCCGACTACCTCGCGAAGATCACGCTGCCGAGCGGCCGGGTCGCCGCGCAGCTGTCCTACAACACCGCCGCCGACCGGCTGGCCGAGGTCACCGATCGGGACGGCGGCCACTGGAAGCTCGGCGTCCCGGTGGTGACCGGCACCGAGGGCAACCTGATCCGCACGACCCAGATCTCCGATCCGGGGAACCGCCCGCATTTCTACGACTACGACCCGATGCGCGGCCGGATCCTGCGTTATGTCGCGCCACTGGGACTCGGGCTGCGTCCCGAGGATCGTCGCGACAGCACGGGAGCGCCCGCTCCACCGGAACCACCGTGTGACCCGTCGGTGCCGCCCAAGCCGGGCGAACCGTCCTACTGCGGTGGCCCGGTCAACGGTGGCGGCCCCTGGGTGGGCGGCCCGGTCACGGGACTGGGCGTGCGGACCTACGACTACGACGACAAGGGTTTCCAGACCACCGTCGGCGACGAACTCGGCAACGTCCAGGTGTTCACCAACGACGAGCGCGGCAACGTGGTCGCGCGCAAGTCGTGCCGGGTGTCGCCGGGCGACTGCCAGACCAGCTACTACAGCTACTACCTGAACTCCACCGACGTCACCGATCCGCGCAACGACAAGCTGTTGTCGGCGAAGGACGCGCGTTCCTCCGGCCCCGGTGACGCGAAGTACGCCACGACGTACACCTACACCGATCTGGGTGTGCGCGGCCTGGTGCAGACGAAGACGACGCCCGACGGCGCGACGACCCGGTACCGGTACACGGAAAGCTCCGACGCCGCCGTCGGGGGAGGCAACACCCCGGCGGGCCTGATCGCGCTGATCACCGACCCTCGTGGTGGCGAAACGCGGTACTCGTACTTCCGTAACGGTGACCTCGCGCAGGTCGTCGATCCGGCCGGGCTGACCACGACCTACACCTACGACGTGTTCGGCAGGCGGCTGACCGAAACCAAGAAGAGCGACGCGAACCCCGGCGGCCTGACGACGACCTACGGCTACGACGCGCTCTCGCACCAGGTGTCGGTCACGAGCCCCGGTGTGGTCAACCCGATCGACAACGTCACGCACACCGCGCAGACAGTGTCGGCCTACGACCCCGACGGCAACCTCGTCCGGACGGAGGCGAAGGACCTGACCGGCGGGGACGCCGCCCGGGTCACCGCCTACGCCTACGACAACTTCGGCCGCCGCAGCCAGGAGACCGACGCCGAGGGCGGTAACACGTTCTACGGCTACGACCCGTTCGGCAACAAGACGTGGATGGTCGATCCGGGCGGGAACAAGTACGAATACGGCTACACGGCGCGCAACGCCCTGGCCGAGGTCCGGTTGCGTGCCTGGCACGGCCAGGCCACCGACCCGTCCACCGGGGCCGGGGACCAGGACGGCGAAGGGGACACCTCGGCACTGCCGACCCTGGTGCTCGACTCCTACGGGTACGACCTCGCGGGGCGCCGGATCCGGCACACCGACTCGGTGGGCCGGACCACCAAGTACCAGTACTTCGACGACGGCAGGCTGTGGCGCACCATCGCCCGTGACGTCCGGGACCCGGACAACCCGAACGCGGCGAAACGCGACATCAAGCTGGAGGAGCTCAGCTACGACGCGGCGGGCAACGTCGTCAAGCGGCTGGCGCCCGGTGGCCTGGTCACCACGTACGAATACGACGCCACGGGGCGGGGCACCGCGCAGACGGCAGATCCGGGCGGGCTCGCCAACCGTGTGGAGTGGACGTACGTGCCGGGAGGCGACGTCGCCAGGACACAGCACACCGGTGCTAGCTCGAACAGCACCCGGGTCGACGTCGGCCGCGTCGAGACCGTCGAGTACGGCTACGACGTCGCGGGCAGGCAGACGAGCACGTCCGTGGTGAACGGTTCCTCGGGCAAGCTCACCACCAGCTACACCTACGACCAGCGTGGCCTGGTCACCTCGATCACGGCACCGCGCGGCAACGCCGAGGGCGCCGATCCCGCGCAGTTCACCACGAACTTCGAGTACGACGGGTCCGGGCTCACCAGCTCGGTCGTCTTCCCACCCGCCGCGGCGGAAAGCGGTGGGGGACAAGCGGTTCAGACTCGTGCTCGCGAGACGACCGGCTACAACGCCTTCGGCGAGCCCACCGGCGCGCGAGACGCGAACGGCAACGTCAGCGGCACGACCTACGACCGCGTGGGCCGGGTCGTCGAGCAGGCGTCACCCGGCTACCGCAAGCCCGGCGAAAGCGCCGCGGCGAAAGCGATCGCCAAGACGCGCTACGACGCACAGGGCAATGTCCTGTCGAAGACCGATCCGATGGGCGCGACCACGCGGTTCCGCTACGACCAGCTCAACCGGCTGGTGGAACGCGTCGACCCGAAACCCGACGCGGGAGACCAGCCGGGCGGGGTCTGGAGCTACACCTACACGACCGCGGGCGAGCGACTGTCCGAAATGGACCCGACAGGGGCCAGGACGGAGGCGACCTACGACGATCTCGGCCGTCAGATCACCGCGACGAAGCTCGAACGGCGCCCGGAACCGGCGGCGTACACGACCCAGCTCCGCTACGACGACGCGGGCAACCTCGTTTCGACCATGTCCCCGACGGGTGAGGTGACGAAGCACGCGTACGACGTGCTCGGCCGGCGCGTCTCCACCACCGACCCCGCGGGAGTGGTCACCCAGCAGGGCTACGACCTGTCCGGGAACCAGGTCCGGGCCTCCGACGGTCTCGGCCGCACGACCTACCTGACCTTCGACGGCGCGGGCCGCAACACCGGGGCCTATTGGTACGCCCCGGACGAGCACCTCCTGCGCAAGGCGTCGGCGGGCTACGACCAGGACGGCAACCGGATCTCGGTGACCGACGCGCTGCTGCGCACGACGAAGTTCGCCTACGACAACCGCGGGCGGCTCGTGCAGCAGCAGGAACCCGTGTCGGACAAGGAAACCATCACCACGTCGTTCGGCTACGACGCGGCGGGGAACCGAACCCGCAGCACGGACGGCCGCGGCAACGCCACGATCCAGACCTACAACGCGCTGGGGTTGCCGGAGTCGGTCGTCGAACCCGCGACCGCCGCTCACCCGAACCCCGCCGACCGCACCTGGACGGCGTCCTACGACCTCGACGGCCGGGCCCTGACTCTCCAGGCGCCCGGCGGGGTCACCCGCCAGCGGACCGTAGACACGTTGGGGCGCTTGACGGCGGAGACGGGTTCCGGGGCGGCCGAACCGACGACCGAGCGCAAGCGGCGTTTCGACGCCGCGGGGCGGCTGCTGGGCGTGAACACGCCGTCCGGTGAGGAAACCTTCACCTACAACGACCGTGGTGATCTGCTGACCAGCACGGGGCCGGTGACCGGAACGTCGACCTACGGCTACGACGCGGCCGGGCGACTGACCCAGCGCGTCGACGGGGCGGGGACGGCGACCTTCTCGTACACCCAGGGCAGGCTGGCGACCCAGCAGGACGGGCTGACCGGCGTCAAGCAGACGGTCGGGTACGACGGCGCCGGTGCGTTGGCGTCGGTCGACTACGGCTCCGGCCGGACGAGGACGTACTCCTATGACGACCTCGGCCGCCAGACCGGCGATGTGGTCAAGGGCTCTGACGGCGCGTCGCTGGCGTCGATGACCTACGGCTATGACGCCAACGATCGGCTCACGAGCAAGAAGACGACCGGGTTCGCCGGAGCGGGCGACAACGCTTACGGCTACGACTACGCCGGACGTCTGACGTCGTGGACCGCGGGCGGCAAGACCGTCGAGTACGGCTGGGACGCTTCGGGGAACCGGGTCAAGGCGGGGGACAAGGCCGCGACATTCGACGAGCGGAACCGTCAGCTGACCGACGGTGCGGACACCCTGCGGTGGAGTCCGCGCGGCACCCTGGAATCCCGTGGGGGCGTCGCGTTCGGCTTCGACGCGTTCGACCGTGCGGTCAAGCAGGGCGGCGTCTCGTTGTCGTACGACGGTCTGGACCGGACTTCGGGACGTAACGACAAGACGTTCTCCTACGACGGCCAGAGCCTGAACCTGACCTCGGACGGCACGTCGAGTTTCTCGCGGTCGGCGGGCGGCGACCTGCTCGCACAACGTCCGGGCGGCGGTGCGGGGCAGCTGGCGCTCACCGACCGGCACTCCGACGTCGTGGGCGGCCTTGATCCCTCCGCGAACGCGTTGGCGGGCTCGGCGAGCTTCGATCCCTTCGGCGTGAAGACCGGCTCGGCGGGGGCGACGTCGCCGCTGGGCTTCCAGTCGGACTACACCGATCCGGACACCGGCTCGGTCGACATGGGCGCGCGGTGGTACGCCCCGGGTACGGGGACGTTCAGTGCCCGCGACGACATCTCCCTGCCGGTGAGCCCGTCCGCGGCTTCGAACCGCTACACCTACGGGAACGCGTCGCCGGCCAACTACACCGATCCGGACGGCCACTGCCCGATCTGCGTCGTGATCATCATTCACGTCGGGGTCGAGGTCGCCATGGACCTCATCTTCGAGGGCACCGCGAACGCGCCCACCTATCACGGCAGCGCGGGCACCTACCGTACGGACGGCTGGAGCAAGAGCGATCGGGGCTGGAATCCTTCCTACCGGTCCTACTACTCCGACTCGGGTACTGCCGCGGGTCCCGCACCAGGACGTCGCGGGGGCCACGGGGTCGCACCACGCGGCCGGCACGGTCACGGTGTCGCCGCACCGCACGGCCGGCATGGTCACGGTGGCGGCTCCGCATGGAGGCCCGCCCCGCCGCCTCCGCCACCCCCTGGCATCAAGGCACGCCAGGACGCCTGGGAACGCGCCCTGCGAGTCGCCGACGCCATTCCCGCCGAAGCGCAGAAGAACTACCTGGTCGACGGGACGACGTCGAGCAACCCGAACCTTCCCGCCAGCCGGGTGTCCGGGACCGCGGAAGGCCTGCAGAACGCGGCCGAGATCTATCGGATCTTCCGGGACATCGTCCGGGGTCCCAACGGCGAAGTGGTGCAGAACGTCGAGCAGCTGCCCATGTCGGAGCTGGCCGCGCAAGGCAAGGTCGAAGTCTTCTACCGGGCCATGTCCAATGCGGAACTCGAGTCGTTCAAAAAGCGCGGAATCTGGCCCAAGAACGGGGAAAGCATGGTTACCCAGGAGTTGGATTACATTCGCAAGGCGATTCCAGTGAGTAATGCGGGCGATTACGACGTCTTGGTGACTATGTACACCGCTCGTGGGACAAGGCAGAAATTGCTAGACCGTGGAGCGATTAACAGGAAGAGTATAGCCGAGGAGATTCGGAATAGAGGCTTGGACTATCTTCCCGCGTTGGAGTCCGGAAATGTCGACCAGGTGCACGTCAAGGCTGAGCGGGACCATATCAACTACGGGCTGCGTGGAAAAGGTGTAGGATCGTCGGCTATGTTCAATGATCAGATAGTCGGCTACGATTGGGGTGCGCTGCCGTGACTTCGGATTTCGCGAAATTCGACGAATTCGTGCGCGCGACCAAGCCTGGAGGCCGGAGTGATCTCAGTTTCCTGGCGGAAACTCCCCGCGTCGAAGAGTTGATCACTCGTGGGCTGCGGGAAAATCTGGCCCGCTCCGACTGGCGATGGTTCCAGACCTATCTTTCTCTGGCCGGGAAACGCCCCTCGGTCCAGTATGTGCCGGTGTTCGCCGAAGCGTTGGATCTGCGTGACGGGGGTGTCAATCCGGGGGACGTGCTCGCCTACCTGCTTGACATCAAGGATCCTTCGTCAGTGCCCGCGATCGAACGGGCGTTGCACTGGCGGCCGGACTGGGACGAGTTTCACGATCTCGCGTTCAAGGCGCTCGACGCATTGCTGGCGATCGACGACGATGCGGCGTGGCGGGTGATCGAGTCGGTGCGTGACGACGACAGGGAGCGTGTCCGCGAGATCGCGAGGCGGGTTCTGGCGAGGCGCGCGAACGGCTGACCGGAGTCGAAACGGCGAAACAGCGGAACGGCGGTACGCGGAAATCAACGCGTACCGCCGTTCCGGCTGTGCTATCCGGCGAACAAATTCGCCGAACCTCAGAAGCCGACGGTGGCTCGTTCGATCTTGACCGGCTTGGCCGGGAGACCGTCGAGCGGGCCGCGTTCGCTCGGGATGATCCCGGCCGCCACGATCCGGTCCAGCACGTCCATCCCGCGCACGACGCGCCCCATCACCGAGTAGTTGGCGGGGATGTGCGCGAACGAGTGGACGATGAAGAACTCGCTCCCGTTCGTGCCAGGGCCCTGGTTGCCCATCGCGATGGTGCCGCGCGCATAGGTTTCCGCGCCCGAGACCTCGTCCGGGAACTTGTAGCCGGGGCCGCCCTTTTCGACCTCGTGGATGTCGCCGCACTGCAACACCCCGAGGCGTGCCGAGTTCGTCAGTCGCCAGCACTGCGAGTGATCGTAGAACCGCTGGAGCACCAGGCTCGCCAGGTTGTGCACCGCGCACGGCGCCGCGCCGGCGCGATCGAGCCGCACGGTCACCGGGCCGTAGTTGAAGCGGAACGTCACATCGACGCTGCCGCGCGTCAGCGCGAAGGGGAGCGGGCGCAGCACTGGTCGCGCCGCGGGGTTCTCGGGCGTCGGGGTGAAGGAACACCGCGTGACCGGGAAGCCCCCGGAAGCGGAGCCCTCCGACGTCGGAGCCGCCGACGCGACGGCGGGTGCCACCAAGGTGGCCAGTAACGAGACGACGGCAGCGATACCCCAGCGCGGCTTCATGACCCGCAAAGTTAGCGGGTCACGGACTACTTGCGCCAGGCCGTGCGGCGCTTGCGGATGTCCAGGATCAGCAGCAGCACGATGAACGCCGCGAGCCCGACCAGCCAGACGTTCTCGGTGTTGTTCTCGTGGTTGCCCTTGAGCATCAGCAGCAGGATGATCGCGCTCACCCAGCCCGCGATCCGGGTGGCCCTCGGGAACTGGCCGTGCCAGCCCCACGCCGCCGACGGCTCGTCGCGCGGGTCGACCTCGGGCCGCTTCTCGACCGCCTTGCTCACCACGATCAAACTCCTTGAGACCCGGACCAACACGTACACCCGGATGATCCCACACCGGGCCGGGAGCCACCGACAGGACCCGGGCGATAATGGCCCGCGATGACTACTTCGCGAAGTGTGCTCGTGCTCGGCTCGACCGGGTCCATCGGTGTCCAGGCGCTCGACGTCGCGGCCCGCAACCCGGCGTTGTTCCGGGTCGCCGGGATCGCCGCGGGCGGCTCGGATCCCCAGGCGCTCGCCGCGCAGGCGCTCGCGCATCAGGTCGACGCGGTCGCTGTGACGAAACCCACCGTGGTCGAGGATCTGCAGCTCGCGCTGTACGCCGAGGCGCAGAAGCGGGGCTACTCGCGCGGGGAGTTCCGGATCCCGCGGATCTTCGCCGGTGCCGACGCGGTGACCGAGCTCATCGACGCGGTGAACGTCGACGTCGTGCTCAACGCGCTACCCGGGTCTCAGGGCCTCGAGCCGACGCTGAGGGCGCTCGCCACCGGCGCCACGCTCGCGCTCGCCAACAAGGAATCCCTCATCGCGGGCGGTCCGCTCGTGCTGGCCGCGGCCAAGCCCGGTCAGCTGGTGCCGGTGGACTCCGAGCACTCGGCCATCGCGCAGGCGCTGCGGGCGGGCCGGGACGCCGAGGTCGCCCGGCTCGTGCTGACCGCGTCCGGCGGCCCGTTCCGCGGGCGCACCCGTGCCGAGCTGGCGGACGTCACCGTCGAGCAGGCGATGGCGCATCCGACCTGGTCGATGGGGCCGCTGATCACGGTCAACTCGGCCACGCTGGTCAACAAGGGCCTCGAACTGATCGAGGCGACGCTGCTGTTCGGCATCCCGGCCGAGAAGATCGACGTGACCGTCCACCCGCAGTCCATCGTGCACTCGATGGTGACCTTTGTGGACGGCTCCACGATCGCCCAGGCCAGCCCGCCGGACATGCGGCTGCCGATCGCGCTGGCCCTGCACTGGCCGGACCGTGTTCCCGGCGCCGCCCCGGCCTGCACCTGGGACAAGGCCGCGAGCTGGACGTTCGAACCGCTCGACGACGACGCCTTCCCCGCGGTCCGGCTGGCCCGCCACGCGGGGGAGCTGGGTGGTTGCGTCCCGGCGGTCTACAACGCGGCGAACGAGGAACTGGTGGCCGCCTTCCTGGCGCAGAACACCAGCTTCACCTCGATCGTGGACACTGTTTCCGAGGTGGTGGAAGCCGCCGACGAATGGCGTCGCGAGCCACGCGACGTCGAAGATGTACTCGCGGCCGAGCGCTGGGCTCGCGCGCGTGCCGGATCGATGATCGGTAAGGGGAAGTAGCGCGGTGGCCTATATCTTCGGGGTGGTGCTGTTCGCGCTGGGGATTTGTGTCTCGGTGGCGTTGCATGAGGCGGGGCATATGGTGTCGGCGCGGGTGTTCGGGATGCGGGTGCGCCGGTTTTTCGTGGGGTATGGGCCGACGGTGTTTTCGTTCCGGCGAGGTGGGACGGAGTATGGGCTGAAGTGGATTCCGCTGGGTGGGTTTTGTGATATCGCGGGGATGACGGCGTTGGATGAGGTGACGCCGGAGGAGTCGCCGAGGGCGATGTGGCGGTTCAAGACCTGGAAGCGCACGGTGGTGATGTCGGCCGGGTCGATCACGCACTTCATCCTGGGTTTCGTGGTGCTGTACCTGATGGCCGTCACCATGGGCCTGCCCAACCTGCACCCGAACACGGAGCCGATCCTCGCGTCGACCTCGTGTGCGCGGGCGGCCACCACGACCGACCAGGTCAACAACGGCAAGTGCGCGCCCGCCGACCCGATGCCCGCGGCCGCCGCCGGGCTGCTGCCGGGTGACAAGGTGCTGTCGGTCGGCGGGAAACCGACCCCGACCTGGACCGACATGCTCAACACCGTCCAGGCGTCGAGCGGGCCCACGGTGTTCCAGATCCTGCGTGACGGACAGACGCTGACCCGGACCGTGGACGTGCCCAGGGTGCAGCGGCTGACCAGTGACGGGAAGGTCCGCGACGTCGGGATGATCGGCGCGTCGCCGGTCAACCCGCCCGGCCTGATCAGCTACGGCCCGATCGACGCGGTCGGCAAGACCGTGAGCTTCACCGGCACGATGTTCTCCGAGACCGCGAAACGCCTGGTCGAGTTCCCGCAGCGGCTGCCGGCCGTGTTCACCTCGATCTTCGGCGGCGAGCGGGATCCGAACACGCCGGTCAGCGTGGTCGGCGCGAGCCGCATCGGCGGCGAGGCGGTGGAACGCGGGCTGTGGCCGCTGTTCTTCTTCCTCCTGGCCAGCTTCAACTTCTTCATCGGTGTGTTCAACCTGCTGCCGCTGCTGCCGATGGACGGCGGGCACATCGCGATCGTCTGGTACGAGCGCATCCGGGACTGGTTCCGCAAGCTGCGGGGCAAGGCCGCGGGCGGACCGGTCGACTACACGAGGCTGTCGGCGGTGACGCTCGTGCTCGTCGTCATCGGCGGCGGGATCACACTGCTCACCGTGACCGCGGACATCGTCAACCCGATCCGTTTGCAGTAGTGCCGCGCACCGGTCGGGTCGTGGCCCGGCCGGTGCGCTTCGCACCGGCCGTAATGCTGCTCACCGTCACGGTTGACTTGGTGAAGGCTCCCCGGTCGGAGTAGGTACGCTGGGGACCGTGACCGTCGCGCTAGGTATGCCAGCCCTGCCACCGCCCGTCCTCTCCGAGCGCCGCCCTACCCGCCAGCTGCAGGTCGGGCCGGTCGGCGTCGGCAGTGAGTACCCGATCTCGGTCCAGTCGATGACGACGACGCTCACCGCCGACGTCAACGCCACCCTCCAGCAGATCGCCGAGCTGACCGCGGCCGGCTGCGACATCGTGCGCGTCGCCTGCCCGTCGGCCGACGACGCCGAGGCGCTGCCCGCGATCGCGAAGAAGTCGCAGATCCCGGTGATCGCGGACATCCACTTCCAGCCCAAGTACGTCTTCGCCGCGATCGAGGCCGGGTGCGCCGCGGTCCGGGTGAACCCGGGCAACATCCGCAAGTTCGACGACCAGGTCAAGGAGATCGCGCAGGCCGCGAAGGACCACGGCACGCCGATCCGGATCGGGGTCAACGCCGGCTCGCTGGACAAGCGGATCATGGACAAGTACGGCAAGGCGACGCCGGAAGCCCTCGCCGAGTCGGCGCTGTGGGAGGCGTCGCTGTTCGCCGAGCACGACTTCCACGACATCAAGATCTCGGTCAAGCACAACGACCCGGTGGTCATGGTGCGGGCCTACGAGATCCTCGCCGCGCAGTGCGACTACCCGCTGCACCTCGGCGTCACCGAGGCCGGTCCGGCGTTCCAGGGCACGATCAAATCCGCCGTCGCCTTCAGTGCCCTGCTGCGTCAGGGCATCGGCGACACGATCCGCGTGTCGCTGTCCGCGCCGCCGGTGGAAGAGGTCAAGGTCGGCACCCAGATCCTGCAGTCGCTCAACCTCCGCCCGCGCAAGCTGGAGATCGTCTCCTGCCCGTCGTGCGGACGCGCGCAGGTCGACGTCTACAAGCTGGCCGACGAGGTCACCGCGGGCCTCGAGGGCATGGAGATCCCGCTGCGCGTGGCCGTGATGGGCTGCGTCGTCAACGGCCCCGGCGAGGCACGCGAGGCCGACCTCGGCGTCGCGTCCGGCAACGGCAAGGGCCAGATCTTCGTCAAGGGCGAGGTCATCAAGACCGTGCCCGAGCACGCGATCGTCGAGACCCTCATCGAGGAGGCCATGCGCATCGCCGAAGAGGCGGGCGAGACCGCCGGTGAAGGTGAGCCGGTCGTCACCGTCGGATGAGGGCCTAACCCTGAAGGTGGTGCTGGGCGGCGTCGCGGATCTGGATCTTGACGTTCTCCAGCGCCGCGGTCAGCTCGTCGACCTGCTGCCCGGCGAGTTCGATGGCGCCCTGGATCGCGATGGCCGTCGACGTCTCGCCCAGCACCCCGAGTACAAGGGACCGCAGGTCCTCCAGCTCGCTCTTGGTCGCCAGCGCGACCCCGGTCGGGACCTGCTCGGCCAGCTGCTCCAGCTGATGTGCCTGCTCCTGGATGGTCATCGGTCGTTCCTTTTGTGCGGCGGGGACGTGTAATGGGGACGAGAACGCCCTCGTCCGTGTTAGCAAACCTCGGTGAAGTCCCGCTGCCGAACAGCACGGCCTACGCTGGGCGCATGAGCGTCAGCTGGGCCGTCCGGACGCCGCACCCGGTGGTGCGGCCGCTGGTCGCGCGCTACGTCGGCTACGCGCAGCAGAACGTCACGCTGCCGGTGCACCGCGGCCTGCCGTCACGCCATGTGACGCTCATCATCAGCCTGGAGCAGCCGGTGCGGATGGCGGGCCCGCGTCCCGAGTACACGAAACGCGCGCAGGCCTTCGTCGGCGGGCTGCACACCGAAGCCGTCCTGATCCAGCAGGACCTCGTCCAGGCCGGGATCCACCTCGAACTCGACCCGCTCGGCGTGCGGACGCTGCTCGGCGTCACCGCGGCGGAACTGAGCGGTTACGTCGTCAGTCTCGACGAACTGGGTTTGCCGGATCTCGCGAGCCTGCCCGAGCGGCTCGTCGAGGCGCCGACGTGGCAGCAGCGGTTCGCCATCCTCGACGACGTCCTCGCCGCGCGGGCGAAGGAACTGGTCGAGCCCGCACCGGAACTCGACGAGGCCTGGCGGCGCATGCGGGGCACGGCCGGTCAGGTTCGCGTCGGCGAACTCGCCGAGGAGATCGGCTGGAGCCGGCGTCACTTCGGGGAACGGTTCCGCGCCGAAGTCGGTCTTGCCCCGAAGCAGGCCGCGCGGGTGCTGCGGTTCGAACGGGCCGGCGCGTTGATTCGTCGCGGCGAGCCGGTCGACCTCGCCGGGATCGCCGTCGCGTCCGGGTTCTACGACCAGGCGCATCTGTCCAACGAATGGCGGGCACTGGCGGGCTGCACGCCGCGGACGTGGATCCGGGAGGAGCTCCCGTTCCTCCAAGACTCCGACGTCTTCGGCGAACCAGACTGAGGACATGACCGAAACACCAGCACCGACTGTCCGGCCCGCGTTCCGCTACGACGACGCGCCCGCCGCCATCCGTTTCCTCGTCGACGTCATCGGGTTCCGCGAGGCCCTGGTGGTCTCGGGCGACGACGGCCTCGTCCAGCACGCCGAACTGCGCTGGCCCGAGGGTGGTGGCGTCATGCTCGGCAGCGTCAGGCCGGAACAGGACGGCGTGCACGACAGCATGAAACCCGGCACCGGCGCCGCCTACGTCGTTTCGGACCACGTCGACGAGATCCACGAGCGCGTCCGCGCCGCCGGTGCGGAGATCACCCTCGGCCTCCACGACACCGACTACGGCTCGCACACCTTCAGCCTCCGCGACCCGGAGGGCAACGCCTGGACCATCGGCACCTACCGCGGGGCGCCGTAGCCGCTGTACGCACCAGGTTTGTCCGAGCGTATACATAGGCTTGCGTTCCGTTCACGGGCTTCATCTGGCAGGCTAGACACGTGTTGCGGCTTGCAGGTGCACGGCTGCTCGATGATCGGGACTATCCGGCGGTCCGTGCCGCGCTCGCCGCCGACCCGGTGGGCAGCTGCATGGTCAGCGCCCGGGTCGAGGCTGCCGGTCTCGACCCGTGGCGGCTCGGTGGTGAGCTCTGGGCGGCCGATTCGCGGCCGATCCGCGCGTCCCGCCTGCAGGGGCTGTGCTTCTCCGGGCCCAACCTGATTCCCTTGCGCGGCAACGCTTCGGCGCTGCGTTCCTTCGCCGACCGGGCGCTGCGGCGCCAGCGCAACTGTTCGTCGCTGGTCGGCCCGGCCGAGCAGGTGCTCGGGCTGTGGGACGAGCTGTCCGGGGAATGGGGCCCGGCCAGGGAGATCCGGGACGACCAGCCGCTGATGGCGCTCGACGGGCCGCCGCTGGTCGCGGCCGACCCCCGGGTGCGCGCGGTCCGTCCGGACGAGCTCGAGCGCTACCTCCCGGCCGCCGTGGCGATGTTCATCGAGGAGGTCGGCGTCGACCCGCGCAGCGGCGACGGCGGCGCCAGCTATCGCGCCAGGGTCAGCGAGTTGATCGCGGGCGGGCGCGCGTTCGCCCGGTTCGAGGACGGCGAAGTCGTGTTCAAGGCCGAGATCGGCGCGATGTCGGCCACCGTCGGGCAGATCCAGGGCGTCTGGGTCCATCCGGGACGCCGCGGCGACGGCATCGGCACCGCGGGCACGGCCGCGGTCGCCACCCGCCTTGTCCGCGGCCTCGGCCGCACCGCGAGCCTGTACGTCAACGGCTACAACGCCCCCGCGCTCGCCGCGTACCGCAAGATCGGGTTCAAGCAGGTCGGCCAGTACGCGACCGTCCTGTTCTGACAGCCCTGTTCCGACGGCGCGTTCGCTCTTCCGGGTCGGCGTTGCGCACCCGCGACAGCCACGGCGAACTGGCACCATCCGGGCCCATGCGCCCCGCTCCACCGCGCCCTCGCCACCCTGCCCGACGTCGTACCGCGGGACTCGCGCTGGCGTTGCTGGCCGTCGTCCCCCTCACCGCGTGTGGTGCGCGGGAACCCGACGACGTGCTCGAAGGGTTCCTCGCCGCTGTCGCTTCCGGGGACATCGCCGCGGCGGCGGAGGCGACCGACGCCCCCGCCGCCGCCCGCGTGACGCTGACCCAGGTCCGTACCGCCCTCGCGCCGGAGTCGGTCGAGGTCACCGAACGGCACCTCAACAAGGCGGGCACCTCCGGGACCGGGACCTACCGGCTGACCTGGCGTCTCCCCGGCGGACGGCAGTGGTCCTACGCCGCTTCCGCGCAGGTGCGCTCCGCGCAGGACGGCTGGCAGGTGCACTGGCAGCCGCAGGTCGTCCACCCCGAACTCGAAGACGGCCAGAGCCTCGCGATCCGGCCGGCGCCCGCGCGGCTGGAGCCGGTCCTCGACCGCGACGGCGCTCCGCTGCTGCGGCCGCAACCCGTCGTCGGCGTAGTGGTCGACCCGGCGCAGACCTCGGACGCCGAGGACGTCGCCACCCGGCTCGGCTCCGCGCTGCACGCCGTGGAACCCAGCCTGACCGGGAAGTCGGTGCTCGACGGCATCAAGGCCACCAAACCCGGCGGCGCGTACCCCGTGCTCACCCTGCGCGCGAGCGACTACCAGCGGGTCAAACCGGCGATCCACGACCTGCCCGGCGTGCGCTTCAGCAGCCAGGAGCGGCTGCTCCCGGCCACCCGCGACACCGGGCGCCAGGTGCTGCCCGCGGTGCGGTCTCTCGTCGAGCAGCAGGCAGCGGACGCCGCGGGCTGGCGCGTGGTGAGCCTCGACGCCGGCGGGGGAGAGGCGGGCGAGCTGTACCTGCAGGCCGCGAAGACGCCGCCTGCGGTGACCAGCACACTGAGCGCGAAACTCCAGTCCGCGGCCGAAAAGGCGCTGGAGCCGGTACCGGCGGCCGCGGCGCTCGTCGCGGTGCAACCGTCCACAGGGGACTTACTGGCGGTCGCCCAGAACGACGCGGCCGACGAACAGGGCTCGCTCGCGCTCTCCGGCCGGTTCCCGCCGGGGTCGACGTTCAAGATCGTCACCGCGGCCGCCGCGCTGTCCGCGGGCACGGTGGGCGCCGGCAGTCCCGTCGACTGCCCCGGAACCGCGACGTTCGCCAACCGGACCGTGCCGAACGAGGGAGAGTTCGCCCTCGGTTCCGTGCCGCTCTCGACCGCGTTCGCCCGTTCCTGCAACACGACGTTCGCGCGGCTGGCCACCGACCTGCCGCCAGCGGCGCTCACCGACAGCGCTCGCTCTCTGGGCATCGGGGCGGACTTCGTCGTCCCCGGCCTGACCACGGTGACCGGCTCGGTGCCGCCCGCGGAGACGGTGGCGCAGCGCGCGGAGAACGCGATCGGCCAGGGCACCGTCGTGGCCAGCCCGTTCGGGATGGCGCTCGCCGCGGCCGCCGTCCAGTCCGGCAGGGTCCCCGTGCCGTCGCTGGTGCGGGGGCAGCCGGGGAAGGCGAGCGGCACCGGCCTCGCGCCGCGCCCGGAGGTGCTCGACGCGCTGCGCGGCATGATGCGCGAGGTCGTCACCGAGGGCACCGCGACCGGGCTGCGCGACCTCCCGGACGTCCACGGCAAGACCGGGACGGCCCAGTTCGGCGACGGGACGCACGCGCACGGCTGGTTCGTCGGATACGCCGGCGATCTCGCCTTCGCCGTGCTGCTCACCGACGCGGGCTCGTCGAAACCGGCGGTCGAGGCCGCGCGCCGGTTCCTGAAGAGCGGTTCCTGAGGAACACGGCCCGTGCGGGGCGTCGTAGGCTGGAGGGCATGTCCCGTGCTCCATTAACGCCCGGCGTCCAGACGCCGCGCCGCGCCGTCCCCGCCACCATCGCCCGTCCCGAGTACGTGGACAAGCCCGCGCCGAAACGGGACTCCGGCAACGGCGTGCGCACACCCGAGGTGATCGAGGCCATGCGGGTCGCGAGCCGGATCGCCGCGCAGGCGCTGGAGGAGGGCGGCAAGGCCGTCAAGCCCGGCGCCACCACGGACGACGTCGACAAGGTCGTCCACGAGTTCCTGCTCGACCACAAGGCCTACCCGTCGACGCTGGGCTACCGGCGGTTCCCGAAGTCGTGCTGCACCTCGCTCAACGAGGTCATCTGCCACGGCATCCCGGACTCCACGGTCATCGAGGACGGGGACATCTGCAACATCGACGTCACCGCCTACATCGGCGGCGTGCACGGCGACAACAACGCTACGTTCCTGGCGGGCGACGTCTCCGAGGAGGCCCGGCTGCTGGTCGAGCGCACCCGCGAGGCGACCATGCGCGCCATCAAGGCCGTGCGGCCGGGGCGGCGGCTCAACGTCATCGGCCGGGTCATCGAGTCCTACGCCAAGCGCTTCGGCTACGGCGTCGTCCGTGACTTCACCGGGCACGGCGTCGGCCCCGCCTTCCACACGGCGCCCACCGTGCTGCACTACGAGGAGCCCTCGGTCGAGACCGTGATCGAGGAGGGCATGACGTTCACGATCGAGCCGATGATCACCCTCGGCACCATCGACTACGACATCTGGGACGACGACTGGACCGTCACCACCAAGGACAAGAAGTGGACGGCCCAGTTCGAACACACCCTGGTGGTCACCGCCGACGGCGCGGAGATCCTCACCCTGCCGTAGCGGGCGGCGGCGGGGGGCGGGGGGCGCGCCCCCCCCCCCCCCCCCCAAACCCGGCCTGTGGATGGTGAGCCCCCCCGGGGCGCAGAAAAGATAGAGGCAGCCA
>NZ_JBHYJW010000068.1:15652-28571 GCF_042741125.1 Amycolatopsis sp. NPDC058986 | reverse complement strand
AACCCCCCTGGTGGCGCCCCGCCGCCGGGGCGTACCCCACCACCCGGCCTAGGGGTGGGGGGGGGGGCGGGGGGTGGGGCCCCCCGCACCCCGCGCCGCTACCGCTCGTTCTGCTGCTTGCGCGCCAGGCGGTCGAGCAGTTCGTCGAGGAAGCCACAGGCCTCCGCGGCGGCACGGTCCGCGTCCTGGGCGGCGATGGCCTCGACGATCCCGCGGTGCTTGATCTCCTGGGCGTGCTCGGGGTCGTCGAGCGTCGCCGCGACGCTCGCGGTGATCGCCTCCGAGAGTCCCCGGTACAGCTCGGTGAGCAGGGTGTTGTGCCCGCAGCGCACGACCGCGAGGTGGAACTCCGCGTCCGTGCGGGCGAATTCGGCCACCTGCTTGCTCCGCAGGTCGGCGTCGCGCCGGTCCAGCAGCTCGCGTAGTTCCGCGAGATCCTCCTCGGTCCGCGCGGCCGCGGCCAGCCGCGCGCCCTCTACCTCCATCAGCCGCCGGACCTGCAGTACCTCGCGTAGTTCCGCGCCGCACAGCCGCCGGATCGCGCCCGACACCTCACTGGTCGCGCGGACGTAGGTGCCGTCGCCCTGGCGTACCTCCAGCAGGCCGGAATGCGCGAGCGCGCGCACAGCCTCTCGGACGGTGTTACGGCCGACGCCGAGCTGTTCGACCAGCTCGGGCTCGGTGGGGATGCGCTCGCCGATGGGCCATTCCCCGCGCGTCACGGCGCCCCGCAGCTGCTCGATGACCTGGTCCACCAGACCGGCCCGGCGTGTCGTGGCCAAAGGCACAGAGTAATCCCTTCATCCAATCATCCTACGTATGTAATAGTAGCCGACGTGCGTGTCGATTCCCGTGGTTCCGTCCCGTCCTCCTCCGTCGAATCCCGCTCCGCGGAGCCGGGATATGCCGAGCGTCTCGAACTCGAACTCGAAGGCGCCGTGGAAGACGTGGGACCCCGCCGCGCCGGTGTCATCGCGGGTGGGGTGCTGCTGGCCGTCGCGGTGGTGCTCACCGCGCTGAACCTGCGCCCCGCCATCACCAGCGTCGGGCCGCTGCTGGGCGAGATGCGGGACGGCCTCGGCGCCTCGTCGATCTGGGCCGGCGTGCTGACCACGCTGCCCGGCCTGTGCTTCGCCGCCGCCGGGATGGCGGCGCCGCTGCTCTCCCGGCGGTTCGGCATCGGCACGGCGATCGGGGCCGCGCTGGCGGTGCTGACGGTCGGGCTGGTGCTGCGCGTGCTGGACGGACCGTACGTCGTCCTCGGCGGCACCCTGGTCGCGACGGCGGGGATCGCGCTGATCAACGTGCTGATCCCGGTGGTCATCAAGGACTCCTTCCCCGCCCGCATCGGCATGATGACCGGTGTCTACACCGCCGCGCTCCAAGGCGGCGGCGCGCTCGGCTCGGCGCTCACCCCGCCGCTGGACACCGCGCTCGGCGGCTGGCGGCAGGCGCTCGGCAGCTGGGCGGTGCTTGCCGGGATCGCGTTCTTCGCTTGGATTCTCGCAGCCCGGGGCACCGGACGGGCGCCGCGGCCCGAGGTTTCCGCCAGGGGGAGCAGCCGATCGCTGCTGCGTGTCCCCTTGGCCTGGATCGTGACGATCTTCTTCGGGCTCCAGGCCTTCCTCGCCTACGTCGTGATGGGCTGGCTGCCGCAGGTCCTGATGGACGCCGGTGTCAGCAAGGGCGACGCGGGCCTGCTGCTCGGCCTGATCTCGATCATCGCCGTCCCGATCAGCCTCCTCGTGCCGCCGGTGGCCGCGCGGCAGGGCAGCCAGAGCCTGTGGATCGTCGCGCTCGGGCTGTGTGGTTTCGCCGGGATGGTCGGGCTGCTCGTCGCGCCGGCGGCGGTACCGCTGCTGTGGAGCCTGCTGGTCGGCCTGGGGATGAGCGTTTTCTCGCTCGCGCTCACCGTGATCGCGCTGCGGGCGAGGAGCGGCGAGGACACCGCGCGGCTGTCCGGGATGGCGCAGGGCTTCGGCTACCTGCTGGCCGCGCTCGGCCCGTTCCTCTTCGGCACGCTGCACGACGTGACCGGCGGCTGGACGATCCCGTGGCTGGTGATGTTGGTGGTCTACGTCGCGCAGATCGCCTTCGGTTTCCTGGCCGGACGCCGCCGCTACATCTGAGCCCCGGGGTTGTGGGGCCCGAAGGACGCTTTCAGCGCGCTGAAAGCGTCCTTCGGCTTGTTACGGCGGGGACTCCGGGGGCGCGCCGCACCGAGGGACGCCCTTGGTGCGTTCAGCGCGACTAGGGCGTCCCTCGGCGCGTCTGGTGCACCGAGGGCGTCCCTCGGCTCATCCGCGTCCCGGGTCCTCCCGGTCCTCTGGCTCCTGGCGGCGCGGTCATGTCCCGAACGCGCCGTTCGGGACGTTGATCGTCCCTTACGCGTCGTTCAGGACACCGCCATCGCTTCAGCGTCCCGCCGCGCTACGAAAACCGCCCCTGAAACCCAGCAAATCCACGAATCCCGCAACAGGAAGCCCATCCACAGCCCCCGGCGATTGTGGACAACTTCCGTTCCCCAGCGCCGGAAACCGGGTTCTGTCGTACCCCGGCGATAGACTGCTGTCGGGGTCGCCCCCCAGGGCGGGTGGGGGGACACCCTGGTGATGGGGGGCGCGGAGCGCGTCAGTCCAGGGGCAGGTTGAGCAGGGCGTTCTCGACGAGTTCCGGCATGGCGGGGTGGATCCAGTACTGGCCGCGCGCCATGCTGCGTGCGTCGAGGCCGAAGCTCATCGCCTGGATCAGCGGCTGGATCACCGTCGAGGCCTGCGGGCCGATGATGTGCGCGCCGAGGAGCAGGCCGGTCGCCGGGTCCGCCAGGAGCTTCGCGAAGCCGGTGGTGTCCTCCATCGCCCAGCCGTAGGCGATCCCGGCGTAGTCCTGCTTCGAGACCACAAAGGACACTCCCCGCTCGCGCGCGGCCTGTTCGGTCAGGCCGACCGACGCCACCTGCGGCGAGGTGAACACCGCGTGCGGGACGAACCGGTGGTCCGCGGCGATCGGGGCGTCCGGGTTCAGCAGATTGTGTTGCACCACCCGGGTTTCGTGGTTCGCGACGTGCTTGAGCTCGTGCGGTGAGGAGAGGTCGCCGAGTGCGTAGACGCCGTCCACGACCGTCCGCTGGTACTCGTCGACGGCGACGTGCCCACTGTCCACAGTGGTCACTCCGGTGGCGTCGAGGCCGAGCAGGTCGGAGTTCGGGGTGCGCCCGGTCGCGATCAGCAGCTGCTCCGCCTCGACGGTTTCGGCGCCCCGCGGCCCCTCCAGGTCCAGCGCGATCCCGGCCTCGGTCCGCCGGGCCCGCACCGTCTTGCGGTCCAGCCGGACGTCGAAGCGCTGTGACGCCAGTTCGGTGAACCGCGCGCTGACGTCCTCGTCCTCCGAGCGCAGCAGCGCCCCCGAGCGGTTGACCACGGTCACCGCGACCCCGAACGAGGCGAAGACATGGGCGAATTCGGCCGCGATGTACCCGCCGCCGAGGATCACGATGCTCGCGGGCAGCTCGTCGAGCCGCATCACGGTGTCGGAGGTGTGGTAGCCGACGTCGGCCAGCCCCGGCACGTCCGGGATCACCGGGCGCCCGCCCGCGGCGAGCACGAACCGGTCCGCGGTCAGCACCTCGTCGGGACGCCCGTCCGGGAACGAGACCCGGAGCTCCTTGTGCCCGGTGAACCGTCCTTCGCCCTCGTACAGATCGACGTTCGCGTTGTCCTCGTGGCTGCGGCGGTAGTCGGCGCCACCGGCGGCGATCGGGTCGATCCGGCCGAAGATCCGGTCCCGGACGTCACGCCAGCGCACCCCGAGCAGCTCCTCGTCGACACCGAGGCGCGCGCTCTTCGAGGGCGTCGCGGCGACGTCGGCCGCGTGCACGAACATCTTCGTCGGGATGCAGCCGACGTTGAGGCAGGTACCCCCGAACGTGCCCTTCTCGACGATGGCGGTCTTCCAGCCGGCGAACCGCGGGTCGAGGATCGAGTTACCCGAGCCGGTCCCGACGATCACCAGGTCGTAGTGGGGCACGTTTGTCATCCTTCGCGTGAGAAGCCGGTCGTTCACCCTAGCCAACCCCGGGAACCACGCCGATGTTCCCGCCGGGGTGACGGCTGGGTGGCGACGCAGCGCAGGGAAACCACCCGTTCCAGTGACACCATTTCGGGCTTTCGCCGACTAGGGTATGCGCAGCCGCTCGTGTACACGCTGGAGTCGTCCAGCTCCCGAGTGCTCGCGCCGCACAGCCCAGTACCCCGGTGAAGGGATCGACTCATGCCCAAGACCTCGCGCCGCCCCTGGCTGCTCGCGGCCGGAGCGCTGCTGCTCACCGCGGCGGTGGTGCCGGTCGTGGTCGGTAACGCGATCGCGCAGGACACCGGCGGCGTCGAACCCCGGATAGTGGGCGGCGACAAGGCGTCGCTGGCCGATCACCCGTACGCGGTGTACCTGACCGACAGCAACAACTACCAGTACTGCGGCGCGGTCATCGTCAGCTCGACCACGGTGGTCACCGCGGCGCACTGCGCGGCGGCGGTCAAACAGGACGAGGTCCGGGTCGTCGCGGGCAGGGAGGACAAGCGGTCCTCCGACGGCAAGGTGTTCAAGGTGTCGAAGATGTGGACGCACCCGGACTTCACCCGGCCGGAGAAGGGTGACGACATCGCGGTGCTGACCGTGGCGGGCAGGCTGCCGTACCGGCCCGCGAAGGTCGCCACGGCCTCGGACAGCGACGCCTACCGCGAGGGCACGAAGGCCACCGTGCTCGGCTGGGGCCGCGTCTCCGACGGCGGCGACCGCTCGGACTACCTGCGCAGCGCCGTCGTCCCGGTGACCAGTGACGCGACCTGCAAGAGCGGGTACGACGTGTACGACGCGAAGAGCATGGTCTGCGCCGGCTACCCGAAGGGCGGCATCGACGCCTGCACCGGCGACTCCGGCGGCCCGCTGGTTGTCGGGGACACGCTGATCGGCATCGTCTCCTACGGCGTCGGCTGCGGCCAGCCCGGGAAACCCGGCGTCTACACCCGGGTCGCCACCTACGCCGACCAGATCGCCGAGCACGAGCAGCCCCGCCTGTTCGGCTGACCGGAGCGGCGGGGTGTGCTAAGCAGAAGCGTGCACACCCCGTTCATCGCCTCCGGTCCCGAACTCACCGCCGAGCAGCTGCACGACATCCTGCGGCTGCGCGTCGACGTCTTCGTCGTGGAACAGAAAGCCGCCTATCCCGAAGTGGACGGACGGGATCTCGAGCCCGGTACCAGCCACCTGTGGTTCGAGGGGGAGGACGGCGTCGACGCGTATCTGCGAGTGCTGTCCGATCCGGACGAAGTGCTGCGCATCGGGCGCGTGTGCACGACGAAGGAAGCCCGTGGCCGGGGGCTCGCGGCGCGGCTGATGGAGGTCGCGCTCGTCGAGCACGGGGACGCCGACTACGTGCTCGACGCCCAGACGTACGCGCGGGGTTTCTACGAGCGCTTCGGATTCATCGCCGAGGGCGAGGTGTTCGAGGACGAGGACGGCATCCCGCACATCACGATGTGGCGCCGCGCGGAGCCGTCGCGCTGATCACCTTCACCGCTTTGTCCACATCGGACTCGGCGAGATCGGCGCGCGCGGTCAGCCGCAGCCGCGAAACCCCGTCCGGCACCGACGGCGGCCGGAAGCACCCGACGCGCACACCCTGCTCGGCACACGCCGCCGCCCAGGACGCCGCCGCTTCCGCGGACGGCGCCTTCAGGGAGATGACGGCCGCTTCGGGCAGGCTGACCCGGAAACCGGCTGACATGAGCTGACCGGCGATGGTGCCCGCCGCGTCGACGACCTTTGCCGCGAGGTCCGGCTCCGCCTTGAGGACACCGAGTGCGGCGAGCGCGGCGGCGGCGTTCGCCGGGGCGAGCGCGGCGTCGAAGATGAAGCTGCGCGCGGATTCGACGAGATGCCGGATCACCCGGCGTGGCCCGAGCACCGCACCGCCTTGCGTACCAAGGGAATTCGACAGCGTGATGGTGGTGACGACGTCGGGCGCGCCGGCCAGCCCCGCCGCGTGCGCCGCGCCGCGCCCGCCCTCGCCGAGCACGCCGAACCCGTGCGCGTCGTCGATCAGCAACGCCGCGCCGTGCGCCCGGCAGGACTCGGCGAGTTCGCCCAGCGGCGCCAGGTCACCGTCCACGGAGAACACCGAATCGGTGACCACGAGCGCCCGCGGTTTGCGGCGCGTCGCCAGCGCGTGCTTGATCGCCGACGGCGCGCCGTGCGCCACCGCCGCCACGTCCGCGCGCGAGAGCCGGCAGCCCTCGATGAGCGAGGTGTGGATGTGCTTGTCGGTCACGATCGCCGCGTCGGCGCCGGAGAGCGCGGTGACCGCGCCGAGGTTCGCGGTGAACCCGGAGGAGAACACCAGCGCGGCCTGCGCGCCGCAGAACCGCGCCAGCTCGTGCTCGAGTTCGGTGTGCAGTTCGGTGGACCCGCTGACCAGGCGGGATCCGGTCGCCCCGGCACCCCAGCGCAACGCGGCGGCCGCGGCCGCCCCGGCGACCCGCTTGTCCCTGGCCAGGCCGAGATAGTCGTGCCCGGCGAGGTCCAGTTCGTGGTCCTGGGCGGGGCGGGGCCGCAGTTTACGCGTCAGGCCCGCACCGGCTCGCTTCTCGGCTTCGGCGTCGAGCCAGTCGAAGACCTGGTCGGGCGGGAGCTGGGGAGGGACCGGTGCGTTCACGTCCCGCAGTCTCCCACCCGGCGCGTCACGGCGGGCCGACCGGGTGCAGCGTGTCCGTGAGCCGCAGCCAGCGGGTGATCCCGAGTCCCCGCAGGAACTCGTGGTCGTGCGAGACCACCACGAGCGCCCCGCCGAACGCCGTCAGCGCGCTCGTCAGCTGCCGGACACTGGCCAGGTCGAGGTTGTTCGTCGGCTCGTCCAGGATCAGCAGCCGCGGCGCGGGTTCGGCCAGCAGCAGCGTCGCCAGTGTCGCGCGGAACCGCTCACCGCCGGACAGGCTGCCCGCCGGACGGTCCGCGTTCTTGCCCCGCACCAGGAATCGGGCCAGCAACGCCCGCGCGGTGTTGTCCGGCACGGACGGCGCCGCGCGCCGCACGTTCCCGACGGCGGAAACTTCGTCGTCGAGCAGGTCCAGCCGTTGCGGGAGCATCCGGGCCGGGACCAGCACCTCGGCCTCCCCGGCGAGCGGGGGCAGTGCACCGGTGAGCGTTCGCAGCAGCGTGGTCTTCCCGGCGCCGTTCGCGCCGAGGATCGCGATCCGCTCGGGACCGCGGACGTCGAGATCCACGACCGGCCCGTTGCGCAGCTCCACCCCGTTCAGCCGCAGTACCTCCTTGCCCGCGGGGACCGTCGTCGCGGGCAGGTCGACGCGGATGACGTCGTCGTCGCGGACGGCGTCCTCGGCGCTCTTGAGCCGTTCGGTCGCCCGCGCCAGCCGATCCGCGTGCAGGATCCGGTGTTTCCCGGCCGCGATTTCGGCGTCCTCCTGGCGTTTGCGCATCCGGACCTTGGGCTCGCGCTTGTTCTCCCACTGCTTACGGGCGTAGCGCTGTCGCCGCGCGAGCTTGACGCGTGCTTCGGCGAGTTCGCGTTTCTGCCGCGCGAAATCGGCTTCGGCGACCCGGACCCGGCGTTCGGCCGCCTCCTGTTCGGCGGCGAGCGCGGTCTCGAACGCGGTGAGGTTCCCGCCGAACACGGTGACGTCGTGCTCGCGTACCTCGCCGATCCGGTCGACGAGGTCGAGCAGCTCGCGATCGTGCGAGACGACCACGAGCGTGCCCGGCCACTGCCGGACCGTGTGGTGCACGATCTCCCTGGCGCGGCGGTCGAGGTTGTTGGTCGGCTCGTCCAGCAGCAGCACGTCCGGACGGCGCAGCAGCTGCGCCGCCAGGCCGAGCAGGACGAGTTCGCCGCCGGACAGCTCCCCGGCCCTGCCGTCCAGCGGGACGGCGTCGAGGCCGAGCTGGTCGAGTGTGGCGCGAGTGTGCTTCTCGACGTCCCACTGGTCGCCGATCACCGCGAACAACCGTTCGTCGGTGTCCCCGCTTTCGACGGCCGAGATCGCCGCGCGGATCGCGGCGATGCCGAGCAGGTCGTCGATCGGGCGGTCCGGGTCGAGGACGAGGTCTTGCCGCAGGTACGCGAGCCTGCCGCGCACCGAAACCGACCCGGCCGACGGCGTCAGCGCTCCGCTGATCAGCCGCAGCAGGGTGGATTTGCCCGTGCCGTTGCCGCCGATCAGGCCGGTGCGGCCGGGACCGAGGGTGAACGTGGTGTGGTCGAACACCGGCCCGCCGTCGGGCCAGGCGAAAACGAGGTCGGAAACGACGATGGACGAAGACATACGGGTCTCCTCGAAGGCTTTTTCGGCTTGGCTAAGCGAAAAACCCTCAGAAGATCAACGTCCCGGCACCCTTCGACGACAACACCGACCGACCCAACCTAGCCACCCGCCCACGCCGCGGCAAACCCTTTATCGGGCCGGGACGAGCGAACTCGCGTGATCGGACGAGATCTCCGTCCAATCACGCGAGTTCGTTACCGAATCACGCGAGTTCTCCGTTGGGCTCAGCTGTCGAAGCGGCGGGGGCGGCGGCCCGGACGCTGCGGGCGGCCTCCGCCGTTGCCGCCACCGTTGCCGAAGCGCGGGCGACGGCCGTTGAAGCCGCCGGGGCGGCCTTCGCGGTGACCGTGGTCCTCGCGCGAGCCCTGGCCGTAGCCACCGCGGTCGCGGTCGCCGCCACGACGCTCGCCGTAGCCGCGGTTGTTGTCACGGGAGCCGAAGCCGCGGCCGCCGGAACGGCGCGGGGACTCGCGGCGACGCTCGACCACGGGCTCGCCGCTGGGCTCACGGGCGCCGGTGATCTCGGTCAGCGCGGCGTCGCCCGGCCGGACCATGGTGGACTCGGCGCGGACGCCCGCCCGGTCGGTCATCCGGCGGACGGTGCGGCGCTGGTCGTTGGTCACCAGGGTGACCACGACACCCGACGCCCCGGCGCGCGCGGTGCGGCCGGCGCGGTGCAGGTAGTCCTTGTGGTCGGCGGCCGGGTCGACGTGCAGCACCAGCGAGACGTCGTCGACGTGGATGCCGCGGGCGGCCACGTCGGTGGCCACGAGCACCGGGGTGTGGCCCTCCTTGAAGTCCGCGAGCACCCGGTTGCGCTGGCCCTGCGTCTTGCCGCCGTGCAGCGCCCCCGCGTGCACGCCCTGCTCACGCAGCCGCTCGGCGAGCCGGTCGACGTGGTGCTTGGTGCGCACGAACATGATCGTGCGGCCCTCGCGGGCGCCGATCTGGGTGACGATGTCCTGCTTGTCCTGGTGGGAGACCTGGAGCAGGTGGTGGTCCATCGTGGTGACGCTGGCGGTCGACGGCGCGACCGAGTGGGTCACCGGGTCGGCCAGGTACTGCTTCACCAGCTTGTTGACGTCGCCGTCGAGCGTCGCGGAGAACAGCAGCCGCTGCCCGCCGGGCGGGGTCAGGTCGAGGATCTCGCGGACCTGCGGCATGAAGCCCATGTCCGCCATCTGGTCGGCCTCGTCGAGCGCGATGAAGTTGCAGTCGCCGAGGTTCGCGGTGCCCTGCCGCACGTGGTCCGACAGCCGGCCGGGGGTGGCGATGAGCAGGTCGACGCCGCGGGAGAGCGAGTCGGCCTGGCGGCCGAAGGCCATCCCGCCGACGGCGGTGCGGCACCACAGGCCCATGGCCTTGGCCAGCGGGGTCAGCGAGTCGGCCACCTGCATGGCCAGCTCGCGGGTCGGCACCAGCACGAGCGCGCGCGGGCGCTTCGGACGGGCCTTGCCGCCGTCGAGCCGGGCCAGCATGGCCAGGCCGAACGCGAGCGTCTTGCCGGAACCGGTCTGCGCGCGGCCGAGGACGTCACGTCCGGCCAGCGCGTCGGGGATGGTGGCCGACTGGATCGGGAACGGCTTGTCGATCCCGGCGGCGGCCAGCGCGCGCAGCAGTTCCTCGGGGAGGCCCAGCTGGGCGAAGGTCTTGGTGACCACGGTCTCCACCGCGTCGTCGCGCAGCATTCCGGCGTCCGCGGAAGCGGGGGCGGGACGGCCGGTGTCCGCGCCGCGGTGACGCGGCTTGCGTCCCCGGGGACGGTCCGCGCGCGCGGAGGAAGGGCCATGGTTGAACGTGACTGTCACAAATGCCTCTCGGACGTGGTACGTCGCAAGGAGGCCCGGGCTGTCCGCGCGCAGGCGGACAAGATGGTGTGCGGTGGGCGTTCACAGGGACGAACCCGGCACACCGTGTGGTCGACACCGCGCGCCGCTTTGGTCATTTCGGATACCGCGAGCCATTCGGCTGGCTTTGGAGGCGACGGACACCAACTCATCCACGCCGCCGGTTGCGGTCTGTCATCACTGTACCGGAGTCCCCGCTGCGACTTCGCATCGAGGCGCCCGGGTGTGGGCAACGCCGCAGCCGCGCCGGGTGCGCGCGGCCGCGGCGTCACCCGTTCAGCCGAGCCCGGCGGCCCGCGTCAGCTCCGCCAGCAGGTCGTCGATCGCCGTGACCTGCTCGGAAAGCCCCCGCGCGTGGAACCATCCCGCGAGGTTGCGGACGTCGCGGGCGAGGAACTCGAGACCGCCGGGATTGGCCACGACGTCGACCACCTGCGGCAGGTCGATCACCATGAGCCTGCCCTCGTGCACGAGCAGGTTGTACGCCGAGAGGTCACCGTGGGCGACGCCCTCGCCGGCGAGCAGCTCCAGCGCCGCGACGGCTTGCTGCCACAGGTCGGCCAGTTCGCCGGGTTCGGGCCTCAGCTGGGCCAGCCGGGGTGCCGCCGCGCCGTCGTCGTCCCCGAGGAACTCCAGCAGCACCTCGGTCCCGTTGCGCTGCACCGGATACGGGACCGGCGCCCCCATCGTCCACAGGCGACACAGCGCGGCGAACTCGGCGGCCGCCCACTGTTCGGCGATCAGGTTGCGGCCGAAGGTCGTGCGGCCCGCCATCGCGCGGTTCTCCCGTGACCGGCGCATGCGCCTGCCTTCGAGATAGCCCGCGTCCCGGTGGAACAGCTTGTGTTCGTCGCTGCGGTACCGCTTGGCCGCGAGCAGGACGCCCTCGGTGCCGGGCAGGTTGCGGCGCAGCAGATGGACGTCGGCCTCCTTCCCGGTCTTGAGCACGCCGAGGTCGGTGTCGACCGCGCCGAGCCCGGTGATCACCCAGTCCGGCCGGGGGAGCGGGCCCTGCTCGGCCTCGTCCCAGGTGGTCCAGCGGTCGGCGCCGTCGGGCAGTGCCGTTTCGGTGTAGGCGTCCTCACGCAGCCGGTCGAGGCGGACGCGTTCGCTTTCGGTGATCCGGCCGGCCCGCTCGGGCCCGGGCTGGCGGTTGCGGCGGGCGCGCCGGGCCAAGCGGTCGAAACGGTCGTTGAACTCGTGCTCTTTGTGGTCTTCGTCGAAATCGTGCTGACGCACTGGTGGGTTCTCCTGGTTCAGGGATGCCCCACCGGGCGCGCGGAAGACGCGGATCAGCCTCGGGGGGCGGGTGGACGGGTGCGGGCAGCACCCAGGACGGTCATCGCCATCGGGGCCACCTCCCTCGCTCTCCACCGGCTCCCTGCCGGATCGCGCAGAGCATCCCGCACCCGCTCGAGCGCGCGCAACCGAATACTGTGCCGTTCGTTTACCAATCCGACGTCAGCCACGGCGGAAACGGGTACCTACGAGCAGATCGGCTGCGGACCGTGTCCGCCTCCTTTTGGTCGGATTGGTACTTACCGCGGTAAGCGTTGAACCGCACCGCGCGGCTGGGGCAGGGTCCCGGTATGCGTGTGATCGTGATCGGCAGTGGCATCGCGGGCGCGGCGACGGCGTATCACCTGGTCCGTCGCGGCGCGGAGGTCGTCGTGGTGGACGCCGGGCTGGCCGGGGCGGCGACCGGGGCGGGCGCGGGGATCGTCAGCCCGTGGACCTCGCACTGGGAGGACGCGCTCTTCCCGCTGGCGTCGGCCGCCGCCGCGTACTACCCCGAACTGGCCGGGCAACTCGCCGAGGAGACCGGTGAGGCGTCGTCGTACGAGGTCGTGGGCGGAATGCTCGTCTCCGAAGACGAAAGCGAACTCGGCGAAAGGGAACGGCGTCTCACCGAGCGGGCGGCGATCGCGCCGGGCGCGGGGAAGATCCGGCGGCTCGATCCGGTACAGGCGCGGGAGTTGTTCCCGCCGCTGGCGCCGGAACTGGGCGCGGTCCACCTGTCCGGTGCGGCCAGGGTCGACGGACGTCAGGTGCGCCAGGCGCTGCTCACGGCGTCGCGGCGCCGGGGCGCGCGCCTGGTGGCGAGTCACGCCCGGTTGTCGCCGCGGCCCGGCAAGGCGTCGCGAGTCCTGGCCGGCGGCGAGGTCTTCGACGCTGACGTCGTCGTGGCGGCCGCGGGCGCGTGGACCGCGGATCTGGTGGCGCAGCTGGGAATCCGGGTCCCGGTGACACCGCAGCGGGGGCAGATCAGCCATTTCGACGTACCGGCGAAGACGTCGGCGTGGCCGGTCGTGCTGCCGCGGACGAGCCACTACCTGCTGGCGTTCCCGGGCTCGCGGGTCGTCGCCGGGGCGACCCGGGAATCCGGCGCGGGCTTCGACCACCGGGTCACCGCTGCCGGGCAGCGCGAGGTGCTGGAGCACGCGCTCGCCGTCGCGCCGGGCCTGGCCGACGCGACGCTGGCCGAGACGCGGGTGGGCTTCCGGCCGGGCACGCCGGACGGGGTGCCGGTACTCGGACGGGCGGCGGACGGCCTCGTGCTCGCCACCGGGTTCGGCGCGGCGGGACTGACGCTGGCGCCGTTCGCCGGGAAGCTCGTGGCCGCGCTCGCACTCGGCGAGGACGCCGGGTTCGACCTGGCCGTCTGCGCCCCGGACCGGGGGGGGGGGCCCCGGGGGGGGGGGGGCCCCGGGGCCCGCTCGGTGTAAAAAAAAAAAACCC
>NZ_JBHYJW010000068.1:0-15642 GCF_042741125.1 Amycolatopsis sp. NPDC058986 | reverse complement strand
CCGCCCCGGGCCCCCGGGGGGGGGGGCGGGCCGCGGCGGGGCCCCACCCCCCGCGGGGGGGCTTATGGGGGACCCCGGGCGGGGGGGCCCGGGCGGGGGCGGGGGGGCCCCCCCGGTCCGGGTGGTCATCCGCTCAGGCGCGGGGCCACGGCGGACGGCAGTTCTGGCGCGGCAACGGCTGCGAGGCGTTGGTGTACACCCCGTCGGCGATGGTGTCGCCCATGATGGACCGGCCGTCCGTCGGCCGGGTCCACTGATAACACTGGTGCTGCGCGAAATATCCGCCCGGTGCTTCGAGGGTGTCGAAATGGCAGACGCCGTCGGTCTCGATGCAATAGCGGATGAACGGGATACCGCCGAAGTTGGGACGGCCGGGGCCGAACGAAACATAGCCGCCGAACGGCGACGGCGCGCCCATCCCCGCCGGGAGCACCGCGCTGATCCCGCGTCCCGGCGGGCCGACCGGCTGCATCGGGTCCGCGAAGATCTTCGCGGTGAAGCGCGACTTGTCCACGCCGAGCTTTCCGTCGGCGATGTCGTTGAGCACCAGGTTCGCGACGATCGCGCCCTGCGAATAGCCAACGACGGTGAACTCGGCCCCGGGGTTCTCCGCGAAAGCGCTCTGGACGACGCGGTTGCCCTCCTCGTGGCCACGGGCGACGCTCTGGTCCATCGGCGTCTGGTCGCAGCCCGGCAGCCCCGCGGCACCGGCCGGGTAGTGCACGACCCGCCGGATGCCGCCGCGCAGCCAGGCGTCGTTGTACACATTTCCGGCGCCGTCACAGGTGCCGCCGACGAGAATGTAGTAATGGGCCCCCTCGGCCTGCGCGGTCGAAGCCGTGGCGCCGAGCAGCCCGGCGACCAGGGTGGCGACAGCCGTGCCGATCACCGCCACCCATTGAGGTTTCTTCATGTGAGCGTTCCTTCCCCGCCGAATACGCTGTTG
The DNA here is from genome assembly GCF_042741125.1 of Amycolatopsis sp. NPDC058986. Classification (NCBI taxonomy): domain Bacteria; kingdom Bacillati; phylum Actinomycetota; class Actinomycetes; order Pseudonocardiales; family Pseudonocardiaceae; genus Amycolatopsis; species Amycolatopsis sp. NPDC058986. The sequence continues at coordinate 14,696 of NZ_JBHYJW010000068.1, read as the reverse complement.
TGTCGGGAAAAGGGAAAGTTATCCACGAACCATGAAATCCTGATGACATGTCTTTTCGTGACACTTTCGAGTGAACGCCTGCCGGTGTCTTCCGGTCCGTGAATGCCTCCCCGTGCACGCCGACACCGGGTGATGCTGTCGGCGTGGGCGGGAGGCCCTGAGTACTTCCGCCGCCTCCCAGGGACGCCCTTGTCGCACTCCGGGCCCGGCAGACCGAAGGCGTCCTTCGGCGCATTCGGCAGCACCCACGGCCCCAGGCCTCTTAGTGAGAAAACCTCGATGTGGCATTCATGGACCTACCTGGCGTTTTCCGTGGCGATCCGGATCAACGTCGCCAGCAGGCGCTCGTACAGCACCGCGCCGAGCACGGCGCGCACCGCGAACTCCGCGCGATCCTCGGGCGCGGGCAGCAGGGGCAGTTGCTGCGCGGCGATCGTCTTGGCCGCGTCCAGATAGGGCCCGAGCTTGTCTGGGTCGGCGGGCAGGCCGATGCGGCGCAGTCCGGCGAGGGCGCGGGCGAGCTGGTCCCGTCCGTCCGAAGTGGACGTCCAGCCTTCGTGGGTCAGTAACGTTTCGGCACCCGTGCGGTCGCCGAAGCCGTCGTCGTGCGCCGTGCTGCGGGCGTCGGGCGTGGCCGCGTACATCGCCGCGGCGAGGAGGTCCTGCGAGGGGAGGCTCTCGTTGTCGATGGCGTCGAGCAGGTGCCGGATCCGGGCGATGGGGACTTCGCCGGTCTCCACGAGCGTGCGGATCAGCAGCAGGCGGGTGAGGTGGTCCTCGCCGTACTCGGCCTTGGTCTCGCCGAGCGGCTCGCCCTTGGGGAGCAGCCCTTCGCGCAGGTAGTACTTGATCGTCGGGATGGACACGTTCGCCCGCAGGCTCAGTTCCTTGACCTTCACGCCGCTCCTCTTGACTGGATACCGGCACTATCCTACGTTGGATAGTGCGGGTATCCAGAGATGACCCGCTTCGTCACAGGCAGGGGAGCCTTCATGACCACGAAAACTGTGCTCGTTTCCGGCGCGGGGGTCGCCGGAGTCACGCTGGCGTACTGGCTCGGCCGGTACGGCTTCGATGTCACCGTCGTCGAGCGCGCGGGCGCGCCGCGCCGGGGTGGGCAGGCCATCGACATCCGGGGCGCCGCGCTCGACGTCGCCGAACGCACGGGCGTGCTCGACGACGCGCGCGCCGTCGCCACCGACATCACCGGTATGGCCTATGTGGACGCTCAGGGGGAGCGGATCGCCTGGATGGACGGCACGTTCGGTTCCTTCGATCCGCTCGACGTCGAGATCCTCCGCGGCGATCTGCTCGCCTTGCTCGACGAACGGGCGGGCGCGCACGCGGAGTTCGTGTTCGGCGACGCCGTCACCGCGCTGACCGAAACTCCCGAGGGCGTCGACGTCACCTTCGCCCGGTCCGCGCCGAAGACCTTCGACGTGGTGCTCGGCGCCGACGGCCTGCATTCCCCGGTGCGGGACCTGGCCTTCGGTGAGGACAGCGCCGTGCTGCACGACCTCGGCGTCGTGCTCTCCACGTTCACCGTGCCGGACCGCTGGGGCCTGGACCGGACGCAGCGGACTTTCGTCGAACCGGGCCGGGTCGCGACCGTGTCGGACACCCGGGTCGACGGCGAGGCCCGTGCCACTCTGATGTTCCCGGCACACGGGCGCGCGTATGACTACCGCGACGTCGAGAGCCAGTACGCGTTGCTGTCCGAAGTGTACGAAGGGGCTGCCTGGGACGTGCCGTTCCTGCTGGAGCAGGCGCGCCGGGCGCCGGACTTCTATCTCGACGCCTGCGCGCAGGTGCGGCTGGATCACTGGTCGGCCGGCCGGGTCGCGCTGGTCGGCGACGCGGCGTGTGCCGGTTCGCCATTGTCCGGGCAGGGGACGAGCGTGGCGCTGGTCGGTGCCTACGTGCTCGCCGGGGAACTCGCGGCCGCGCACGGCGACCACCGCCTGGCGTTCACGCGGTACGAGGAACGGCTGCGGGAGTTCTCCCGGCTCAACAACAAGTTCGCGCTCGGCATGGCGAAACGGGTCGCGCCGGGCACGCCGTGGCAGACCCGGCTGCACCTGTGGCAGATCAGGATGATCCCGTACACGCCGGGCAAGAACCTGGTCTTCAAGCTGATCGGGCGGCAGGTGCGGAAGGCGGCCACGGCGGTCGTCGTGCCGGACTATCCGGTACCGGAGGTCAGTCCCCGGTGAGCAGTTCCAGCGCGTGCTCGCCGGTGCGTTCGACCACCAGCCCGGCCTTGGTAATCACCTTGACAAGTTGCTCCACAGTGGACGGTTCGGCCCTGGTGGTGGCCAGCACCGCGGCGAGCCTGCCCTTGTAGGCCTTGTTGAAATGGCTCACCGTGGTGCGGTTTCCGTGCGCGTCCTCGGTCACCACGCGCACGGTCACCGCGTCCGGCCGCAGCTTGGCGAACGCCGAGTAGGTGCCGGAGCGCAGGTCCACGATCAGGCCCTCGATCTCGTGCAGCACGGGTTCGAGGACGGGCTTCCACAGGCCGCGGACGGTGCCCAGCCCCGGGACCGTGTTGCCGCCGGAAAGCCGGTACGCCGGGATCGGGTCGGTGGCGGAGACCACGCCGAACAGTGAGGACGTGATGGCCAGCCGTCGCTGGGCCTTCGCCAGTCCCGCCTTCGTGAAGCCGCGGACGTCGAGCGCGTCGTAGAGCACGCCGGTGTAGCGGCTGAGTGCCGGCATGGTGGGCGAGGTCCAGAGCCGGGCGTTGCGGGTGACCTCGTCGCTCTGCCGGGCCGAGATGCCGAGCGCGGCGAGGCTGGCCGGGACGTCGCGGGCGAGGTCGGCCAGCGCGTCGGCCAGTTTCGCCCGTACCGGGTTCAGCTCGGGGAAGGACAGCGCGGTCAGGTCGAGCGCCGGGCCGTTGCCGCCGTCGGCCTTGGTCTCGGAAGGGGGGAGGAGCACGAGCACACCCTGAGCGTAATCGGGGGAAATCCGGGTGCGCGGGCCGGTACGGATGCTTAGCCTCGCGTGATGGATCTCCTCTGGCGGCCGCTGACCCTCGACGACGCCCCGGCGATGGCCGAACTGGTCGCGATCACGGAAAAGGTCGAGCCGACCGGCGAGCACTACGACGCCGCGGACCTGCGGGAGCTGATGAGCAGCCCGAACGTCGACCTCACCGGGGCTTCGACCAGCGGCTGGGACGGCGAGCGACTCGTCGCTTCCGGCATCGTGATCCGCCGGGGCTCCGCGGATCCGGCGCACATGGTGCGGTTCGAAGCGCTCACGCATCCGGATTACCGCGATGACGCGCTGGGCGAACACCTCATGGCGTGGTTCGCCGAGTCGGCGAAGCGGGTGCACGAAAAGGCGTTCCCTGGCGCACCATTGGAGCTGCACGCCGCCGCGCACGAGGATCAGCGGTGGTTCGCGGGAACGCTGGAGCGCGCCGGGTTCCGGCATCTGCGGTCCTTTGTGGACATGCGGGCCGATCTCGCGAGCCTGCCCCCGGCACGGCCGCTCCCGCCGGGGTTCGAGCCGGTGCCGTATACCGGACGCTACGACGAACTCACCCGGCTCGCGCGCAACGCCGTCTTCGCCGACCACTGGGGCTCGGCCGAACAGTCGCCCGAGATGTGGCGGCACCAGGTGAGCGAGAGCAAGGATTTCCGGCCGGAGCTGTCGTTCCTGCTGCTCTCTCCGGCCGGGGACGAGGTGCTCGCGTTCGTGCTGAGCGCGTATTTCGCCTCCGACGAGGCGGCCACCGGCGTCCGCGAGCTGTACGTCAGCGACGTCGGTACCCGCGAGTCACTGCGTGGCAGGGGGATCGCGTCGGCGCTGCTCGGGTACACGCTGGAGAAGGCGAAGGAGCAGGGCTTCGAGCGATCCGCGCTCAACGTCGATGTCGACAACGCACAGGGCGCGCTGGGCGTCTACGAACGCTGCGGCTACCGCACCGTCCAGACGTGGGCGGGGTACGTCCTGCCCGTCACCTGAGCCCTGACGCGGCGACCCGCCCGCGCGAATTTCTGTACCGTGGATTTTCACGGACGGGGAGTGCGGCGCAGGGGAGCGTGATGACGGCGTCGGTGTCCGCGCGCCGGGGCTGGCACGATCTGCCGGAGCCGGTGCGTGACGTGGTGGAGCGAGAGCTGGGAGGCGCGGTACGGCGGTCGTTGTGGCAGACCCCGGAGTTCGACGGTGCCATCGCGGCCCGGCTCGAACTGGAGAACGGTGGCCGCGCGTTCGTCAAGGCACTGCCCGCGGACAGCCCGCGGGCGGGCGGTTACCGGGCCGAGGCCGCGGTCACCGCCCGGCTGCCCGAGGCGGCCCCGGCGCCCCGATTACTGTCCTTTGTGGACGATTCGTGGCTGGTGCTGGCGTTCGTGGATTTCGACGGCACCCGGCCGGTGCTGCGGCCCGGCTCGCCCGATCTGTCCGCGGTGCTGGCCACCTTCGGCGCGCTCGGGCGCACGCTCACCCCGTGCCCGCTGCCGGACGTCCCCGCCGCGCTGGACGACCTCGGGCCGCTGCTGCGCGGCTGGCGTGAGATCGCCGCCCGCCCGCCGGACGATCTGGACCCGTGGGCGGCCCGCAATCTCGGCTCGCTGGTCGCGCTGGAGACCTCGTGGCATCCGTGGGCGGCGGGGGACACGTTGCTGCACAACGGGATCGAGCCGGACAGCCTGGTGCGCACCGGACCGGGCCGGGTCCTGGTGACGAACTGGCGCTATCCGGCCCGCGGCGCGGGCTGGCTCGACCTCGTCACGCTCGTGCCGCACCTGCTCGACGCCGGGCACGCGCCCGCCGACGTCGACCGGCTGCTGCGTGGCCGCCCGGTGCTGTCCGGGGTACCCGGCTGGGCCGTCACCGCCTTCGGGGTCGCGCTCGCCGGGTACACCGAGCACGCGGGCAGGCTGCCCGAACCCCCGGCGACGACCGGGGTCCGGGCACGCCAGCGCAGGCTCGCGGCGGCGACCCGGCGCTGGCTGGCCCACCGCACGCGCTGGAGCTGACCAGCGGCTCAGCGCACCCGGTTCAGGAGGTCCTCGCCCGCGGCGAAGCGGCGCAGCTGCTCGGCGGCCAGCCGCTTCGCGCGCGGGTAGAACGAGGCCGACCCGCCCGCGATGTGCGGGGTCAGGATCACGCCCGGCACCTTCCACAGTGGATGGTCGCTCGGCAGCGGTTCGGGATCCACCACGTCGAGTGCCGCGCGCAGCCGCCCCGAACTCGTCTCGGCCAGCAGCGCCGTGGTGTCGATGGCGGTACCGCGGCCGACGTTGACGACCAGCGCGCCGTCGGGCAGCGCGGCCAGCTCCGCCGCGCCGACGAGCCCGCGCGTGGCCGGGGTGTCCGGCAGGATCAGCACCACGATGTCCGCCTCGGGCAGCAGGTCCGGCAGCTCCGCGACCGCGTGCACGTGGTCGCCGGGCCGCGCCGTGCTCGCCACCCTGGTCACCACGGCCTCGGCGGCGAGCAGCTGACGCTCGATCGCCTGGCCGATCGAGCCGTACCCGACCAGCAGCACCCGGCTGTCCGCGAGCGACCGCGTGTGCTCGCGCTCCCACGAGCCGGCGGCCTGCTGCGCGAACCAGCGCGGCAGATCCCGCTGCGCGGCGTGGATCAGCGCGAGCGCGTGCTCGGCGACGCTGAGGTCGTGCAGCCCCCGCCCGTTGGCCAGCGCGACCCCCTCCGGCACCACGGGCAGCAGCATCTCCACGCCCGCCGAGAGCGACTGGACCGCTCGCAGCGCGGGCAGCTTCGGGATCAGCCGCGCCGGCTCGGGCCCTTGGTCGTAGGGCAGCACGTAGAACTCGACGTCGTCGAGAACGCTGTCGTCCGGGAACGGGCCGGTGCCGTCGTAGTAGCTGACGGACAGGCCCGCCGGGACCTCGATGTCGCGCCATGGCAGGAGTACACGATGGGTCATGCGATCGCCTCGCTCCGCGAGACCGTGTCGAATCCCTTTTGGCGCATGATGTCCATGATTCGCTCGCCAGCGTCGCTCATGCCCGCCAGTGTGCCCGCCCGGGTATGCCCTCAGCCGTGCAGGCCCGACGAGACGCAGAACTCGTTGCCCTCCGGATCGGTGAGCACCGTCCACGTGAGCCCGGGCAGCTCGTGGGTCTCGTGCTCGTCCGCGCCCAGCGCCACCAGCCTGGCTATCTCCTCCTTCCGATCGCTCGTGCCGAAGTCGATGTGCACCCTGTTCTTCCCCTTTCGCGGTTCCGGGACCTGCTGAAAGCCCAGGACCAGCCCGCCCTGCGCCGGTGGTTTCAGCGTCAGGAAGAAGCCGTAGTCCTGGTCGATTTCCGTGCCCAGCGCCCGCGTCCAGAAACTCGCCAGCTTCGGCGGGTCGGCGCAGTCGATGGTGATCATGCCCGTGGTCAGCGTCATGGACGGGACGCTAGCGGGTACCACCGACAGAAACCGGCGCCCGCCGATAACCCGTTGGAAGCGGTCAAGGGGGGTTGACTACGCTGCACAGCACGTCTACCTGCCCGCTTTCGCGAGGAGCCAGAAGTGATCACCAGGATGTCGTCGTTGTTCCTCCGCACCCTGCGCGAGGATCCGGCGGACGCCGAGGTACCCAGCCACCGGCTGCTGGTGCGTGCCGGCTACGTCCGCCGGGTCGCCCCGGGTGGCTATTCCTGGCTGCCGCTCGGGATGCGCGTGCTGCGCCGCATCGAGAACGTGGTGCGCGAGGAGATGAACGCGATGGGCGGGCAGGAGATCCAGTTCCCCGCGCTGCTGCCGAAGGAGCCCTACGAGGCCAGCAACCGCTGGACCGAGTACGGCGACAGCCTGTTCCGGCTCAAGGACCGCAAGGGCGCCGACTACCTGCTCGGCCCGACGCACGAGGAACTGTTCGCGCTGACCGTGAAGGGGGAGTACTCCTCCTACAAGGACTATCCGGTCACGCTGTACCAGATCCAGACGAAGTACCGCGACGAGGCGCGGCCCCGCGCGGGCATCCTGCGCGGCCGCGAGTTCGTCATGAAGGATTCCTACTCCTTCGACCTCGACGACGCGGGCCTGGAGCGGTCCTACCAGGCCCATCGCGACACCTACATCAAGCTGTTCGACCGGCTCGGCCTCGAGTACGTCATCGTCAAGGCGACGTCGGGCGCGATGGGCGGCTCGGCCTCCGAGGAGTTCCTGGCCGTCGCCGAAACGGGTGAGGACACCTACGTCCGCAGCACCGGTTCGGGCTACGCCGCCAACGTCGAAGCCGTCGTCACGCCCGCGCCGCCCGCGCAGCCCGTCGAGGGACGTCCCGCCGCGCAGGTGCACCACACGCCGGACACGCCCACCATCGAGACGCTGGTCGCGTTCTTGAACGCGGCCGGTCTCGGGCGCGAGTTCACCGCCGCCGACACGCTGAAGAACGTCCTGGTGAAGACCCGCCAGCCGGGCGCCAAGGAGTGGGAGCTGCTCGGCGTCGGCGTCCCCGGCGACCGCGAGGTCGACATGAAGCGCCTCGAAGCCTCGCTCGAACCCGCCGAGGTCGCCCTGCTCGAAGAGGCCGACTTCGCGAAGAACCCGTTCCTCGTCAAGGGCTACATCGGGCCGAAAGCCTTGCAGGACAACGGCGTTCGCTACCTCGTCGACCCGCGCGTCGTCACCGGGACGGCCTGGGTCACCGGTGCCGACAAGGCCGGCCACCACGTCGTCGACCTCCTCGCGGGCCGCGACTTCACCCCCGACGGCACGATCGAGGCCGCCGAGGTCCGCGAGGGCGACGCCTCCCCGGACGGCCAGGGCACGCTGGTCGCCGCGCGCGGTATCGAGATCGGCCACATCTTCCAGCTCGGCCGCAAGTACGCCGACGTGTTCGAGCTGGACGCGCTCGGCCCGGACTCCAAGCCGATCCGCATCACCATGGGCTCCTACGGCGTCGGGGTGTCCCGGCTCGTCGGGGTGCTCGCCGAGCAGAACCACGACGATCTCGGGCTGGTCTGGCCCCGCGAGGTCTCGCCGTTCGACGTGCACGTCGTGATCGCGGGCAAGGACGAGACCGTCGCGGCGGGCGCCGAGAAGCTGGCCGCCGAGCTGAGCACCGCCGGGGTCGAGGTCCTGCTCGACGACCGCAAGGCGACCCCCGGCGTGAAGTTCGCCGACGCCGAGCTGGTCGGCGTCCCGACGATCCTGGTGGTCGGGCGCGGCCTGGCCAACGGGGTCGTCGAGGTCAAGGATCGGCGCACCGGCGAGCGCGAGGAGATCGCCGTCGACGCGGTGGTCGATCACCTGGTCAAGCTCATCCGCTCCTGAGGGTCCGCGACCGATGGGGTGGTTCGGCCGCAAGCGCGACGATGCGCCCGGCTACGAGGACAACGCCGCGCTGCGCGGGTTCGGGGGCTACGAGCCCTCGGACTCGCGTGGCTTCCGGCCCAGCGAGGGCTACGGCGCGCCTCAGCCCTCGGGGATCGAACAGCCCGAACCGCCGCGCGCCGAACCACAACGGATCCGGGCCGCCCGCCGGACCCGGCCGCAAAAGCGGGGCCGCGGTTACGTCGGCTGGATCGCCGTCGGCGTGGTGGCGCTCGCGGGTGCGGTCTCGCAGTACTTCGGCTCGGGCCACGACGACCGCGCCTCGGCGCCGACGAGCCGTAAGCCGAGCGTCTACACTCCGCCTCCGCAGGTCACGGTGCCCGCGGTGGTGGACGGCTGGCACGCGGTGGCCGGTCGTGACGGTTCGTACGCCTACGACGTCCCGCCGAACTGGCAGCCGAAGCCCGGCACCCTGCACGGCTGGGAAAAGGGACCGGCCGTCCCCGGGATCACGCTCGCCACGAGCGCCTTCCTGGACAGCGGGTTCTGCCCCGGGAAGTCGTCGAGCGAACGGGGTGGCAGCGGCGTCACGACCGTGAAGGTCGCGGATCCCGCGACGGCCGCCGCGCAGGCGGTCAACGACCTCGCGGTGAGCCGGTACAGCCCCGACGCGGGCCCGCTCGCCCAGATCGCTCCGCAGCCCGCACAGCAGGCCGAGGTCACGCTCGCCCCGGGCAAGACCCGGCCCGCGAGCGTCGCCCTCGCCGAGGTCGTGCCGTCGGAGGCCGGTCCGTGCGTGCCGAAGCGCGCCCTGGTCGCGGCCATCGCGATGAGTTCGGGTGACGCGCCGGCCGCGCAGTCCGCGGTCCTGGTCGCCTACTCCGACCAGGACGTCCCCGGCGCCGCGGATCGCGAGCAGCTGCTGCGCGTCCTCCGCAGCTACCGGGGCGTCCCGGAATCCGACCGCACCACCACGACCCCGCCACCCTCGACCCGCTGACCCGGCCGCACCGCTCAAGTCCGTGGGGGCCTCCCGGAGAGACCCAGGATCCCTCAAGGAGGCCCCCACGGACTTCCCGCACCCGCGCCCCGCCTCGCGTGTCCACAAAGGACGGAAACGCCGTGAAGGACTCCTTGCCAGCGCTCAACGCCGGTAAGGAGTCCTTTGCGGCCCTGTCAGAGAGGCGCGACGATCACCGAGGGACGCCCTGGGTGCGTTGAGCGCGACGCGGGCGTCCCTTGGCGCGACCAACGCACCGAAGGCGTCCCTCGGCACCCCAGCCCCACCGCGTCCACAAAGGACACCACCCGAGCGGGCGAGCCTGGGTCGTAAGTCCGTGAATGCCACATTGAGGGACTCAGAGTCCCTCAATGTGGCATTCACGGACCTCCGCGGAAGAATCAGCGTTTGCGGGCCATTTTCGCCAGTTCCAGCAGGCCTGTCTTCGGCAGATAGGCGCGTTGCAGCGCGAGTCCGATCCGCGGCAGGTCCGCCTCGTCGCGGAAGGTCAGGTACAGCGGTTCGTGGCGCGGCTGGAACTTCGCCTTGAACGCGTGCAGCGAGCGGAAACCGTAGTACGGCTCCATCAGCGCGCCGAGCGTTTCGAGCGCGCGTTCCACGGTGTGCGCGGGGCCGCTGCGCGAGCTGTGCGCCAGCGGGGCGCCGGACAGCGACACGAACCGGGCACCCTCCTCGCGGAAGGCGAGGCAGGCCGAGGCGATCAGGAACTCCATCGCGGGCCGGAACCCGTCCGCGCGGCGGCGCATCACGTCCAGCGTCCAGCCGCCGACCTGGCCGCCGCCGATGTGCACCGGCAGCCACGAAGTCACGCCGTGCACGACGCCGTCCGCGTCGACCGCGAGGCCGACCCTGGTCGCCGGGTCCATCGCCTCGTCGACGCCGCCGAGCGTGAAGCCCATCTCCGGCATGCCCTTGTCACTGACCCATTCCTCGGACACCGAGCGGACCTGCTCGACGATCGCCTCGGGCTGTTCGGCCAGCCGCACCAACCGGAACTCGATGCCGTCCTTCTTCGCCCGGTTCAGCGCGGTGCGGACGTCCTGCCACGCCTTGCCGCGGAACTCGAGGGACTCGAGGTCGATGAGGGTGTCCTCGGCGACCTGGACGTGCTTCCAGCCGAGTTCCCTGGTGACCTCGATCGTGGTGGCCGTCGCCGAGAACACGCACGGGACGAGCCCGGAGTCCTCGCACATCGCGGCGAACTCGGTGATCGCGCGTGCGCCCTTGCCGTCCGGGGCGATCGGGTCGCCGAGCGCGATCGCGGCACCGGCGTGCTGCTGGTAGGCGAGGTAGGAGCGGCCGTCGGCGGTCACGAAGTACGAGTTCTGCGGCCAGGTCGTCATCCACGACAACGTGCTGCCGCCGTTGTGCCCGAGCAGGGCCCGCGCGATCGCCGGGCCGGGGCCGACCCGGGTGAGGCGCTTGCGCCGCCGCCGGGACGGCGCCCGGAACGCGTCGCGCGCGCCGATCAGCAGCACGAACTCGACCGTCCACAGGAGATTGTCCACCAAGGACAGTGACGGCGTCTCGGCGTCGAAGTCGCCGCCGAGGTAGTGCGCGACCGCGATCAGCCCGCCGATCAGGAGCACCTGGGCCATCGCGAAGAGGGTGAGCCCGATCGCCCAGCGCCAGGCGAACTGGCTGCCCTTGCGCAGTCCGTTGAGGACCGGGAGCACCACGACGCACAGCACGGCGAGTTCGATACCCGACGGCGACATGTCGGCCGAAGATCCGAAGGGACCGTCGCCGGGCACGAAGTACATGACGACTTCGGCGACGGTGACCAGGAGCAGCCCGGAGACCGCGAGCAGCCGCCGTTCCCGCAGTGTCGGGCGGCTGGGCTCCTTGACCCGGTGCGGGCCGACCAGCAGACGGCCGAGCGGGAGCCCGAGCACCAGCGCGAAGAAGTGCACCAGATCCGCGAGCGTCCCGACGTAGATGATCGCGACACCGGCGTACACGCACAGCCCGGCCCGCACCCGCAGCCGCCACGGCGCGCGCAGGCTGGCGCTCGCGACGGCCATCGCGAACAGTGCGCCACCGGAGAACCCGACGTCCATGGTGGTGGCCAGCCGGTCCGCCCACACCCAGCCGGAGCCGCGGTACAGCGCGAGGAACTGCAGCGCCACCAGCACACTCACGAGCTGCCCGCCGATCGTGACGACCATGGCGCGCCGCGTGCCGAGCCGCCATTCGGCGATCCCGGCGAAGAGCGCGAAGCTCCCCACCATCGGCAGGTAGAACCACGGGACGACCGCGAAGAACGGCCCGGTCACCAGCGTCCACCAGTGCCCGGCCTCCAGCGACGGCAGGCCGTACGCGACGAGCGGGTACGCCGTGTGGTCCTCGGCGGCGCGCCAGAGCGCGCCGGTGGCGACGCTCAGCATCAGCATCGCCATGACGACGGTGGTGGTGAACGGTAGTCGGTGCCACAACACGGCGAGCTTCGCGGTGACGCGGGCCGTCTCGCCCGAGTCACTCCCCCCGGTCCGGACACCGTCGGCGGTCCCCACCGCCGGCGCTGCTTCTGTCATGCCCGGAAGTCTTCCGTGCGCGCACGGAGGAGAACATCCATCGCCGGGGCTAGATTTCCCCTAGGGGAGTGCTACCACCGGTGGACGAGGGCTGGCCGAAAGGACTATGCGCCCAGCACAGCGGCCCGGACCGCGGCTGCGTCGGTGAGGTCCGCCAGCACCGTGTGCGCGCCCGCGGCCCGCAGCTCGTCCGCGCCGTAGGTCCCGGTGGCGACCGCGACGGCGACGGCGCCATGGTGCAGCGCCGCGTCGACGTCGGCCGGGGTGTCCCCGATGACGACGACGGCGTTCGCGGCGAAGTCGGTGCCGTGCTTGGCCGCCGCGCGGGCGACGGCGTGCGGGACGAGGTCAGGCCGGTGCGCCGAGAGCGAGCCGTAGCCACCGATGTCCAGGTCGAGGTGTTCGTGCAGGCCGAACGTGGCGAGCTTGAGCCGCGAGATCTCCGGCAGGTTGCCGGTCACCAGCGACTGGACGACGCCGTCGTGCCCGGCCAGCGCGGTCAGTGTCTCGGCGGCGCCCGGCAGCGCCCGGCCGCCGGTGCGCAGGGTGCCCGCGGCGCGTCCGGAGACCGCGATCAGCTCGGCCCACAGCCGCTGGATCATCTCCTCGGTCGGCTCGATGCCGTGCGAAGCGAGGATGTCGGCCGAGATCGCGCGTTCGGTCCGGCCGCCGAAATCGGGACGGACCCGCAGTTCGGTGCCGGTCGTCGTGCTCAGCGCCTCGGCGTACCAGGCGGTACCGATGCCGGTGTAGTCCACCAGCGTGTGGTCGATGTCCCAGAGCACCAGCCGGTGCGGACGTGTGCTTGTCACAGCGCCGACGTTACCTGGCTCAGCCGGCCAGGAAACTGAACCGGACGCGCCGCACGGGATTGTCCACGTTGGTGTCCACCAGGCAGACCGACTGCCAGGTGCCCAGCGCCAGGACGCCGCCGAGCACCGGGATCGTCGCGTACGGCGGCACCAGCGCGGGCAGCACGTGGTCCCGGCCGTGACCGTGCGTGCCGTGCTGATGCCGCCACCGGTTGTCGCGGGGGAGGAGTTCGTCGAGCGCGGTGAGCAGGTCGTCGTCGCTGCCCGCCCCGGTCTCCAGCACGGCGAGGCCCGCCGTCGCGTGAGGGACCCACACGTGCAGGAGGCCGTCCTCGGCATCTGCGTCGCGAAGGAAGGTCTCGGCGTCCCTGGTCAGGTCGTGCACCACGGCGGTGCCGCCGGTGCGCACCTCGATCTCGGTGGAGTACATGTCCGCCAGCGTAGGCGTGCTCAGCGATAGCACACGCGGTAGCGCAGGTGCGTCACGCCGGTGCCCTCGACGACCTCCACACGGTCGAACTCGGCGATGTCGGTGTCCATCTTCTCGAAGTAGCGGATTCCGTTGCCCAGCAACACTGGGACCAGGTCGATCCGCACCTCGTCGAGCAGTTGCGCGTTGAGGCACTGCTGGGCGATGTTCGGGCCCGCCACGCTCACGGTCCCATCGCCCGCCGCTTTCGCTTGTGCCACAGCGCTTTCGACGCCGTCGTGGACGAAGGTGAACCGCGCTTCCGGGGTCGGCGGCCAGTCCTGGGGTGGTGGCCGGTGGGTCACCACGAAGGCGGGCACGCCGAGCGGCGCGACACCGCCCCAGCCCTTGGTGTGGTCGAAAATCCTTCTGCCGCAGACCATCGCGCCGTCCCGCATGGTCGCGATCAGTTCCTCCCAGTACCGGGCGCTGGCCGCCGACATCCGGAAGCCGAGCCGGTACCCGGGTGGCCGCACCGGAACGTCGCCGTTGGTGTGCCAGTCGAACAGCGGGCCGACCGAGTCGTCGGGACGGGCGACGAAGCCGTCGAGGGACATGCAGAAGCTCGTCATGACGGTCATTTCGGGTCCCTTCCCGGCTCAGCGGAGCAACGCGGCGAGCCGGTCCATGGACTGGGTGATGCCGTGCATCATGCCGGACTCGACGGCGCCGTCCCGTGCTTCGACCGACGGGAACACGGAATGGGTGCGTACCCGGGTACTGCTGCCGAGGTCCTCGAACACGACGGACTCGAGGGTGACTTCGCCGGGCTTGCCGTCCCATTCGAAGGTCTGGATGATCCGCTCGCCGGGTTCGGCCGTGTGGAAGACCCCGCGGAAGCGGAACTCCTCGCCGTGGGCGGTCCGGTGCACGTAGCGGTAGCCGCCGCCGGACCGGACGTCGTACTCGATCAGCTCCATGGTCAGTTCTTCCGGGCCGAGCCAGCGGGCGACGAGTTCGGGGTCGGACCAGACGCGGTACACCTGTGCCGGGGTGGCGTCGAAGTCGCGGACGACGTCGATGAACGGCGTGCCGGGCTCGCTGGTGATCGTGGTGGGGTTGGTCATTTTTCCTGCTCCTTCAGCGTTTCGAGGACGTCGTCGAGCCTGCGGTGGCGGCGCTCGGCCGCCAGCCGGTAGCCGTCGATCCAGCCGGTGAGCGATTCCAGCGCCGCCGGGTCGAGATGGCAGGGCCGCCGCTGGCCGTCACGGCTGCGGGTGATCAGCCCGGCCGTCTCGAGCACCTGGATGTGCCGCGAGACCGCCTGTTTGGTGATCTCGAACGGCTCGGCCAGTTCGTTCACCGTCGCCTCGCCCCGCGAGAGGCGGGCGATCAGCGCCCGGCGCACCGGGTCGCCCAGCGCGGTGAACGCCCGGTCCAGCCATTCATCATCAACCGCCATCTTTATCAAGCCTTCTGTTTATCAACGAATGTGTTGACTATAAGGGCAGGCTCGGCGATCGGTCAACCATGGGGGAGGGAGACCCGCGAACTCGCTGTCCTGCGGTAGCGGGCCTAGGGCGTGTCTGACAAATATTCTGGTTGTTTGTTGGGATGCTGTTGGTCGTGTCGCGGTTTCAGTTGCTTTCGGATGCTCAGTGGGCGTTGAT
>NZ_JBHYJW010000067.1:0-48965 GCF_042741125.1 Amycolatopsis sp. NPDC058986 | reverse complement strand
CGGCGGGCCAGGCGCGGACCGGTGTTCCCGCTCGTCAGAGGGGTACGGGCGGGAACACCGGAGCCGGCGTCGCGGCGTCGGCGGCCGGGATCGTTCTCGCGTGGGGGGAGAACGAACCCGGCCCGTCGGCGCAGGCCCGGCCCCGGGTTTCGCCCAGGTTCCCGCTCGGCGTTTCAGCTCCGGGCGAGCTTGCCCGCGACATAGGCGCCGATGCCCGCCATGCCTGCCTCGTTCGGGTGCAACGGGGCCGCGACCGCGGTCGGCACGAGGCTCTCGTACCACTTCACCCCGGGCGCCTGGCAGACGTCGTGTCCGCTGGTCACGCCGCGGATGTCGAGGAAGCGGGCGCCGTGTGCGGCGGCCTGGCGCGCGAGGGCGGCGTTGAGTTCGCCGATGGTCTTCTGGATGTAGTCAGCATCCCGCGCCGAGAGCGGCGCGACCGGCCAGCACCCGTTGTGCGGGAGATACGTTCCGTAACCGACGACGGAAATTCGTGCCTTCGGCGCCCGTTTCGCGATGGCGGCGATCGCCGCACCCCACTTCGGCTCGAAGCCGGCGATGCTCTCGGCGAGCTGGTCGTGCCCGCCCGCGGTGTATCGGTCGACGCAGTCGGGCTGGGTGCCGGGCGCCAGGTTGAGGCAGCTCAGCACGGCAGGGACCAGGCCGACGTCGTTGGCGCCGATGGTGAGCGTGACGACCGAGGTCCTGCTGCTCAGAGCGTCGAGCTGGGGCGCCGCCGGTCCGGTGAACGTCGGCTGCGAACCGGTCAGGTCGACGGTCTTCGCGCCGGAGCAGGTGACGTCGGTGAGGTTCGCCGCGCCGATCTTCTTCGCCACCACGTGCGGATAGTCCACCAGTGAGCGAAGACAGCCGTAGGACGCCGGATCCTGCGGCGGGATCAGCGGGCCCGCCGCCGCGGAATCGCCGAGTGCCACGTAGTCGGTCGCGGTCACGGCCGACGCCGGTCCCGCGAGCGTGGTGAGGGTGATCGCCGTGATGGCGGCCAACGCCGTCGTCCGTCCGCCGATCCGCATGCCGTCCTCCTCTGGGTCTGTGTTCCGCGGGCTTGCCGCTTCTGGTCTTCGTGACATCATCGGCAGCGATCACCGGCCCGTTGACTGGGAACACGGGCAGAGATCGAGGAGGCCGGTTGTGACCGAGCACAGGACGGACGGGGTGGCAGGGCGGGCGCTGTCGCTCGGCGGACGTCCCGTGCACGAGCGGCTCAGCGTCGAGGAGGCCGAACTCCGGGTTCGCGTGCTCCGGCGGATCCAGGCCGAGGTCGCCGATTACCGGCGGCTGCCCGTCGAGGAGATCCGCGGTGACATCGCGGCGATCACGCAGGACGCCTTACGGGCCTTCGCGCGGAGCCTCCGTGAGGATCGTCCGCTCAACGACGCCGAGCTCCGGCAGATCGGCGGGTCCGCTGCCCGGCGGGCGGAGGAAGGTTTCCCACTCGAAGCCGTGCTGGAGGCGTATCACGTTGGAGCAAGGGAGATCTTCCGTACCGCCGCGGCAGGAGCGGGCGAAGGCGACGTCGACGATCTCGCGGAGATCGTCGATCGCGTGCTGCGGTTCGTCTCGGCGGTCACCGGGGCGGTGACGAGCGGTTACCTCGACCAGTTGCGCACCAAGGTCGGGCAGGAGCACACGGCGCGGCGGTCGCTGCTTTCGGCGTTGCTGGACGGCGGCGCGATCGACGCGGCGGCACTGGCCACCGGGATCACGCTGCCCGCCTGCTATCTCGTGCTGTGCGTCGAACTGGGCCGCCATCCCGACGAGGAACGGCCGGGTGTCGACGCGACCATCGCGGTCCGCCGCAAGCTGCGCCGGTTCCTCGGCACGTTCGAGCAGCAGTGCGGGGAGGGCGTGCTCGCCTCGGTCGACGGCAGCGGCGGTGTGGTGCTGGTGCCGCTGGGCGGCCGGCTGTCCGAAGTGGACGTCGGCGGATGGCGGGAGCTGGCCGGGCACGCCGGGCGCGCGGCGGGCGCGACCGTGACCGTCGCCGCGGAAACCGCGCCGCCGTCCGGAGTCCGTGTCGCGGCGGAGCAGGCGAGCGCGGTGCTCGACGTCGTCCGCTGGTTCGGCCGCGAGCCCGGGCTGTACCGCCTCGACGACGTGCTCATGGAGTTCCAGCTGACCCGGCCCGGCGCCGCGCGCGACCGGCTCGCGGCGGTGGTCGCGCCCCTGGAACCGCATCCCGATCTGTTCGAAACGCT
Organism: Amycolatopsis sp. NPDC058986; assembly: GCF_042741125.1. Lineage (NCBI taxonomy): Bacteria > Bacillati > Actinomycetota > Actinomycetes > Pseudonocardiales > Pseudonocardiaceae > Amycolatopsis > Amycolatopsis sp. NPDC058986. Next base: position 46,746 of record NZ_JBHYJW010000067.1, on the reverse strand, counting down.
CGACTGCTATCTCGCCAGCGAAGGCAACCGCAGGCGCACGGCCGCCTCACTGCACATCCACCCCAACACGGTGGACTACCGGCTGCGCCGGGTGCGGGAGCTGACCGGCATCGACCCGGTTCAGCCCGCGGGCTTGCCGCGCATCATCGCCGCGCTGGCCGCCCGCCGCGCCGGCGGGTCCACGGACCGGCGCGGCGCGGGGACGTCGGCGCCGAGAAGGTGAGTCCGGGCGTTGCGCACCGCCCGGACGAGGAGGCCACCGCCGAGACCTGTCACCAGCGCGGCGCCGAGCACCAGCGCGGCCCGGCCGGCGGCGGCGTCGAACACCAGGCCGCCGGCACGTCCGAGGACGAACCCGGAGTAGACGGCCCAGGCGATCACCGCGGTTCCCGCGGCGGCGAAGACGGTGGTGGAGAAGCCGATCGCGAGGACGACCGGGACGAACGCGACGAGTGCGTAGGCGGGATGCGCGCCGGCACCCGCCACCGCCGCGGCGAGTGCGGCCACGACCAGCGCCACACAGCCGAGGGGGAAGCCGAAACCGCCGGGAATCCGTCCTTCGCGCGTCGTCCTGGCCCTCATCGGCCCAGTCCAGCTCACTTCCGCTCGGCGGGTAAGGCTCGCTGCCGTGTTCTGTACGGGCCCGCTCGGCTTCTTGACGCTTCCTTGACCAGGGTGCGGGAGAGAGCAGATTCAGCCGTTGGCGCGCGCGGCCGTGCGCGCGATGACGTCGGCGAATTCCGGCCAGAGCGCGTGCGGCAGGTCGTGGCCCATGCCGGGGATCACCACGAGTTCGGCGTCCGGGATCGCTTCGGCGGTCGCCTTGCCGCCGCTGACGTTGATCAGCGGGTCGGCGTCGCCGTGGATGACCGCGACGGGCAGCCGGACTTCGCGCAGCCGTTCCGTGCGGTCGCCCGAGGCGACGATGGCCGCTGTCTGACGCAGTGTCCCTTCGGGATGCACGGCGCGGTCGTAGTGCGTCGCCGTCTTCGTCCGCAGGTACTCCTCCGTCGCCGGGTAGCCGGGGGAGCCGAGAGCGCGGAAAGCGACCACACCCTCGTCGATCGCCTGTTCGCGCGTCGCGGCGGGCGGACGCGTCAGCACGGCCAGCGCGCTGGGCTCGGCCTGGCCGACCGCGCGGTCGCCGGTCGTGGACATGATCGAGGTGACGCTCAGCAGCCGGTCCGGATGGTCGATCGCGAGCTGCTGCACGATCATCCCGCCCATCGACGCGCCCACCACGTGCGCCTTTGCGAAGCCGAGCGCGTCGAAGAGGCCGACGGCGTCGTCCGCCATGTCCGACAGCAGATACGGCACGGTCGCGAGGTCACCCGAAATGAGCGCGGTGAGATCGGGGGCGGGCAGGTGGTCGAGGTAGGTCGACAGGCCGATGTCCCGGTTGTCGAACCGCACCACGTGGAATCCCCGCGCGGCCAGCAGCTCGCACAGCCCCGCCTCCCAGGTGATCATCTGGGCGCCGAGCCCCATGACGAGCACCAGCGGAGCGTCACCCGGATCCCCGAAGGTGTCGTATTCCAGTTCGAGGCCGTTGGCCTGTGCGCGTGGCATGCCCCGATCTTGCCCGAATCCCCCACGGTGACACCACCGGACGCCGGTACCACCGAAAGATGCGGATAACGTACTTCGCATGGCATCGTCCCCGGGAACGGGCAACCGGCCGCGGTCGAGGGCCGCCGCCGGACTGCCGGCGGTCACCGCGGAGCGGATCGTCGACGCCGCGCTGAAGCTGACGGCGGAACGGGGACTGGACAGCTGGACACTGCGCCAGCTCGCGGGCGAGGTCGACGCCTATCCCGCCGTCGTCTACCACCACGTCGGGGATCGCGACGCGGTCGTCAACGCCGTCATCGACCGGGTCGTCGGGGAGCTGACGCTGCCGGGGGACACCTTGCCGTGGCGTACCTGGTTCGCGGCGTTGCTCGCCGAGCTTCGCGTGGTGCTGCGACGTTACCCCGGATCGGCGCGGCGGCTCGCGTTGTTCGGACCATCGGTGAGCGCCGCGACGCGCACCATCGACGCGGGTGTCCGGGTCCTGATGGCTGCCGGGTTCGGGGAGGAAAGCGCCCTCGCGTACAACCTGCTGCTCGCCAACGCCTGCCAGTTCGTCGCGATGGAGGACGAACGGGATGGTGATCCCGAGCTGGGTTCGAGCATTACCGAGGAGTACGCCGCCTATCGCGATCGTGGTGACCTGCCCGGCATGGCCGCGCACGGCAGGGCGATGCACGAACTGGTGTCCGATCCGGACAAGGCGTCCGGGTATTTCGCCCGGCTCTACGACTACGCCGTCGAACGCTGCCTCGACGGGCTCGCGTGCCGGCTCACCCGGCTGGCCACCGGCGAGCGGAACTGCTGTGCCGTTCGTTGCTAACCCGACCACGGTCACGGCGGAAACCGGTACCTACGAGCGGGTCGGCTGCGGCCCGTGTCCGCCTGCTTTTGGTCGGATTAGTAAACCGGGGGTGTCAGCCGGGCGCGGAGTTGCCCGCCGGATGCCCCTGGATCACCGGGAAGACCTCACCGACCAGGGTGACCAGCGACTTGCTGAGCAACGTGTGCACCTGCGACCGGTCGAGCGCGCCGCGGACCAGCCATTCCCGTCCGGCGGCCTTCACCATGCCGCCGAACGCGCGGACGAGTGCGTTCAGCTCGGGCCCGTGCGCGCTGTCGCGGGAGAGCCCGACGGCTTCCAGCACCCGGTCGGCGGATTCCTGGTCGGCTTCCTCCAGGATGCGCTCGACCTCCAGGTCCCGGCCGATGCCCTCGGGCGCGATCGCGGCCAGCCACATCCGTTCCTGGCTGGTGACCATGTCCAGAAACCAGTCGATCGCCACGTCGGCCCGCAGTTCGAGCGGCCCCTCCGGAAGGATTTCCACCGCGAGCCTCGGCACGGTGAGCGCTCTCCTGATGATTTCCAGGTACAGCTCGCGCTTCGTGCCGAAGTAGTGGTTGATCAGTCCTCGTGCCACTCCCGCCGCCGCCGCGATGTCCGAAGTGGACACCTCGGAGTACGGCCGCTCACCGAACAGCCGCGCCGCGCACGCGTAGATCTGTTCCTTCCGGGCGTCCGGTTCCAGTCTGCGCCATCGCGGGGCCGGCTCGGTGGTCATGCTCCCCATCGTCGCATGATCGGTTCAGTTCTGACGGTCGAACAGCCCGATGTCGCAAAGTTACCGCCGGGAAACCAGCGCGATTCGTAGTGACCGGCGTACGGTACGGCGTATTCCCGGCTCAATCCGGCAGCACGATCGGGGCAATGTCGTCGAACAGGTCGCCCGGCCCGGGGTTCGCCGGATCGGTCGCGCCGCCGAAGTGCCGCTGGACGCCCCACACCGCGTTCAGCGCGGTCTGGACCGCGCCTTCGGCCCAGCCCGCCGTCCACGAGACGTCGTCCCCGGCAAGGAAAACCCCGCGGAACCGCGGTTCGAGCCGATGCTGCGCGAAATGGGTGAAAAGGCGTTCCTGATAGCGGTAGTGGCCGGGGAGATTGGCCTTGAACGCGCCCATGAAATGGGGCTCGGCTTCCCAGGACACCGTCACCGGGTCGCCGATGACGTGCCGCCGCACGTCCACCCCGGGATAGATCTCGCGCAGCGACTGCAGCATCACCTCGACGCGCTCCGCGACCGTCAGCGGCAGCCACTTCAGCGAATCGTCGGCCCACGTGTAGGAAAGGCAGATCACCGCGGGCGAATCCGGGTCGGTGCCGAGCAGGTACGTCCCGCGCGGCATGCGGTCGGTGAGTGTCATGCTCATGGTGTCGCGTCCGGTCACCGGGTCAGGGTCGAGCCAGAACGGACGGTCGACCGGGACGAAGACCTTCGACGACTCCATGTAGTGGGTGCGCTCGATCGCCGTCCAGTGGTCGATCGGGAACAACGCCTCGTCGCACGCGATCTTCGACAGCAGCAGCCAGCTCTGCGCGGTGAACACCGCCGCGGGATAGGTGTGGATGTGCCCGCTCTCGTCGGTCACGGTGACGTTGGCCGGCGCGGTGCGGTGCAGCCGGACGACACCGGGGCGCGGCTTGCCGCTCTCGTGCAGCGAGCCGAGGCTCGTACCGGCGGGCCAGTGCGCGAGGCGTTCGGGGGCGTGTTCCCACAGCCGGAGCGGCAGCTGCCTGCTGCCGCCGACGATGCTGCGGTGCTCGTCGTCGGCGCCGGTGTAGACCACTCGCAGGATTTCCAGGATCGAGTTCGGGAAGTCGGTGTCCCAGCCGCCGGTGCCGAAACCGACCTGCCCGAAGATCTCACGGTCCCGGAAGGACGAGAACGCGGGTGAGTCACAGAGAAATCCGTAGAACGTCTGGTTGTCCAGCCGTGGCACGAGTTCGTTCCACAGTTTCTTGATCGTCTTCGTGTCCCGGTCGCGGATGGCGGTCTGCATCGAACTGAAACTCGCGTGCTCTTCGAGCGTGCGCTCCCAGGCCGCGGCGACTCCGCCGAACACCTCGGGCAGGTCCGCGGCGGTGCGCGCGTAGTGGCTGCGGCCCTTGAGGTCGACGACGGTGCTCGGGGTGGCCGGGGCGAGCGGGTTCGGGAACGGCGTGGTCCGGAGACCGACCTTGTCGATGTAGTGGAACAGCGTGGTCGAGGCGGGCGGGAACCGCATCGCACCCATTTCCGCCACGACGTCGTCGGGACAGCCGGGGAACCGCACCGTGCGCAGCCGCCCGCCGATCTCGGCGATCTCGTACACCACCGGGCGCAGGCCCAGTTTCATCAGCTCGTAGGCGGTGACGATGCCGGACAGCCCGCCACCGATCACGGCGACCTCGGTGCCGTGGCGGTCCGCCGGGATCGAGCCGAGCCCGGCCGGATGGGCGAGATAATCGTCGTAGGCGAACGGGAAATCGGGGCCGAACATGGTGATCGGGCGGCCCGCCGGTTCGTCGTGATGGATCGCGGTGGGAACGGCGGAGGTCATGCGCGGGGTCCTTCGGGGTCACGCGGGTCTTGCCGGTCGAGCAGCGCTCGGTAGAGCTCGGGGCGCCGGTCGGCGAGGTGGGTGTTCTCGGCGCGGGACGCGGCCAGCACCGCGGGGTCGACCCGCGCGCTGAGCATCGCCGGCCGCGTGCCCGCCCGCGCGAGCACTTCGCCGGTCGGGGCGACGATCGCGGACCGGCCGCAGTAGGTCAGTTCCTGTTCGCTGTCACAGCGGTTGGCGTAGACGACGTAGAGCTGGCTTTCGTAGGCCCGCGTGGGTACCAGGGTGTCGGCGACCAGTTCGTACGGGCTCATCAGCGCGGTCGGCACGACCAGCAGATCGGTGCCCGCGAGGGCGTGTGCCCGGACCTGCTCGGGGAATTCGACGTCGTAGCAGATCAGCAGCCCGACGCGCAGCCCGTCCAGCTCCGCCTGCACCACGGCCGCCGAGCCAGGGGTGAACCACGCGCGGTCGAGGTCGCCGAACAGATGCGCCTTGCGGTAGTTCGCGAGCCGCTCGCCGGTCGCGCCGATCAGCTGGACGCTGTTGTAGACGTACTCGCCCTCGCGTTCGGGATAGCCGTAGACGAGCGCGATCCCGGCGTCGGCGGCCAGTTCGCTCATCCGGCGGGCGGTCGGCCCGTCCGCCGGTTCGGCGAGCTCGTGGGAGGCCGCGCCGATGTGGTAGCCGGTGGTGATCATCTCGGCCGCGACGAGCAGCCGCGCGCCGGATCCTGCCGCGGCCATGGCGGCCACCGGGAGCGCGTCGTACGGTCCCTGGTGGACGGCGACGATCATCGCGGTCCCGCCAGCCGCGCGCGGCGCACGCTGTAGCCGAAGTAGATCGCGAGGCCGAGCAGCATCCAGCCGCCGAAGACGATCCAGGTCGCCGTGTCGAGGCTGAACATCAGCAGCGCGCAGCAGCCGATGCCGATGACCGGGGTGACCGGTGCGAGCGGGACCCGGAACGTGCGCGGCTGCTCCGGCCTGCGCCTGCGCAGCACCAGCACCGCGATGTTGACCAGCGCGAACGCGAACAGCGTGCCGATGCTGGTCGCGTCGGCGAGTTTGCCGAGCGGCACGAAGGCGGCCAGCACGGCGACGAAACCGGACACCACCAGCGTGTTCGTCCTCGGCGTCCCGGTTTTGGCATCCACAGTGGACAGTGCGGCGGGCACCAGCCCGTCCCGCGACATCGCGAACAGGATCCTGGTCTGTCCATAGAGGACTGTCAGGACGACGCTGGAGATCGCCACGATCGCGCCGACGGCGAGCAGCGCGGCCCAGAACTCGTTGTCCAGGATCGAGGTCAGCACGTGTGAGAGCGCCGCCTGCTGATCGCCGAATTGCTGCCACGGCAGCGCGCCGACCGCGGCGACCGCGACAAGGCAGTACAGCACCGTGACGATGCCGAGAGAGAGCAGGATCGCCCTCGGCAAGTCGCGCTGCGGGTTCTTCGCCTCCTCGCCCGCGGTCGACGCCGCGTCGAAGCCGATGTAGGAGAAGAACAGTTTCGCCCCGCCCGCGCTCAGCCCCGCCAGACCCAGCGGCAGGAACGGGGTGAAGTTCTTCGCCTGCACCGCGGTGAACGCGATCGCGCAGAACAACACCAGCGTGCCGATCTTGATGACGACCATGATCGCGTTGGCCCTCGCGCTTTCCTTCGCGCCGGCCAGCAGCAGCACCATCGCGAGCAGCACGACGACGATGGCCGGGACGTTCACGATCCCGCCGCCGCCGGGTGGCTGGCTCAGCGCGTCCGGGATGGTGAAACCGAAGGCCGCCCGCAGGAGTTCGTTGAGGTATTGCCCCCATCCGACGGCTACGGAGGCCACCGAGACGCCGTACTCGAGGACGAGACACCAGCCGCACACCCACGCGACGAGTTCGCCGAGCGTGGCGTAAGCGTAGGAGTAGGAAGAGCCGGAAAGCGGAATCATCCCGGCGAGTTCGGCGTAGGACAGCGCCGAGAACAGCGCGGTGACACCGGCGAGGACGAACGAGAGGATCACCGCCGGGCCGGCGACCGGCACCGCCTCGCCGAGGACCACGAAGATCCCGCTGCCCAGCGTCGCGCCGATGCTGAGCATGGTCAGCTGGCCGAGCCCGAGCGACCGCTTCAGCTTCCCGTGATCGCCCTCGGCGATCAGGTCCGCGACGGGCTTGCGCCGCAGCATCGCGGCTCGCAGTCCCGTTCGCGGTGGTGTGCTGGTCGCCGGTTTCACCTGGCTCCTCCTCGCTGAGGTCCGTGTGGATCGCGAGCCACGGTATCGGTCGCGTTGCGACCGCAGAACGGCGAATCATTGTGAGTTTTGCTGGATGTGCGGTACTTCATTGCGCCTTCGGGCCTAGTCGTGAGGATTCGTTCCGGTGGCCGCGGGCAGCAGCAGCGTGAACGTCGGCGGATCCGGCTTGCTCAGCCGCAACCGGCCGTCCTCGGCCTCGGCAAGGCTACGGGCCAGCCGCAGGCCGATCCCGTGCCCGGTGGCCTGGGTGTGATCCAGCGTGAACGGATCGGCCTCGCCGAGGTCCGGTCCCTCGTCGACGACGTCGATCGCCAGGGTGTCCCCGGCGTCGCGGGTCACCACGGTCACCGTGCCGCTGCCGTGCGTGACGGCGTTGTCCACCAGCACGCTCAGCACCTGGCGGATCGCCGCGGCCGCCGCCCGCGCGGGCGGGGCGTCCTCGGCACGGACCACCAGCTCACGGCCCTGCCCGGCGAGCACGGGTTGCCACGTCTGCCGGAGCTCGTCGAGCAGCGTGTCCAGGTCGAGCGGCGCCCGCGGCGCGCGGCTCTGCCGGGCCAGCGCGAGCAGGTCCTCGATGGTGCGTTCGAGCCGGTCGACCGAGCCGAGCCCGGCCTCGATCGCGCTGCGCGGGTCCTGCCCCGGGTTCTCCAGCGCCGCCTCCAGTTGCAGGCGAAGCCCGGTCAGCGGGGTGCGGAGCTGGTGGGAGGCGTCGGCGGAGAACGCCCGCTCACGCTCCAGCGTCTCGCCGATTCGTTCGGCGGTGGTGTCGAGCGCCGAGCCGACCTTGTCGATCTCGGGAATGCCGGGGCGCGGCGAGCGGACGGTGAAATCGCCGTCGCCGAGCCGCCCGGCCGCCGCGGCGAGCTCCTCGAGCGGCCGGGTCAGCCGGGCCGCGATCCACCGGGCCAGCAGCCAGCTGCCGGTCACCGCCAGTGCCGCGCAGCCCGCCATGGCCAGCCACGCCAGTGCGATCCGGTGGTTCAGCTCCGAGCGGGGCAGCGCCGCGCGGATGACGCCGGTCAGCCGGTCCCCGCTCAGCACCGGCACGGCGAGGACCTCCTCGTCCCCGAGCGAGCCGTTGACCATGTCCTTGGTCGTTCCCGCGACCCTGCGGGTGACCTCGTCGGCCACCGGCGGGCCGTGCCCCGCCAGCCGCCTGCCGTCCGGGCTGTAGACGCCGACCTTGATCCGGGCCTCGGCCTCGTCGTCACCAGGGCCCACCACCGGCGGTGGGACGGGCTGGCCGTTGGCGAGCGGTTTCGAAACCACGACGGCGACGGCGTCGGCGGCTCGTTCCAGGTCGGCGACGGTGTCGTCGCCGAAGGTCTCCGCCGCGACGATCGCCAGGGGCAGGCCGAACAGCGTGGTCGCCAGCACCGCCGCGAGGACGGTGAGCGTCACGATCCGACGGCGCACGCGTTACCCGTCCGCGGCGCCGGAGTCCGCCGGATCCTCCAGCCGGTAGCCGTGCCCGCGCAGGGTGGCGATCCGGGGGATGAGGGCGGAGGCGACGCCGGTCGCGGCGAGTTTGCGGCGCAACGCGGCGATGTGCACGTCGAGCGTCTTGGTGGAGCCGTACCAGTGCGCGTCCCAGACCTCGGCCATCAGCGTTTCCCTGCTGACCGCCACGCCCGGCTGCTCGGCGAGCCGGGCGAGCAGGTCGAACTCCTTGGCCCGCAGCACGAGTTCCTCGCCTGCCAGGCTGACCCGGCGGCTGGCGGTGTCCACGAGCAGTTCGCCGACGGTGATCGGTGCCTTCTGCTGCTGCGGCACGGCGGTGCCCCGGCGCAGATGCGCCCGCAGCCGCGCCAGCAGTTCCCCGAGCCGGATGGGTTTGGTGAGGTAGTCGTCCGCCCCGGCGTCCAGCCCGACGACGACGTCCATCTCGTCCTGACGGGCAGTGAGGATGACCAGCACCGCCGAGGGCAGGCACGCCCGGATCCGGCGGCAGGCCTCGACACCGTCGAGGTCGGGGAGCCCGAGATCGAGCAGGACCAGGTCGATGTCACCCGCTTCGGCGACCTTGAGCGCGCTGCGGCCGTCCCGCCGCCAATGCACCTGGTAACCGTGTAGTCGCAGGGTCGACTCGAGCACGCTGCCGATGGCCGCGTCGTCTTCCACCACCAGCAGGTTCGGCATGTTCGGCACTGTAACCAACGAAGGATGTCTCGCACTATGTGGGAATCGGCTAGGTGCAGGGTGCGCGTCCGTGATCTTCACCGGCCCGGTTTTCCTCCGTGTTTCCGCTTCGTTCGCTCCGTCCGGCACCGCCGTGGTGGGTGCCGGACGCCCACCGCCACACGGGCGGCGCCGCCGGTACCGGACGCCGGTTGCGAACAATGTCACACCGGCGTTCGCCGGGCCGTCCGGTGACCGCGGGTGCACAGCCAACCCGATAGTGCCGAGGTGGGCAAGTGTGCCGGATGCGCGTGTCAGGGGACATGGTTTTCCCGCACTCTGCTTCTTCGGGCGACATGTTTCCTTGGGCGGCGTGCTTCTTCGGGCGACGCGCTTCTTCAGGCGACATGGTCGCGGTAGGCGGTGACGACGTCGGCGAGGACGTCGGCGCCGGGTCGCCGCCACAGCTCGGCGTTGAACACCTCGACCTCGATCGGGCCGGTGTAGCCCGCCGCGTCCACGCAGGAACGCAGCCTGCGGTGCGGGATCGGCCCGTCGCCGGGCAGGGCGCGGCCGAGCAGGGTGTCGGTCAACGGGACAAGCTGGTCGCACACGTGGAACCCGGCGATGCGGCCCGCCGCCGCGGCGATCGACTCCTCGATCCGCGGGTCCCACCAGACATGGAACTCGTCGACGATCACGCCCACCTGCTCATGCGGATGCTCGCGCGCGATCGCCAGCGCCTGGTCCACAGTGGACAGTACGGACCGTTCCGCGCACTGCATCGGGTGCAGCGGTTCCAGCCCCAGCCGGATACCACGCTCCCCGGCATAGGGAGCCAGTTCGCCCACCGCGTCGGCGACCCGCTGCCGCGACGCCGCGAGCCCGTCGGCGCCGATCCCGCCGACCACCAGCACGAGCACGTCCGCCCCGAGCAACGCGGCTTCGTCGATCGCCTCCCGGGTCCGTGCCAGCCCGTCCACTTCGGACCCATCGGGCTCGATGCCGGTGAAAAACCCACCACGGCACAGGGAGGACACCCGGACGCCGTAGTCCTTGAGCAGCCGGGCCGTCCGGCAGGCGCCGACTTCGGCGACCTTGTCCCGCCACAGGCCGATCCAGCCCACCCCGGCCGCGGCGCAGCCCGCCACTGCCTCCGGCAGGCTCCAGCTCTTGGTGGTGATCTGGTTGAGACTCAGCCGGTCCATCCCGTTCACCACAGACCCGAGGCGGCGAGCAGTGGGCGCATCCTGGCCATCGCGAGATCGGGATCGGTCAGCACTCCGGCGGCGTCCGCCAGCCGGAGCAGCTGCGCCAGGTGGGTGATCGACCGCGCGGACTCGTGGCCGCCGACCATCCGGAAATGCCGCTGGTGCCCGTTCAGGTAGGCGAGGAACACGACGCCGGTCTTGTAGTGGCGGGTCGGGGCCCGGAAGATCTCGCGGGCCAGCGCGACGGTCGGGTCGAGAAGCGCGTGGAACCCCGCGGTGTCCCCGGCATCCAGCCGGGCGAGCGCGGCGCCCGCCACCGGGGCGATCGGGTCGAAGATCCCCAGCAGCGCCTCGCTGTGTCTCTTCTCGCCGGGCCCGCCCGTGTCGCCGGCGATCAGCGCCGGGTAGTGGAAGTCGTCGCCGGTGTAGCAGGCGACGTCGTCGGGGAGCGACCGCCGGAACTCGATTTCGAGGTCGGCGTCCAGCACGGAGACCTTGACGCCGGCGACCACGTCACGATGCTCGGCGCACAGCGCGGCGAGTTCGCGGGCGCAGGCCCTCAAGTCGTCATGGCCCCAATAACCGGACAGTGCGGGGTCGAACTGGGCGCCGAGCCAGTGCAGCAGCACCGGGCCGGGCGCCGAGGAGAGCAGCTTGCCGTAGGCCGCGTGATAGTCGCCGGGGCCGTCCGCGGCCGCGGCGAGCGCCCGGCTGGCCATCACCACCGGCACGGCGCCCGCGGCGACGACCAGGTCGAGCTGCTCCCGCCAGGCGTCCACCACGGCCGGAAGCCCGGCGGGGCCGGGCGGGAGCTGATCGGTGCCGGCACCGGCCACCCAGGCCCGCCCGGCCGCGACGTCCCCGGTCCGGCGCACGAGTTCGCGGGTGGCCGCCCAGTCCAGGCCCATCCCGCGCTGGGCGGTGTCCATCGCCTCGGCGACCCCGAGCCCGCATGACCAGAGGTACTCGCGGAAAGCGAGCGTGGCGTCCCAATCGAGTGCCGGTCCGGGGTGATTGTCCGGTTTCAGTGGATCTGTGACAATGTGCGCGGCCGCATAGGCGATTCGCGCGGATGGCGGTGTCGTTGGCGGTTTCGGCGGAGTTCGCCCGGAAGGTGACCACTTCGCCGTCCCGGCATCGGTGGGCAGCTCGAACGCGGACATTCCGGTGGCCTCCGTCGATGTATGAAAAATCAACAGTTCCGTGGGCGAGAAGTCGATTGTTGAAAGCGCTTTCTCAGTCACGGTAGGGCCGTTGCCGCAAAGCGACAAGGCCCTCCCGCTCAGCGGCGCGGCCGCCCGGTGCTCTCCCGGAGCATGACCTGACCCGACATTCGCACCACCCGGGGCCTGCCGCCGGAGGAACCCTTCAGTGCCAGATCCATGGCGCGTTCACCCAATTGCTCCAGAGGAAGCGCTACCGTACTGAGCTTCGGAGTGAGGTCGCGGACGACCGGGATGTCGTTGAAACCGGCGACGGAAATGTCGTCCGGCGCCGACAGCCCGGCCTCGCGAAGCGCTGTCAGCGCGCCCATCGCCATGATGTCGGTGACCGCGAACACGCAGGTCGGCAGCTTCCGCTTCGAGCGGGCCAGCACCGTCCGCATGGCCTCGTACCCACCCTCCCTGGTGAAAGCGCCGTCAACCACGTCCTCCTCGCGCAGCGTGACGCCGAGTTCGGCCAGCGCGGTGGAAAAACCGCTCAGCCGGTCGAGCACGGTGGTCAGCTGCCGGGGGCCGGAAAGTACCGCGAAACGCCGATGTCCCATGCCGAACAAGGACTTCGCGAGTTCGGCCGCGCCACCGCGGTTGTCCGGCTGCACGGAGTCGATCTTGAGCCCGCGGTGTCTGCTGACGGCCGCGACCTGCCCGCCACCACGACGGTACGGCTCCAGTTCCGCCGCCATGGCACGTTCCCAGGCACGGTCCTCGAAAGCCGAACCGATCAACACGATCGCCGAGGCGCGCTGGGCCCGAAGCATCGACACGTAGGCAACCTCCCGGTCCGGGTCACGGAACGTTCCGGCCAGCATGACCAGCAGTCCGTTGTCGGTGGCGACCCGCATCACGCCGCCGGCGATGGCGGAGAAATACGGATCGCTGACGTCGTGGCAGATCACGCCGACCGTGCGATGGGAGCCGCCCGCCAGCGCTTGCGCGTGAGCGTTGGGAGCGTATGCCAGCTCGGCCGCCGCCGAAACCACGCGATCGCGCAGGTCTGTGCGCACCGACGCGGTGCCGTTCAGAACTCGGGACGCGGTCGCGAGGGAAACATTCGCGCTGCGTGCCACGTCCTCGAGAGTGACGTGCGGCCGGGACTTCATGGGCTTCCTCCAAGGTTTTGGTTCTCGGGTCAGGGTTTCTGGAGCTGCGGTTTCTCGGGCGATGTTCTCGGGCCTGGTGTTCTCGGGCATAGTGGCGCACATGATCGGTCTGTATCCGGAAATCGAACCCTACGATCGCGGGATGCTGCCGGTGGGTGATGGCAATGCAATCTACTGGGAGGAGTGCGGGAACCCGCAAGGGAAGCCGGTTGTGTTCCTGCACGGCGGACCCGGTAGTGGAGCGACGCCGCGCCACCGACGGCTTTTCGACCCCGCACGATATCGGATCGTCGTGTTCGATCAGCGTGGTTGCGGACGCAGTACTCCGCATTGCGGTAGTCCCGGCGTCGATCTCGCGGTAAACACCACCTGGCATCTGGTCGCCGATATCGAGCGGTTGCGTGGGGCACGGGGAATAGAACGGTGGCTGGTGTTCGGGGGTTCCTGGGGAAGCGTACTCGCTCTGGCGTATGCCGAAACTTACCCCGAACGAGTGACGGAACTGGTCCTGCGGGGTGTAGCGACGTTACGCCCCAAGGAACTCCAATGGCTTTACGGCGGTGGCGCGGGATACCTGTTTCCCGAGGCGTGGTCCCGCTTTCTCGAACCCGTCCCGCAGTCGCGGCGGGGCGAGGACCTGATCGAGGTCTACTACGAACTGCTGAACCACTCCGACCCGGACGTCCATCTGCCGGCCGCGATCGCGTGGAGCAGATGGGAGGGCGAGACCGTGAAGTTCGCGCCCCGCGCCGACGTCGTCGCCGCGTTCACCGATCCCCGCTTCGCGCTGGCGATCGCCCGGATCGAGAACCACTATTTCCGCAACGGCGGGTGGTTCGCCGAAGACCAACTGATCCGCGACGCCGGGAAGCTCGCCGGGATCCCGTGCGTTCTGGTCCAGGGACGCTACGACGTGGTCACCCCCGCCACCACCGCGTGGGAGCTCGCCCAGGTGCTGCCCGGTGCCGAGCTGATCATGATCGGGGATGCCGGGCACGCCTTCGACGAGCCGGGCACGCTCCGGGAGCTGGTCAGCGCGACCGACCGATTCGCGGCAGGCTGGGCAGGGGAGGACCCGGCCGGAGCGTCGGGAACGACCGATGAACGCGAAAGGAACTGATTCATGCTTTTCGGTGACGAGCACGTCCGCCGCTACGAGGAGACCGACGGCGAGGTCGGGCACGACTGGGAGAAGGGCGCGCCGATCCTGGTGCTGACCACCAAGGGCCGCAAGACCGGCGAGGACCGCAAGTTCGCGCTGATCTACCAGGAGGTCGACGGGAACCACGTGATCGTCGCTTCGAAGGGCGGCGCGCCGAACCACCCGGGCTGGTACCTCAACCTGATCGCCGACCCGGAGGTGAAGGTCCAGGTGAAGGCGGACCGCTTCACCGCGCGGGCGCGCACCGCCGAGGGCGAGGAGCGGGCCAAGCTCTGGGAGAAGCTGGCCGCGGTGTGGCCGGACTACAACGAGTACCAGAAGAAGACCGACCGGGAGATCCCCGTGGTGGTGCTCGAGCGCGTGTGATCCGGCGCGGGGTGCGGCGGCACCCGGTGTGATCTCCGCCGCGATCGGCGACCGGACGGGGCCGTGCGGGGTGGTCGTCGGCTACGAATGACCACCATGGCCCTGCCGTACCGGACACGCGATCGCTGGACTCCGCTGGACACCGGCACCGAGCCGCTCACCCGGCGTCAGATGCTGGCCTTCGGCCGGCGCTTCGCCCGCGCCGGCCGGGGGTTCTGGTACAGCCTCGCGATCGAGGTCGTCTGGCGGTTCCTCGTGCTGTCCAGCCGGTTCCGGGTGCGCGGAGCCGAGCACATCCCGTCGTCCGGCGGCGTGCTCGTGGCGTCCAACCACCTGTCGTTCGCCGATCCCACCACGGTGACCGCTTACTGCCTGGCCGCCGGTCGGGTGCCGCGTTACCTGGCGAAGGCCGATTTGTGGAATGTCCCGGTGGTCGGGGCGGTGATGCGTTCCGGGCGGCACATCCCGGTCCACCGGGGCGCCGCCACGGCGGTCGAGGCGTACCGGGACGCGGTGGCCGCGGTGCGTTCGGGCGAGTGCGTGGTCGTCTTCCCGGAGGCGACGTTCTCGTCGGACCCCGGGGGATGGCCCATGAAGGGCAAAACCGGCATCGCGCGGATCGCTCTGGAAACAGGAGTGCCGGTGATCCCGCTGGCCAACTGGGGCACCCATCACTTGCTGCCCGCGACGGCGCGAGTGCCGCGCGGCGTTCCGCGCAAGACGATCGATCTCCTCGCCGGGCCGCCGGTCGATCTGTCCGATCTCGCGGGGCTGCCGATCACCCGCGAGGTCCTCGACGAGGCCACCGCGCGGATCATGGCCGCCGTGACCGCGTTGCTCGGCGGTGTCCGGGGTGAGGTTCCGCCCGCTGCCCGAACCCGCGGCTGAGCCTGCCACGCCTCGTGCGGAGCGTCACCTGCCGGGTAACCCGGATGGGGGTAGGTTTCGGCTTATGAGTGCACATTTTGATGTCGTGGTGCTGGGCGCCGGCGTCGGGGGCTACGTGGCGGCGATCCGCGCTTCGCAGCTCGGCCTGACCGCCGCGGTGGTGGAGGAGAAATACTGGGGCGGGGTCTGCCTGAACGTCGGATGCATTCCGTCGAAGGCGCTGCTGCGCAACGCCGAGCTGGCGCACATCTTCACGCAGGAAGCCAAGTCCTACGGCATCCAGGCCGAGGGGCAGGTCCGGTTCGACTACACCGCCGCCTACGAGCGGAGCCGGAAGGTCGCGGACGGGCGCGTCAAGGGCGTGCACTTCCTGATGAAGAAGAACAAGATCACCGAGTACGACGGGCACGGCACCTTCGTCGACGCGAACACGATCGAGGTCAACGGCGAGCGGATCACCTTCGGCCACTGCGTGATCGCGACCGGTGCGACGGCGCGGCTGCTGCCGGGGACCTCGCGCAGTGACCGGGTCGTCACCTACGAACAGCAGATCCTGGAGAGCGAGCTGCCTGGCAGCATCGTCATCGCGGGGGCCGGGGCGATCGGCGTCGAGTTCGCCTACGTACTGCACAACTACGGCGTCGACGTGACCATCGTGGAATTCCTGGACCGCATGGTGCCGCTCGAGGACGCCGAGGTGTCGGCCGAACTCGCGCGGCGCTATCGCAAGCTCGGGATCAAGGTGCTGACCTCGACCAAGGTGGAGTCCATCGACGACTCCGCTGCCAAGGTGCGGGTGACGGTGTCGCAGAACGGGCAGCAGCAGGTGCTCGAAGCGGACAAGGTGCTGCAGGCGATCGGTTTCCAGCCGCGCGTCGAGGGCTACGGCCTGGAGAACACCGGTGTCGCGCTGACCGAACGCGGCGCGATCGCCGTGGACGCTCGTGGCCGCACGAACGTGCCGCACATCTTCGCGATCGGTGATGTGACGGCGAAGCTGATGCTCGCGCACGCGTCGGAGTCCATGGGTGTGGTCGCGGCAGAGACCATCGCCGGTGCGGAGACCATGGAACTCGACTTCGTGATGATCCCGCGCGCGACCTACTGCCAGCCGCAGATCGCCAGCTTCGGCTACACCGAAGCGCAGGCGCGGGAGCTCGGCTACGACGTCCAGGTGGCGAAGTTCCCCTTCAGTGCCAACGGAAAGGCACACGGCCTCGGAGACGCTGTCGGGTTCGTGAAGATCCTGAGCGACGCCACCCACGGGGAGCTGCTCGGCGCGCACCTGATCGGCCCGGAGGTCACCGAACTGCTGCCGGAACTGACGTTGGCGCAGCAGTGGGATCTGACGGTGCACGAGGTCGGCCGCAATGTGCACGCGCATCCGACCCTGGGCGAGGCGGTCAAGGAAGCGATCCACGGTCTTGCCGGACACATGATCAACATGTGAGGTGGGCGATGGGCCCGTCCCGGACCGGAGGCCACCGGCTCGGGACGGGTCTTTCGTGTCTATTGTGGACTCCTACTTTGTGGACACTTGCTCGCGGTGGGTCCTCTGATTGTCTCTTTCCCCCGAGCGCGTCAGTTCGAAAACGAGTTCCGGGCGTTCCCAAGTGATCTTCGGCGGTTTCGGCGGGACGGTGCCGACACGACGGGCTCCCCTTCGTTCGTAGAAGGCCAGGGCGGGCGGATGGGCGACGACGCGGACGGTGGCGATGTCGAGGGTTTTGGCGTGCTCGAGCACGTGGGCCACCAGGCGTGCGCCCACACCGAGGCCCTGCGTGTCGTCGGCGACGAAAAGCAGGTCGAGTTCCGGGTTGTCGGTGAGCAGGGCGGCGAAGCCCACGATGCGGTCCGCGGAGGTCGCGACGAAGACCGGATGCGATCGTATGTAAGCAGCCGTGACCGCATAGCCGTCGAGAATCGAGGCGTAGTCGCCGCGATACGCCGACGAGGCGTGCATGAGCGTGGTCAGCGTCTCGGCCTGCTCGGGGACAGCTCTGCTGATGGTGATGCCAGCGCTGGTGGTGCCATTGCTCCGGGTCGTCTCCATGATCGAGACGCTAACGGCGGGGACCGACAATCCCACACGGACGTATCGGCCCTGTCGTCGCTGACTGGCGACCGTGGATGTCCACCTCAGTTTTCGTCGTCCGGTGGTTCCTCCTCACGGGGCTCGTGCAACGGCGGCGGTGCACTGAAGTACAGATGGTCGGCCGGTGTCCTGATGGTCAGAGTTCCGTCGTCGTCCAGCTGGTAGACCCAGCCGGGTTCGTCCTTGAGATGATGGTGATTGCCGCAGTAGGCAGCCAGCGAATCGCTGCTCGTGGGGCCACCGTGCTGCCACGGCACCGCGTGGTCGAGTTCGCCGGCCTGCGCCGGGCGGCAGCAGCCCGGCTGACGGCATTCGCGGTCCCGCACCCGGACGAACTCGTCCAGCGCCGCTGTCGGCCGGTAGCGGGTGCGGCCGAGGTGGAGGACCTGGCCGGTGACCGGATCGGTGAGAATCCGCCGGAGCACCGTGTCCGGACCCGCGACGATACGCCGGGCCACCTCGGCGGGAACAGGTCCGTGCCCGGCGAGTTCGGCCGGATTTTCGTTCAACCGCAGGAAAGTGTTCATGTCGAGGTACAGGAAGACCTCGGCGCGCGGGGGACCGCCGTGGTGGCCGCCGAGCAGGAGGTCGACGGCGACGTCGGCACGCAACTGGTCGAGGGTCCGGGGATCGTCGCGACTCCGCAATGCTCTTGCCGCGCGGTCGATGCGGGCATATGCCGCGGAGGCCTTCTCGACAGGAGCCTTTTCGAGGACCAGATCCGCGATGCCCGCCTCGCGGTGGTGCAGTTTCAGGCGCCGTTCCCGGAGCCTTTGCTCGGCGCGCCGGGCACCTCCCTCGGGATCGGCCTTCAACGCCGCGTAGGCCGCGGCTCGGCGTACCTGCACCGCGTTCTTCCCCGGTAGCCGCGAGGCCAGTACTTCGTCGACCTCGCGTGCCTTTTCGTCGGAGAGCCAGGCAGTGGCCTCGGCTACTTTCCTGGCACGGTACAGATCGAGCTGACCGCGCTCCATGAGTTCCAGGGTGCGCGGCAGCCGCGTGGTGAGCGCCTGCGCGGTCGTTACGACCTTGCCCGCGTATTTTTCCGTGACGCACAAGGCCAACGCCACCTCGGCGTGGGTACTTCGCGGATTTCGTCTTCGTCGCTCGAGCGTGGCCATGCAGCGCACCTGCATTGCCTGCAGGCGCGCCATCTCGCTTTCGGCGCCGCGCAGGACACGGACGACGGCGTGGTCGGGCATCCGGTCGATCTGTTTCGCCGACACACGAAGCGCGCGTTGCGTGCCAAGTATTCCGTGGATCACCTCCTGGGTGTTGCGGTCGATCAGGTCGCTGAGCAGCTCGGTTGCGTTCATGCCGGGGACGGTACAGACAGCCACCGACAAAAAGCGCTCGGTGAGGACGGGGCCCGGACGAGTGCCCAGGTATACGCACAGAAAATGATCCCGACGCCGGCCGGATCGTGGCAGACGGCAGACACGGCGAACGTGGCCGATATGGCCCGCGTCACGGCGGTCGCGGGCTTGACCTCCAGTCAGCTGGAGAGATCACGCTGGGTCGGGACAGCCGATGACCAAGTGGAGGAAACATGAAAGCGGCGGCGTTCACCGAGATCGGTGCTCCGGAGGTACTTCGTCCGATGGAATTGGACGATCCTCACCCCGGGCCCGGTCAGGTCCGGGTGCGGGTCAGGGTCGCCGGGGTCCAGCCCTTCGACGCGGCCGTGCGGGCTGGATGGGAACCGGCAGGGGCCGAACTGCGCTGGCCGCGCGTGGTGGGCAACGAATTCGCCGGCGTCGTCGACGAAGTGGGCGACGGGGTGACCGAAGTCGGCCCGGGAGCGGAAGTCCTGGGCTTCACGGTGCTGGGTGCCTACGCCGAATACGTCGTCGTGCCCGCGGGCAACGTCACCGCGAAGCCCGCCGAAATGCCGTGGGAGGTCGCGGGCGGGTTCACCGCGGGCACCCAGACGGCCACTATCGCGCTCGACAATCTCGGGGTCGGCGAGGGCGACACGGTGCTCGTCCACGCGGCGGCCGGGTCGGTGGGCACGGCCGCGGTCCAGCTCGCCGCGCTGCGCGGGGCCACCGTGCTCGGCACCGCGAGCGCGGTCAACCAGGACTACGTCCGTTCGCTCGGTGCCACGCCGCTCGTCTACGGCGAAGGCCTGATCGACCGGATCCGCGCCGCCGCGCCCGGTGGGGTGGATGCCGTGATCGACGGCGCGGGTGGTGAAGCGCTCGACGTCTCACTCGAACTCGTCGAGAACCGCGACCGCATTCTCACCCTCGTGGAGCACGACAAGGCGGCGGACCTCGGCGTCCGGCTCACCGTCGGGACCCGGTCCGCCGAACGGCTGGCCGACCTCGCCGCGCTCCACGCCAAGGGGGACCTGAAGTTCCACGTGCGTCGCACCTATCCGTACACGGAGGCAGCGCAGGCGCATCGGGAGATCGAAACAGGGCACGGACGGGGAAAGATCGTGCTCACGTTCCCCGCCTGACCCTGTCTTGTCTGATTCTGCCTCGCTTGATTCTCGCGAGTACCCCGCGGATCACCAGCGGCGCCGCGATCGCGGTCAGCAGCACCAGCGCCGCCCAGCCGCCGAATCCGCCGATCCCGCCGTGCTCGTACGCGGCGGGATCGGCCTCGCGCCAGTTCTTCGAGCCACCGTTGGCCAGCTCGGTGTCCGGGTCCGCGGTCGCCGTGGCCGTCCCGGCGTTCGAGGGGCCGGAATCGGCGGTGGCGGTGCCCGAGGCCTTGGCCGTGCCCTTGGTCAACTTGTCGACACCGCCCAGCTTTTCGAACGGGTCCGGCGGACTCGACGCGCCCGCGCCCAGGCTGCCGTGGAACGTCGGGTTCGCGCAGTTGCCCGCGTTCAGCTGCTTCGCGGGTTGACCGGTCAGCCGCGCGTTCGAGTTCATCATCTCCTGCGAGAGGTTCGGCGGCAGCGGGGAGTACCCGATCCGCGCCATGTTGATCTGCCCGTCGCAGGCGATGTGCTCGAGGAACGCGGTGATGGTCGCGGTCTTCCCCGGATCGTCGTAGCCACCGTGACACGTGTCGCGGCCGTTGGTGCACGGCATCATGATGTACGAGTACGCCGAGATGGGGTACGTCTTGGGATCCCGGTTCGCGTACACGCCGTCGAGTTTCTGGCTCAGGTCCGGCCGCAGTTCCGCCTTCGTCAGCGCCGCGGCGATGTTCTCCGCGTACGGCTTGGTGTACTGCCCGCTTTCGTTTTCGACCCACACCGTGGGCGCGCCGAACCGTAGTGCGTAGGCGAATTCGTCATAGCCGATCGAAAACGGGACGTTGCCCTTCGCCACCGCCGTCGCGATCTGCTCCGAATCCCCGAACAGCTTGTACCAGTCGGCGTCGGGACCGGTGGTGGGCAGCTGGATCGGCCGCACTCCCGAGGGGAGGCTGCCCATCCCGTTCCCCGCGTTGCGGGACACGAAGGCCTGGTACGGCCCCGGGGCGGTCTGCGCGACGAAGTCGTAGAACAACGCCGTCGTCCCCGACTGCGCGGTCCGGCCCAGCAAGGTGATCGGCTGGTCCGGCAGGGCCTTCCCGCCATTGGTCGCGGTGATCGCCGGATCGTTCCACCGGGTGATGTCGCGGCTGAAGATCCGGCCGATCGTCTGCCGCGTCAGGTGCAGGTAGTCGACCTGCTTGCCCCCCGCGTCGGTGACGTTGTACATCACCGCCACCGCCCCCGCGACGTCCGGGACGTACTGGTAGCCGCGCTGCTGTGCCGACTGCCCGCCCGCGCCCGCCGCGGTGAGCGAGGTGACCTCGGCTTCGGTCCCGGCGAAGTCGACCGTGCGGTCGCCGTACTGGTTGACGCCGCTGGGTGAGCTGAACGCGCTGTAGTTGACCTGGATCCCGCGGGAACCGGCGCCGTTCTGCCAGTCGTTCATCGCCGGGCCGACATAGCTGGAGCCGGAGCCGGTGAGCGCGACGGCGGCCGACGCGCCGGGGGCCGTGGCGAACTGCGCGCCGAGCAGCAGCGCGAGGACGCCGCCCAGCGCGCTCGGCTTGCGAAGAAGCGGAAAGGTCCTCATCCGAACCGCCCGTTGACGTAGTCGTGGGTCCGTTCGTCCTCGGGGGAGCCGAAGATCCTCTCGGTCGGCCCGTGTTCGACGACTCGTCCCGGTTCGTTCTCCTCGGCGAGGAAGAACGCGCAGTGGTCCGAAACCCGTTGTGCCTGCTGCATGTTGTGCGTGACGATCACGACCGTCACCTCGTGCCCGATCTCGGCGATGGTCTGCTCGATCCGCCGGGTCGATGTCGGGTCGAGCGCCGAACAGGGCTCGTCCATCAACAGCACGTTCGGCCGCACCGCGAGCGACCGCGCGATGCACAACCGCTGTTGCTGGCCACCGGAGAGCGCGCCGCCGGGCGAACCGAGCCGGTCCCGCACCTCGCGCCACAGTCCCGCGCGCTCGAGGCTCTGCTCGACCAGCGCGTCCTTGTCGGAACAGCGCACCCCGGCCAGTTTCAGCCCGGCGAGCACGTTGTCGCGAATGGACATCGCGGGGAACGGGTTCGGCTTCTGGAACACCATCCCGATCCGCAGCCGCACCTGCTGGGCCCGGGTGCCCTCGGCGTAGATGTCCTGGCCGTCCAGCAGCACTTCGCCGGACAGGCTGGCCGAGGGCACCAGCTCGTGCATCCGGTTGAGGATGCGCAGGAACGTCGACTTCCCGCAGCCGGACGGCCCGATCAGCGCGGTCACCTCCCGCGCGGGCATGCGCAGCGACACCCCTTCGAGGACGAGGCGATCCCCGAACCAGGCACCGACCTCGCGGGCTTCGAGCTCCGCCGCGCCCGGTGGCGGGCCGCCGGTCAGTGTCACCTCCCGTGTGCGCGGTAGCTCCACAGTGGACATCTCGGTGGTGGGTGTTGCGACGGTGTCGGTCACCGGTTCTCCCGTGCGGTCTGTGCTGAAGCAGGAGCGGTTTTCGGGACGGCGCGGCGTGCCCGCCGTTTCGACCGGTCACGGCCGACCAGCCGGGCGAGGGCGAACAACGCGAAGATGAGCAGGATCAGCACCAGGGCGCCGACGTAGCCACGTTGCTGGACATTGCTCAGCGGTTGCTTGACGTAGTGATAGACGAAGAGGGGGATGCTCTCCTGCGGGCCGGAGAACGGGTTGGCGTTCATGCTGATCGAGCCGAAGGCTGTGAACAGCAGCGGTGCGGTTTCCCCGGCGACCCGCGCGATACCGAGGATCACCGCGGTGGTCACCCCGGTCCGCGCGGTGGGCAGGACCACCGACCACACCGTCCGCGCACGGCTCGCGCCGAGCGCCAGCGACGCCTCGCGGAGGCCGTCCGGCACGAGCCGGAGGACGACGTCGACGGTGCGGGTCACCGTCGGCAGCATGACCATGGTGAGCGCGAACGTCGCCATCAGCCCGTTGTAGCTGAACAGTCCCACCCCGGCCTGGATGCCGGGGATGATCAGCGCCGCGTACACGAACAGACCGGCCACAATGGACGGTAGCCCGCTCATCGCGTCCACCATGATGCGCACCGGGCGGCGGAACCGGGACCGCGTTTCGTTGAGGAAGATCGCGGTGAGCAACCCGAGCGGGACGACGAACACGAGCGTCAGCGCGGTCTGCTCCAGCGTCCCGACGATCGCGTGCAGCCCGCCGGTGGCCGACACCGGATCGGTCGGCCCGACGGCGGACATGTCGTGCGTGAAGAAACCCCAGCGCAGGTACGGCGCGCCCGCGAAAACGATGTAGCCGAGCAGGAGCAGCAGCGGTATCAGCAACCCCAGCGCACCGGTGACGACGATCGTCGAGACGAGCCGGTCGGCCGCGGCGAGCCTGCCGAGACGGTCCCGCGTGACCACGTACAGCATGCCCAGGTACAGCACATACGCGACGAGCAGATCGGCGAGCCAGCCGGGCGAAGTCAGCAGCAGGTGCATGACGAACCAGGTCAGCAGCGTCGCGGAAACCGCGCAGCCGAGCGCGGCCAGACGGTCGGCCGGAGTCGTCGAGGACGGACGTCGTTTCAGCAGCGGGCGCGGCCGCGTGACCGAGGGCCTCGGCACGGTCATGGTCATGCGTCGACCCCCGCTCCGGACCGGCTGCGCGAGATGATCACCGACGCGGTGAAGTTCGTCGCGAGGGTGAATACGAACAGCACCAGTCCCGCTGCCATCAGCCCGCTCAGTGCCAGCCCCGAGGCACCGGAGTTGTTGGCGATGTACCCCGAAATCGTCGAACCGCCGAACTGGAGGATGTGCGTGCTGATCTCCGGAACCTGCGGCAGCAGCAGGGAAACCGCGATGGTCTCGCCGAGCGCGCGGCCCAGCCCGAGCATCGAGCCGCCGATGATCCCGCCACGGCCGAAGGGCAGCATGACCGTCCGCACCATGCCCCAGCGGGTGCTGCCCAGCGCCAGCGCGGCCTCCTTCTCCCCGGGCGGGGTCTGCGCGAACACCTCGCGGATCACCGACGTCGTGATGGGCAGCACCATCAGGGACACGATCAGCCCGGCGATGAACATCGAGTTGATGAACAGCGCGTTGTCCTTGTGCGCGAACAGCGGGAACCAGCCGAAATTGCCGGTGAGCCACTCCGACACCGGCGCTATCTTCGGCCCGACGAAGCTGAATCCCCACAGGCCGTAGAGCAGGCTGGGAATGGCGGCGAGCAGGTCGACCAGCCCGGTGAGGAATCCGCGCAGCCGCCCGCTGGAGTACTCGGTGATGTACAGCGCGGCGAGCACGCTCAGCGGCACCGCGATGCCGATCGCGATCAGCGCGACGACGACGGTCCCGTAGAGCAGGCCGAGCACGCCGAGTACTCCGCTCGCCGCGTCGAACCGGATCGTGGTGAAGAACCCGAACCCGCTGGTCCCGAACGCCGGGCCCGCGCGGTAGATCAGGAAGAACCCGATGACGACGAGGATCGCCAGCATGGCGAGCCCGGCGCCGGTGGTCACCCGGCGGAACGCGCGGTCGGCCCGGGAGAGGACTTCGGTCACGATCCGCCGCGGTGGCGGATCGGGCCGGGGGAGCGCGACGGTCACGTGCTGCCTTTCCTTGGTACGGGCGGGAATTCGCCGGGCAGGGGGCAGCGCGACACGGCCGGTTCCCCTCGGCCCGGCCAGTATGTGCGGCCGCGCGGCGCCGAAGGTGTCCGCGCGGGAAACGCCCGACGGGGCGCCGGTGAATCACCGCCGCCCGCCCGCTCCGGGCCGTTGACCGGACGCGCCCGGCCGGGGACGTTGGGGCTCGGCAGGTCTCGGACCGGGACGTGCCGCGGTCCCCTGTGCTCGGGAGTGTTCGTGTTCTTCGCCCTCGCAAGACGTATCGGTATCGTGTTCGCCTGTGGTGTCCTGGCGGTGCTGGGCGTGCTGGCCGTTCCGGTGGCAGGCGCCGCGGATCAGCCACGTCCGCCCTACACGCTGAAAACGGAACCGGCCTCACTGGCGGCGGTGCAGGACGGCGACCCGGTGAAGGTCACCCTGTCCGGCCTGCCCGCGGGGGCGACGGCGCGGCTCGTCCTGTGCCCGAGGGAGCTGCGGGACAACCTGCTGAAGCGGGCGGTCGTCAACGGTGTCCCGCAGTGGGTGCCCGAGCACGATCTGGTGGCGCGCGTCCGTGCCTACTGCAACGGACCGTTCGGCGACGAGCTGACCGGCCGCGCGGCGGGCGCGCACCTGATGCCGCGGACGCGGAGCGCGACGACCGGTGAGATCGTGTTCGACACGGCGATGCCACGTGGCGCGGCCACCCCGCATTACGTGACGCTGGACCCGGACTACACCTCGGCCGACAAGAACCCCGTCTTCCCCTGGGCGAACAATCCCGTCGTCTCGACCGACCCCCAGGGCGGGAAGATCCGGCAACGGATCTTCGCGTATTCGTGCGACGAGAACCATCCGTGCATGCTCGCGGTGGAAATCAGCGTCGGCGCGACCACGTGGATCGACGACTCGCTGACGATCACACCCGCCGCGCCCGGCCTCGCGGTGCGGGGCTGCGGAGGCGTCGGGCAGGCCTCCCTCACCGCGAGCATGCCGCAGCGGTTCGGCCGCACCGCCGTGGCGTGGAACCAGCTGCTGTGCGCGCCGACCAAGGCCGAACAGCCGGCGAACATTGTCAGCGAAACCGAGGACACCGGCCTGAAGGCGTTCGACACCGGGGATTCGGACGTCACGGTGACCGGGTCGGGAGGGGTGCTCGCGCCGCAGGCCGTCCGGAGCCGTGAGTACGTCCCGGTCGGGCTGAACGCGGTGGTCGTCGCGGCGGTGGGCTGGGCACCGACGGACAGGAACGATGCCGGCGGATCGCTCAGTTCACGCGTCACCGACACCCTTTCCTTCACCTACGGCGAACTGGCGAACATGCTGACCAAGGGCGGGCAGCAACCGGATGCCTCCGGCCGGGGCGGCATCTTCAAGGACGGCTCGCCGCTCGTGCTCCGCAATCCGGTGCTGGGGAAGATCACCGGCCAGACCGACAGTCCCAACCTCAACGCCTACGCCAGGGCCGGAACCGCGGACGCGAACAGCGGTTTCTTCGGCGTCACCGGCGAAGCGGGCACGGGGACGGTGCCGTTCGCGCTCAGTTCGCTGCTGGCGAGCGGCGGCGCCGGGGACTGGGTGTTCCCGAATCTGGGCGCCGACTACTACGGCGGGCTCAGCGGGAAGTCCCCCGGGGTGATCAGCGAATTCGGTGCCCTGGATCCCGGCAAGTACCAGCAGCACAACATCGACGCCAAGGTGGGGCAGTTCGCGGTGCGCAAGGTCGTGGACGCCGTCACGGTCGGCACCGGGAGCGAATGCACCAACGGCTGTCTCAACTGGGTGATCACGGATCTGGCGACCGCGCGGGCCTACGGCTGGACGCCGGTGGCGCTGCCGGACGGGAAGGGAGGCTACGTCGCCCCCACGAAGCAGAGCCTCCAGGCCGCAGCGGCGACGATGACGCCGGGTGCGGACGGGACTCTGCGGCCCGGGACGGCTTCGGGAGCCGGGGCCTACCCGCTGACCTTCGCCGAATACCTCACGGTTCCGGTCAACCCGCTGATCGACGCGAACTGCCGGCCACAGCAGGCGAAACAGCAACAGCTCAAGACGTTCGCCCAGATGGTGGTGAACGGCGGGCAGAGCGCTCTCGCACCGGGGCTGGCTCCGTTGACCCCGGATCTGGCGGGGACGGCGGCCGACCGGGCGGCGAAGATCGGCACCGGCACTGTCGACGCGGCCTGCAAGGAGAAGGAGGAGGCGAAGAACCCGCCACCACCGGGGGCCGCCGGTCCCGGCTCCGGCGGGACGCCCGCGGTGGCCAACGCTGTCAACGCGGCGACGTCGAGCGGGACGCCGATGGCGGCTCCCGAGAAGACGGCCGCCCCGACCCGCGACAGCGTGCAGGCGGCGAAGAACCTGGCCGACTCGGTGCGGATTCCGACGTTTCTCGGGGCGGGAGTGCTCGGCGCGCTGATTCCCTTGCTGGCCTTGGTGATTCTCGCGGCGCTCCCCTCGGGGACGGCGTATGTGACGGCGGGACGACCCGTTCCGCCGTGGCTCAGCAGGGTGGCCGCGGCGGTCGTGAACGTGGTTTCCGGTCTCGTCGCACGGTTCCGGGGGCAGCGCGGATGAGCACCGAAGCAGACCCGGCCGGCCAGTTCCTCCGGATCACGCCCGGCTGGGTCGCCGCGACGGTGTTCGCCTGGCTGGTCACCACGGTCGTGGCGTTGTCCTTGGTCGTCTACGCGCTCGGGCCGATGCTGCAGGCGAGTGATCAGCGGGACGCGCTGAGCCGGATCCGTACCGAAATGGACCGCGCGTACGGCGCGAGCCAGAGCCTGTTCGGTGCCCAGTCCGCGGCCAAACCGGTCGAATTCGGCGCCCCGGTCGCGGTACTGGAGATCCCGAAACTGAAACTCCAGCAGGTCGTCCTGGAGGGCGTCGCCAGCGGTGAGACCGCGTCCGGTCCGGGGCACGTGCCGGGGACCGCGGGGCTGGGACAGCCGGGGAACGCCGCGATCGTGGGCCGGTACTCGGGCTATGGAGCGCCGTTCGGATCGTTGTCCACACTCGTGAACGGCGACGAGATCGTGGTCGCGACGACTCAGGGCCGGTCGGTCTACCGGGTCACCGAAACCGCCGCGCGGCCACTCGACGAGGCGGCGGACTACGGCAAGACGGACAACGACCGGCTCACCCTCGTGACGTCCTCCTCATGGTGGCCGCTGGCTTCGCGGAACGCGACGGTGGTGACCGCCGTGCTGGAAGGGAAGCCGTTCCGTCCGGTACCGCAGAACGGCAGGGCGGACGCGCAGGACGGCCGGACCGGCGACAGCGGCGCGTGGACCGGTCTGGTGCTGGCGTTCGGCGGATTCGTGGTGGCGGCCGCGGGCGCGACGGTCCTTTATCGGCGATGGCGGCCCGTGTCCACGTATGTGATCACCGGCCCGGTGCTGGTGACGTTGTCCGCGCTGGCCGCGCTCGCGTTGTGGCGGTTGTTCCCGGCCTGGGCGTGAACGGGGCGCGTACCTCTCGTTCCGCCAAGTGGACGCACCGGCGTTCCCGACTTTGGTGGGTGGCACGGCGGCCGGTCGCTCCTTAGATTCTCTTCACTACACCCGGTCAGGGGTCATCCGTTCGAGTTAGTCTCTTTAACGGCCACTTCGGGTGTCACGTCCTCATCAGCGTGCGTCGGGGCGCGCTACGACAGGGAGAAATCCATGGTGAGATTCAACCGGGTCGCCGCATACTCGGTTCCGGTGACGGTCGGCGCGCTCCTGCTGTCCGGCGCCGCGGCGGTCGCGCAGCCCTCGGCCGCCGATACCGCCACCGCACGGACCCAGGCGGGGATCAGCGCGCTGCAGAGCATCAAGAAGTCGCTCACCGCCGCAGAGGCCAAGCAGGCCAGCCAGCTCGTGGTCGAAAAGCGGCTACGCGCCGACAAGGGCCTCGCCGCGAAGCTGCCCGACTACCGCTCCGGCGTCGCCGTGAACGACAAGGGCGCCGTTGCGGTCGACATCTGGGGCAAGGACCAGAAGGTGGCCGACGCGGTGCGGGCCGCGGGCGGCACCGTGCGCTACGCCTCGGGTGGCGCCGTCCGCGCGGACCTGCCGCTGGCCGCGGTCGACGCGATCGCCGGCCGCGCGGACGTCAGCTCGGTCAAGCCCGCCGCGCAGGCGATGACGTGGAAGGAAAACAGCGACACCGCCAGCCCGGCCCGCAGGCAGCTGGCCACCAAGGCGGTCGCCGCGACGCAGGTGTCCGAGGGGGACAAGACGCACGGCGCCGACACGGCCCGCACGAAGTACGGGGTCGACGGCTCCGGCATCAAGGTGTGCGTGCTCTCGGACGGCGTCGACTCGCTGTCGAAGTCGCAGACCGCGGGTGAGCTGCCCACCGTCGATGTCCTGGCGGGCCAGAAGGGCAGCGGCGACGAGGGCACCGCGATGCTCGAGATCGTCCACGACCTCGCGCCGAACGCGACGCTCGGCTTCGCCACCGCGTTCACCAG
The DNA here is from genome assembly GCF_042741125.1 of Amycolatopsis sp. NPDC058986. Taxonomy (NCBI): domain Bacteria; kingdom Bacillati; phylum Actinomycetota; class Actinomycetes; order Pseudonocardiales; family Pseudonocardiaceae; genus Amycolatopsis; species Amycolatopsis sp. NPDC058986. Next base: position 17,916 of record NZ_JBHYJW010000067.1, on the reverse strand, counting down.
CGAGCAGAGCTTCGCCGACAACATCCGCGCGCTGCGGAACACCGGCAAGTGCACCGTGATCGTCGACGACGTCTCCTACTTCGACGAGTCGCCGTTCCAGGACGGCCCGGTCGCGCAGGCCGTCAACGACGTGACCGCGGCGGGCGCGCTGTACTTCTCCTCCGCCGGGAACTCGGGCAACCTGACCGACGGCACGAGCGGCTACTACGAGGGCGACTTCCGCGGCGCCTCGACCACCATCCCCGGCATCACCGGTACCCCGCACAACTTCGACCCGAACGGCACGCAGGTCTTCGACGCGCTCTCGGCGGGCTCGCTCGGCAAGCCGGTGACGTTGTTCTGGTCCGACCCGTGGGGCAAGGCGACCAGCGACTACGACCTGTTCATCCTGAACTCCTCCGGCAGTGTCGTCGCCTCCAGCGAGAACCCGCAGAACGGCACGCAGAACCCGTACGAGATCGCCTCGGTGCCGAGCAGCGGCTCCGGCTACAAGGTCGCCGTGGTCAAGTACTCCGGTGAGGACCGGTTCATCGCGCTCAACGTGATCCGCGGCCGGTTCGTCGATTCCGGTTCGCTCAAGGCGTTCAGCACCGCGGGTGTCACCTCGGGGCACTCGGCCGCCAAGGACGCGTTCAGCGTGGCGGCGGCCCCGGCGGCCACCGCGTTCGGCCGCCCGCTCGAACAGGGCGACCCGGCCAACCCGGCGGGCCCGTACCCCGGCCTGTTCACCGCGAGCAGCAAGTGGGAGCGGTTCAGCTCCGACGGTCAGCGGCACCAGTTCTACAACGCCGACGGCACCGCGGTCACCCCGGGCAACGTGTCCTCGACCGGCGGCACCACCCGCGCCAAGCCGGACATCACCGCCGCCGACGGCGTCGCGACGTCCGTGAGCGGGTTCCAGCCGTTCTACGGCACCTCGGCGGCGGCCCCGCACGCGGCGGCCATCGCGGCGCTGCTGCTGTCCGGCAAGCCGACCGCCACCCCGGCGGAGATCCGGACCGCGCTGGAATCCAGCGCGATCGACCTCGGTGCGCCCGGGTTCGACGCGGTCACCGGCAAGGGCGTCATCATGGCGGGCCCGGCGCTGGCCGCGCTCGGCGTCCCGGCGAAGTAACCAGGCAGCGCGAGAACACCGAAGATCCGAAGGGCGACGGCCCGGCGTACCCACGCGCCGGGCCGTCGTCGTTTCTTGGCGGTGTTTCGTGGCTGTCGCGGCTCGGGGGTCAGGCCGTGACGCAGGTCAGGCCGCCGGTACCGGCGACCGTCTTGAAGCCGTACTTCGTGATGGTGCCGGCGAGCTTGCCACCGCACAGCGGGCTGGCGGTCGCGGCGGTGTCGCCGGAGTCGAAGCCCACGGCACGCCGGGCCTGGTCGTAGCGCGGGGTGCGGGTGTCGAGGACGTAGTACACGACACGCGAACCGAGGAACGAGTCCGCGAACGCCGGGGCGTAGGACCCGGCGGAACCGGTGACGGGAGCGCCGTCGGAGCCCGCACCGGTGAGCGTGTTGACGGTGAAGCCGGCCCGCTTGTCGGCGGTGACGCCGTTGCCCTGGGCGACCCACTGGGCGATCGAGAACGGCGCGATCGCGGCGTTCTGGTCGGCCGCCTGGATCGACGTGGCGTCGTTTTCCTGGAAGCGGTTGATGGTGACCGGCTTGGTGGTCGGGTCGAAGCCGAGCACCGTGCCGGTGAAGAAGCTCAGGGTGCCCGAACCGACCTGCGGCAGGTACACCTTGATGGCCGCGTTGGCACCGCCGACCTGGTTCCAGTTGGTGATCGAGCCGTCGTAGACACCGCGCAGCTGCGCCAGCGTGAGGGACAGCCCCGCGCCCGCGCCGGTGGCCGACGAGGACCAGGTGACGCCGTCACGGGCGAAACCGAAGTACCGGAACGACGCCGGGTCGCTGCTGCCGCGGCCGGAGGAGGAGCGCGCGATCTCGAACTTGCCGTCACCCGCGGCCGCGGAGGCGTTGAGGGCGGCCTTGCCGGCGGACGAACCGTCCGGCGGCGGGTTGCTCGCGTTGTAGGTGGCGCCGGGCGACCACGGGTCGGCGGGCACGGTGAAGGACGCGGTCCCCTTGAGCACCGGCGGGATGTTCACGTAGTTGTCGGGGTCGGTGTTCCAGGTGCCGCTCGCCGCGTTCGCGTCGGCGAACACCGCGTTGGTGACGTCGAAGATGGTGTCCGAGCCCGCGGCGGGAATGACCTCCGCGATGCCGTTGGCGGGCGGGACGGCGGCGGCCGTCCCGGTCATGACCAGACAGGCGCCTGCCGCGGCCGCGGTCACGCCGAGAAGCCGGGTAATACGAGCACGCATTGTGTCAGCACTCTTTCTGCTAGTCCCCATGACGTCACGGGATCCCGTGACAGGTCTCATCTCCTCGTATCGGACTGACCGGCTCGGGTGCTCAGCGTTCCCGCCCGACGGCTTGGTGGTTAACCGGCGGGAAACGTACTTTCCGTGATTGCCGATCACCGATTCCGGCGTTCGGAATTCTCCTGGGAATTCATGCGGTACTTCTTGCGCCAGTCGGTGACCGTCTCTATTCGACCGTCGGTCATCGCTTCCCCCGTCGCCGCGCGAAATCGATCGAGACCGCGTTGTGCCTCGATTCTGCGGCCATAAGCGTGTGCTGCCACGGCGACGGCTTCCGTGCCGCTGCGCAGTCGCCAGCGCCACCGGCCGCCGCCCGCGTGGCCGAATTCCGCGGTCAGTTCGTCCAGATGGACGCCGAGCCAGGAAATGGAGGCGAGACACTCCTCCGTTCGGTGGTAATCGAGCGCGCTCGTGCCGAGCGAGGTGTTGTTGCCGCCCAGCAGCCGCCAGCGGAGTGTTTCGGAACCGGTCTGGACGAGTTGGAATCGTGGTTTCTTCCCCCGGGACACACCTTGGTGATCGGCGAATAACCGAGGGGGTTACCGAATCCGGTGAAGGCCCGACGGCGTGGCGGTGAACATCGCGTTCGGGACTGGACACGCTACTCCGAACGGCCGCGGGTAACCGGCGAAGAACGGCACGCTGTCAGCAAGCGCTTTCCCAGCGTTGCCCTGACCGGCCCGGTCGTCCCGCCTCGCGATGTCGCCGGATACGGTGGTGCCGCGCGTGCGTGCCGACGAATCCGGTGCGCGGCAGGTGATCGGCAAGGAGGACGACGGATGGGGATCGCGGTGGTCACCGGGGCGGGCTCCGGGCTGGGGCGGGAGATCGCCCGCGCGCTGCTGGCCGACGGGTACCAGGTCGCGCTCGCCGGGCGCCGGGCGGGCGCGCTGGACGAGACCGCCGGTGGGCACGACTCGGCGCTGGCCGTGCCCACCGACGTCGCCGATCCCGCGTCGGTCGCCGCCTTGTTCGACGCCGTCCGTGACCGCTGGGGCAGGCTGGACCTGCTGGTGAACAACGCGGGCGTGTCGCTCGGCGGCGCCGTCGACGAGCTGTCCGTCGAGGACTGGCGCCGCAGCGTGGACACCAACCTCACCGGGATGTTCCTGTGCGCGCAGCAGGCGGTGCGGCTGATGAAGGCGCAGGATCCCCGCGGTGGCCGGATCATCAACAACGGCTCCATCTCGGCGCATTCGCCGCGTCCGGCCAGCGTGGCCTACACGGCGACCAAGCACGCGATCACCGGGCTGACCCGGTCGATCTCGCTGGACGGCCGGGCCTGGAACGTCGCGTGTGGACAGATCGACATCGGCAACGCGGCCACCGAGATGACGGAGCGGATGGCGGCGGGGATCCCGCAGGCCGACGGCCGGATCGCCGCCGAGCCCACCTTCGACGCGCGGCACGTCGCCGACGCCGTCCGCTACATGGCCGCGCTGCCGCTGGACGCGAACGTGCAGTTCCTGACCATCACCGCGACCACGATGCCGTTCGTCGGCCGCGGCTGAGCCCGCGGGGACCGCCGGGCGTCACGGGATGACGCCGTCCTTGCGGAACTGGTCGAACAGCCGGAAGAACATCTCCTCGGTGGAGACGTACTCGTGGAATCCGTGGCGGCGGGATTTCGAGGTGTCCGCGAAGACGTCGTAGTCCCACGAGAACACGAAGTCGGCGAACCGCCACGAAGCCGAAACGTCCGCATAGGACACTTCGAGCCCGTGCTTTTCCGCCATCGAAGTCCACAATGGAGCCTTGTCCGCCATCACGACGTCGAGCGACATCGGCAGCGGCGGCGCGGTTTCGAGGCCGAAGTAGCCCGCGATCTTCGGCCACAGCTCGCTCCAGCGGAACAGGTCGCCGTTGGCGATGTTGAACGCCTCGTTGCCCGTCCGGTCGTCGGTGGCCGCCCACACCGTCGCCTTCGCGAGCAGACCGGAATCGGTCACCTCCAGCAGGCTGTCGTAGGCGCCGGGCTTCCCGGGAAAACGCAGCGGCAGGCCGAGTTCCTTCGAGATCGACGCGTAGACCGCGATGACCAGCGCCAGGTTCATCGGGTTGCCCAGCGCCGTCCCGCCGACCACCGAGGGCCGGATCGCCGACCACATCCACGCCTTGCCCGCCTGGCGGCGTTCCAGGAACTGCTGCTGGTCCACATTGAACTCGGGCGGCATGTGCCCGGCGTCGGTCTCCCTCGCCGGGGTCTTGAACGGGCCGAGATGCGCGCCGTAGACCTTGTAGCCCTGCATCAGGCTGACGTGCCGTAGGCCGGGGGCGGCGGGCTCGACGGCGTCGACGAGGTTGGTCAGCATCCCGAGGTTGGGCGGCACGAGTTCGGCCCAGGTCGGCTTGTCCTGGTACGCCGCGTAGAACACGTGCGTGACGTCGGTGAGCCCGCCGAGCTTGGCCCGCGTGTCGGCGGGGTCGAGGAGGTCGACGGCGATGTGGCGGGTGTTCCCGTCGCCCGGACGGCGGGACAGGCCGACGACGTCCCATCCCTCCTGCCGCGCGAGGTGGTCGACGAGGGTCCGGCCGATGATCCCGTTCGCTCCGGCGACCAGGGCGAGGTTGCGTGCTGTGCTCATGCTTCGATCCTGTCCGGCGCCAAAGGATAAATCCAAGGCATAAGAATCACCGCAGGCATAAGCTGTGTTCATGACGAGTCTGCGGCAGCTGGAGTACCTGGTCACCGTGGTCGACACCGGTTCCTTCACCCGTGCTGCCGAGGCACTGCACGTGACGCAACCCGCGCTGTCGCACCAGATGCGGGCGCTGGAGCACGCGGTCGGCGGGCCGCTGCTGGAACGGCTGCCACGCTCGGTGCGGCTGACACCAATGGGCCGGGCGATGCTGCCGCACGCGCGGGCCGCGCTGGCCGACGCGGAACGCGCCCGCTGCGCCGCGCGCCAGGCGTCCGGGCTGGAGGCGGGGGAGCTGCAGGTGGCCACGGTGTACTCGGTGAGTCTCGGGGCGCTGCCGCCGGCGCTGCGGGTGTGGCGGCGCGAACGGCCGGACGTCGACGTCCAGCTGTCCGAATACCGGCACGCCGACGAACTGCGCGACGCGATGAGCGCGGGCGAGGCCGATGTCGCGATCGGGCCCGCGCCCGAGGGCTGGAGCGGCCCGGTGCGTCCGCTGGGTGTCGAAGACTTCGTGGTCGTCCTGCCCGTCGACGGCGCGAGGGAGGACACCGGATCTGGGCGCGTCGACCTGAGCACTCTCGCCGACTGCGCGTGGGTGCACTACGCGCCGGGCAACGGGCTCGCCGAGCTGGTCGACCGCGCCTGCGGCGCCGCCGGGTTCCGGCCCCGAGCGGCGGTCCGGACCGAGCAGACCGCCGCGGCCCCGATCCTCGCCGCCGCCGGTCTCGGCCCGGCTCTGGTCCCGGCCAACGTCCTGCCCGCCCGCTTCGACGGCCGGGTGCTGCGACCCGACCCGGCGATCCGCCGCACGCTCACCGCCTACTGCCGCACCAGCCCCGACCCGCTGACCGCCGCGTTCATCGACGTCCTGGTGAAGCACGCCAGGGTCTGACCTGCGCCCCCGTCACATCGCGACGGCGGCGAGGTCGACGCCGGCGAACGGGGTCGCCTTGACGTCGTGCGCGCGGCTGCCCCACACCGAGTGGCCGTGCGTGGTCCACAGCGGTGCCACGGGGAGGTCTCGCAGCAACTGGTTCTCCACGAGCCGGTACAACTCGCCCGCCTCCTGCGGGGTCGCCGCCGCCTCCGCGTCCGCGAGGTTCTGCTTGAACACGTCGTCGGTGTACCCGGCCGCCTCGGCGAGGCCGGTCAGCAGTTCGCCGGGGCTCGCGGTGCCGAGCTTGACGAGCAGGGTGGCCGGGCCGTCCGGCGATCCGGTGGCGGGCAACGGCTTCGAGGTGGTCTGGACCCCGAGCGCGCTCGCGAGGCCGTCGGCCAGCGGCTTGGTCCAGCTTTCCGACCGGGGTCCGGAGTAGACGGTCACCGGCCCGGCGAACGAGGCCTGGGCGAGCAGTGCTTTCCCGGCCGCGGCGTCGAACGCGCAGGCACGGCAGATGCCGGATCGCTCGCCAGGGGCGTCGGAGGGCGGCAGGAGCGCCTTCGCCGGATCGACCTGATGTTGCAGCGGACCGGCCTCCAGCGCGGCCCTGTCGACGCCGAAGGCGAAGGCGTGTCGCACGGTCGGATCGGAGAACCGCTTGTCCGCCATGGGAAAGGTGAGGTACCCGGCTTCGGGCAGTGGCCAGGACAGGTGCCGGTCGGCGAAGTCGTGGTGCATGGATTCGTGCCGGTCACCGGGAACCTCGGCGGCGAGGTCGAGCTTGCCCGCCTTCACCGCGTCGTAGTGTGCGGCCGGTTCACCGACCCGCAGGTCGATTTCCCTGGCCTTGCCGGGCGCGTCGGTGACCCGCACCAGCTTCCCGCCGCTGCCCGGCCGCCACGGGCCGTCCAGCCGGAACGGCCCGTTGCCGATCGGTGCCCGCGCGAAGGCGTTCCAGTCACGCGAGTCGAGGACCGAGCGTGGCAGCGGCACGAGTCCCGGCGCGGACAGCCAGACCGGGACCTGACCGGCGGGGCGGTCCAGGTCGATCCGGATGGTGGCGTCGTCGGGCGCGGTGATGGAGGTGGCGCGCAGCAGCCGGTTCAGTACCGGGGCCGCCGCCCACGGCTGCCCGGCGACCACCCGCCAGGTGTCCACATAGGACTGAGCGGTGACCGGGGTGCCGTCGTGGAACCGCGCGGGCCGCAGCCGGACGGTCCACTGCTTCCGGTCGGTGCTGGTGATGGACTCCGCCGCGCGTTCGGTGACCTTGCCGCTCGCCGCGTCGTAGTCGGCGAGCGGGGTCCACAGGGCGCTGGTCACCAGCCGCCCCGACTGTTCCTGCACGTCGGCGGGCAGCAGCGTCGCGGGTTCGTGCAGGCCGACGCTGAGTACGCCGGGTGCTGCCGGGGTATCGGAGCCGGAACAGCCCGCCGCGACGAGCCCGAAGACGGCGAACAGGACGAGGAGGACACGCGAGCGCATGCCTCTTCCTACCAGTCAGGAACCGGACGAAAGACGGTTGTGTCCGGGTTGGGGCGGTCATAGAGTTCGGGAGTACGTTCACTGGGAGGTCTCTGTGCGTAACTGGTGGGTCCGTTCGTGCCTGGCCGTCACCACCGTCGCCGCGACGCTCGCCGCCACGGCCCTGCCCGCCGCCGCCTGCGGCGAAGACGACAAGCCCGCCGCCGCGGCCCACGTCACCGGCGAGCCGGGCGCGGTGAAGAACGTCCGTTCCGTGGGCAACCTCCCGGACGCGCAGGGCGCGATCTCCCTCGCCTTCCTGCCGTACGGTCACCGGGACGTGATGGCCGTGTCGGGCCAGTTCGGCCTGAAGCTCTACGACCTCACCGAAAATCCGGCCGCGCCGAAACTGGTCGGGCAGCTGAACATGCCCGGTCTGTGGGAGACCGAGGACACCGAGGTCGATCCCGTGCGCAAGCTGGTGTTCCTCTCGCGTGACCCGCGTGCTTTCGGCGGGAACACGCACAACGGTGAGTCCGGCATCTACGTGGTCGACGTGTCGACACCGGAGAAACCGGTGCAGCTGAGCTACGTCAAGGTCCCGGCGGGGCACACCACCAGCTGCATCAACGACTGCCGCTACCTGTGGACCGGCGGTCCCGCCAAGGCCGACAACCAGCCCGCCGACTGGGGCGGCAGGCCGATCTGGGTCACCGACGTCCGCGATCCGCGTAACCCGAAGGTTTCCCCGCAGCCGATCGAACTTGCCCGCAACGACGGCAAGACCGACTATGTGCACGACGTCCAGGTCGACAAGAACGACGTCGCGTGGGTGTCCGGCCGCGGCGGTGTCCGCGGGTACTGGACCGACGGCGTGCACCGCGATCCGGTGCAGGGCAAGATGCGGCGCGCCACCGCGTACGCGCCGGTGCCCTACGCGGGCGGCGGGGTCGCCGAAACGGCGGCGCCGTCGAAGTTCATGCACAACAGCTTCCACCCGGCGAACCGCCACGACGACGGCGCTTGGCGTGGCCACGATCTCGTCTACGCCACCGAGGAAAGCTTCGTCGACGGCTGTGCCGGTGACGGCGTGCTGACGATTTCCTCACTCGAAGGCTCGTACGGCGGCGAGGGCTGGAAGTCGAGCCCGGACAAGCCGTTCCGCCTGCGCACCGTCGGTACCTGGGGCGTGGCGGGGCAGGAGGGCAGCGACCCGAAGTCCGACGACTGCTCCGCGCACTACTTCGACATCCAGGACAAGGTGCTCGTCCAGTCGTTCTACGCGCAGGGCACCCGGTTCCTGGACATCAGCGACCCGACGAACCCGAAGCAGATCGCCTACTTCCGGCCCGCCGACGCGGCGTCGTGGGCGCCCTACTGGCACCGCGGCCACGTCTACGTCGCCGACAACAAGCGGGGGATCGACATCCTGAAGCTGACGGCTCAGTAAACCCGCCCCCATCGCTGCGGCGCCGTCGGTACGGTGACGGCATGATGCAGCGACGCGCCGACGGCAGCGCGGGGGATGCGGACTACGCCGCGATCGGTGGTGTCTACACCGACTACCGCAAGCCGGACCCGAGGATCGGCGCGCACATCCTGGACGCGCTGGGCGACGCGCGGACCGTGCTCAACGTCGGCGCCGGAGCCGGCGCGTACGAACCGGCCGATCGCGAGGTCACCGCCGTCGAGCCGTCCGCGTCGATGCGCGAGAAACGTCCCGCGCACCTTCCGCCCGCGGTCGACGCGGTCGCCGAGAAGCTGCCGTTCGGCGATCGGTCGTTCGAGGGCGCGATGACGACGTTCAGCGTGCACCAGTGGAAGGACCTGGGCGCGGGACTGGCCGAGCTGCGCCGGGTCACCCGCGGCCCGGTCGCGGTGCTGACCTGCGATCCGTTGCTGCTGCGCAGGTTCTGGCTCGCCGACTACGCGCCCGAGGTCATCGGCACCGAGGCACGGCGCTACCCGCCGGTCGAGGACATCGCCGACGGGCTGGGCGGTGACACCCAGGTCATCGGCGTCCCGGTGCCGATCGACTGCACGGACGGGTTCAACGAGGCCTACTACGCCCGGCCGGAACGGCTGCTCGATCCGGACGCACGGCTGTCCTGTTCGGCGTGGAGTTTCGTCGACGACGAGGTGCACGCCCGGTTCGCCGCCGAACTCCGCCGCGATCTCGCCAACGGCACCTGGGAACGGCGCTACGGCGGTCTTCGCGAGCAGGCGGAATTCGACGGCTCGCTGGTGCTGATCGTGTCCCGCCCGGCGGGGAGCTGATCGTTACTCCGAGGCCAGCAGCTCCTCGAGTTCCCGGACGGCCGTGGTGAGTTCCTCCGCGAACAGCGTCATTTCGTGCGCCACGTGCCGCGGCGTGCACAGGTAGATGTTGAGCCGGTCGGGGAGCAGCACGTACGCGACGCCGATGCACTGCGGGCTCGTCGAACCGAAGCCGAAGTACTGGATGTTGACCGACGGCGCGGAACTCGTGCTCAGGTAGTCGTCGCGCATCTTGACCCAGCCCGGCGACGAATACAGCGGAAGGCCGATGTCTCCGCCACGCCGTTTCTGGATCAGCTGCAGTTCCCACAGGTGCTGCTCGGGCGCGTCACCGGCCTGACATTCCTTCGCACGGGCCACATGCTTCGCCGCAGCGGCCCGAAACGCCGCGCGACGTTCCTCGCGGGAGGCGTTCTCGTCCTCCATCACCGCGACGAACCGCAGCACCTCCGGCGTGACGACGCGCATCGCCTCGGTGCGGCCGTTCTGGAACTGCCGCGTGGCTATCGACTCGTAGGTCGCGCCGGTCAGCCCCTTGGCTCGTTTGTGCGCGAGCTGGTACGCCATCTGCGCGAAGCCGTCCGGCGACATCCCGAGCTGTTTCGCCCTGCTCGCACCGAAATCCTCGAACGACAGGATCTTCGTCGCCGTGGCGTCGGCGTACGCCTGGAACGACGCGGCCGCGGCGCGGGCGTCCGCACGCAGCGCCTCGTCGAGGACGAACTCGATCCGCTCGAACGCCGGTACCCCGTCGGCGCCCGGCCGCGCCACGCGTTCCCCGGCGAGCAACGCGTCGGTGAAGCCGAGGATCGTGGTCCCGTCCAGCTCGCAGTGCTCGACGTTGATGCCCGCGGTGCCGTCGGCGAACACGATCAGCGAGACCGCCTTGTCGAACCACCGGTTACCGCTGTCGCCGTGCAGCAGCTGGTCACACGCTTCCTGCGTGTCCTTCGGCGTGAGATCTTCCAGGCACACACAGAACAACGCGGTCTCGATCGTGTCCAGCGCCTCGGCGTTCCCGGCGTCGATCAGCGCCTGCCGGGTCGCCGCCCACTCCGCGCGGGCCTTGGTGGTGAAATGCCCGGCGGCGGTGGCCGGTTCGTCGATCGCCCGGCCGGTCTTCATGATCGTGTGCAGTCCGGCGATCAGCTGGTCGGTGTCGTACGGGCGGCCGTCCGGCGCGAGCACGTCCAAGCGGAACGGCGTGTCCTGGTGGAACACGACGATGTGCCGCGCGGTGGACGGGCCTGGCCAGTCTTCGCGGTACGGCGTGCGCGCGGTGTCCAGCTCGGCACCGGGGATCCGCGTGGCGGAGAACAGGAACTTGTGCTGCACCATCGACTGCGGCTGTCCGCGCACGATGATCGGCGGGATCGACTCGTCGTCCAGCCGCAGCTTGTAGTCGACGGCCGAGGCGACGAGCTCGGCCGCGCGTTCCACCTGCCCGAGCCCGGATTCGGCGAACAGGAAGAAGAAGTTGGCGTTGAGCGCGATCCGGTCGCGGCGGCCGAGGTACCGGTACGGCCAGAACGTGTCGAGCCAGCTGCGCACGCCTTCGGCCGAGTCGTAGGCCTCCAGCAACGACTGGAGTTCGTGCGCCGGACTGTCCTCGGCGAGGTACGCGCGCACCGCGGCCTCGGTCTCCGCCAGCTCCTCGGAAGTCAGCAGCGGCGCGCACCATTCGAGGAACCCGCGGCAGCTGTCTTCCAGCGTGGGCACGGGGACGCGGGGGAGGCGGTCCTCGTTGCCGAAGGTACGCGTGGACCATTCCGGACTGCTGCTCACGATCATCCTCGATCTCGATGGGGCGGGTCAGGGTGTGTCGCCGAACACGTCGCCGATGCTAGCGGTCGCGTACGACAAAGTGCCGCATTCGGCTCTGGACAGGAGAAAGCACGGGGGCTCAGTCGAGCAGCCGGTCGCCCCGGACGGCCTGGCCGAGGTGCTCGGGCAGGACCCGGCCGAACAGCTGGCGCGTCCGTTCCGGGCTGCCGATCACGCCGGGACGTTCGCTGTAGGCGAAGATCGCCGAATGCCGGGCGACGTTCCCGCGCACGGTTCCCACGCGGTGCAAGGAGAACCGGCCCCGGAACAGCTGCAGATCACCGGGGCGCAGGGTCAGCCTGCGGACGAGGCGCTCGCCTTCGCCGGCCAGCACGGCGCGCACGTCGTCGAAGTTCTCCTCCGTCGCGGACCGGATGTTCGGGCAGTACTCGAAGACGCCGCCCTCGGCCGCTTCCTGGGTGAGCATGCTGACGGTGTATTCGTTGACGTCGAAATGCCACGGATGCGCGCGGCCCGGCGCGATCACGTTGAGCGTCAGCCCGGACAGCGGATCGGCCAGTTCGTGCAGTTCCGGCAGCGCGAAGCAGTCCGCGACGAACCGCTGGAACTCATGGCTGGTGTAGAGCTGCTGGATGATCGAGGTCACCGGGATCTGGTCGCGGGCGACGAAAGCGTTCCCCCGCTCCATGATCGTGGCCCCCGGATGTCCGTCCGGCAGCGGGGAGTCGGTGGCGATGTTGTAAGCGTTCACGAGTTCGACCCGGGAATACGCCAATGGGGCGATCTGGGCGCATTCGGATTCGAGAACCGCGCGCAGCTCGGGCCGGATGAAATCGGTGAGCACACTGCACCCGGTTTCGCGAAGTTCGGCGCGGGTGCGGGAAACGATGTCCTGCCAGGCTCTGCTCCCCTGGTCCGAGAGGGGGTAGCGGGCGGTGTCGACCACCTGGGCTGCGGCCACGGCTTCCGATGTGCTCATCGATGTCCTCTCGACGGGTGGGACCTGTCGTGAACCTCGGAAGGGTTTAGCACAGAAAATGTCGGCGAATCGCGGCCACGAAGTCGTTTGTGATCGGTGACACAGCGTCGTGTGCGCGAGGTGACAAGAAAGCTCCGAAGGCCACCATGAGGGACTTGAGTTCCCTCATGGTGGCCTTCGGAGCCCTTGGTGGCGCCGAGGTTTACGGCGTCAGCAGCGGCAGCAACGGTTTGCGCACCGCCGTCGCCACCCCGTCCGACGCGGCCGCGGCGGCGATCCTCTCGTCCGAGGGGACGCCGTAGTCCGTGGTGCGCTGCCGCAGCGGACGGCCCAGCGGCTCGACCATCGCGCGCATGTCGCTGATCGTCTTGTACGAACCGTTCGCGGCACCGGCCATCCGGCTGATCGTCTCCTCCATCAGCGTCCCGCCGATGTCGTTGACGCCGCCCTGCAGCACCGCCCGGCTGCCCTCTTCGCCGAGTTTCACCCACGAGGACTGGATGTTGTCGATCATCCCGTGCAGCAGTACCCGGGCCAGCGCGTGCACCGCGCGGTTCTCCCGCGGCGTCGCACCCGCGCGAGCGAGCCCGGCGAGGTAGATCGGCGAACTCTGGTGGATGAACGGCAGCAGCACGAACTCGCTGAACCCGCGCTTGCCGTGTTTCTCCAGGCCTTCGCGCTGCAGCCGCGCCAGCAGCTTCAGGTGCGCGACCCAGTGCGCGGGCGTGTCGACGTGGCCGTACATCATCGTCGACGTCGTCGGCAGGCCGACCTCGTGCGCGGTCGTCACGACCTTGATCCACTCCGACGTCGGCAGCTTGCCCTTGGTCAGCACCCAGCGGACGTCGTCGTCGAGGATTTCCGCCGCCGTGCCCGGCAGCGAGTCGACCCCGGCCTCCTTCGCGCGGATCAGCCAGTCCTTCAGGGACAGATTGGTCCGCGAGGCGCCGTTGACGACCTCCATCGGGCTGTAGGAGTGCAGGTGGATGCCCGGCTGCCGACGCTTCACCTCGGCCGCCAGGTCGAAGTACGCGGTGCCGGGCAGATCGGGGTGGATCCCGCCCTGCATGCAGATTTCCGTCGCGCCCGCGGCCCACGCCTCGTCGACGCGGTCGCCGACCTGCTCCAGCGAAAGCGTGTACGCGTCGGCGTCGGTGCGGCGCTGGGCGAACGCGCAGAACCGGCAGCCGGTGTAGCAGACGTTGGTGAAGTTGATGTTCCGTGTGACGACGAACGTGACGTCGTCGCCGACGGTCTCGCGGCGCAGGTCGTCGGCGATCTTCGCGAACGCGTCGAGTTCGGCGCCGTCCGTGTGCAGCAGCGCCAGCGCTTCGTCGTCGGACAGCCCGGCCGGGTTCTTTTCCGCGCTGCGCAAGGCATCCCGGACGTCGACGTCGAAGCGTTCCGGCGCGGACTTGATGTTCGCGCCGATCTCCTTCCAGTCGCCGTACACCGAGTCGAAGTCGCTTCGACGGTCTTCGGTGCGCCCGGTCGTGTCGATTTCGGTGTGCAGGTCGGTGCGGCCGGCCTGCTCCCAGCCGCCGTCGGGTTCCTGCCAGGGGATGCCCTTCGGGATGGCCTCTTCGAGTGCGAGCCCGGTTTCCGGCTCGGTCAGCGCGGCCAGGTGCTCGCCGATCCGCGGGTCCAGCCACGGCTCGCCGGTCTTGACGTACTCCGGGTACACCGGCAACCGTTCGCGCAGCGTGAACCCGAGCTCCTCGGTGTGCCGGCGCAGCTCGTCGACACCGGGCCAGGCCATCTCCGGGTTTACGTGGTCCGGGGTCAGCGGCGACACCCCGCCCCAGTCGTCGATCCCGGCCTTCAGCATCTTCTCGTACTGGCGGCCGATCAGGTTCGGCGGCGCCTGGATGCGCATCTTCGGCCCGAGCACCAGCCGCGCGACCGCGATGGTGGCGGCCAGCTCGTCGAGGTCCGCGTCCGGGGTGGCGCGCATCTTCGTGTCCGGCTTGGCGCGGAAGTTCTGCACGATGACTTCCTGGACGCTGCCATAGGTCCGCGCGACCTTGCGGATCGCGAACAACGCGTCGGCGCGCTCCTCGTGCGTCTCGCCGATGCCGATGAGGATGCCGGTCGTGAAGGGCACCGAGCTGCGGCCCGCGTCCTCCAGCACCCGCAGCCGGACCTCGGGATCCTTGTCCGGCGAACCGTAGTGCGGCTGGCCCTTCTCGGTGAACAGCCGCTTCGACGTGGTCTCCAGCATCATGCCCATCGACGCGGAAACCGGCTTGAGCCGCTGGAAGTCCTGCCAGCCGAGCACACCGGGGTTGAGGTGCGGCAGCACGCCGGTCTCCTCCAGCACCCGGATCGCCATCGCGCGGACGTAGGACAGCGTGTCGTCGTAGCCGTGCGCGTCGAGCCAGTCCTTGGCGGCCTTCCACCGGTCTTCGGGGCGATCGCCGAGGGTGAACAGCGCCTCCTTGACGCCCAGCTCGGCGCCCTTGCGGGCGATGTCCAGTACCTCGTCCGGTGACAGGAACGGCGACTCGACGCGGCCCGGAACGGTCGCGAAAGTGCAGTAGCCGCACCGGTCCCGGCACAGCCGGGTCAGCGGGATGAAGACCGACTTGCTGTAGGTGACGACGCCGGGGCGGCCGGCCTGGGCGAGTCCGGCGTCGCGGACACGGGAGGCGTGCTCGGACAGCGTCACGAGGTCGTCGCCGCGCGCGTGCAGCAGCACGGTGGCTTCGGCGGCGTCGAGGGTCTTGCCGTCCCGCGCCCGGGCGAGCGCGCGGCGCATCGCCGTGGCGGTGGGGGTGTTCACGTCAGCATCGGGTGCCATTCCCGTCACGCTAGGAGCGCCGGGCCACGACCGGCCAGTCCGTAATCGCCTGGTGTCTCACCCGAACGTGATGCCGCACCGTTTTTCCAGCTCAGGGGCCTGCAAAGGTTGTCGATCTCCGATCCGGGCGGTATTACCTAAAGTGTGGCTTCGGTGATCGGCAAGCGCATCGGCGGGCGGACGTACTACTACCTCGCGGAGTCCGCCCGCGTCGACGGCGCACCGCGTGTGGTGACCCAGCGTTACCTCGGCACGGCCGAGGAGATCGCCCGCGCCGTGCCGGGTGACGCCGCCCCGGACAGCGCACGGCATCGCTCCTATGGAGACGTCGCCGCGGTGTGGGCCACGCTGCGACGGCTCGACTTCGTTCGCCGGGTGGACGCCGTTTTCGGGCCTCAGCGCGCGAAGACCACGCTCGGCACGCGGCTCGCGATCGCCGTCCTGCACCAGGCGACCGCTCCGGCCGCCCCACTCGGCGAATGGTGGGCGGGCTCGGCGGCGGAAGACCTCGTCCGGCCGCGTCCACCGAGGTCGGCGCTGACCACGACGGCGCACTGGAAGGCACTGGGGCGACTGACGCCGGAGCGCGTCACCGCCGTCGAAAGCACGATCGCCGAAGCCGTGCTCGGCCTCCTCGGCGACGGCACCGCCGCGCTCGCCGTCGACGTCGCGCAGTTCGCCTCGTTCACCGCGGCCGACTGCACCCTGCCCTCGGCCTGCCAGGACGCGCTCGCCGGGCTCGGCCTCGTCGTCACCCGCGACGGCGCGATTCCGTTGGCGTCACGGGGATATCGCCGGGACGGCGGTGCGACGCCGACGTTCGCGGACCTGGTCGAAAACCTCCGCTCGCGGTATCCGGCCGCCGACGTCACGCTCGTGTTCCACGCCGGCCAGGCCGCACAGCTGGACCTCGGCGCGCGTAGCGGTTTCGTCGGATCCCTGCCGCTGGCAGCACATTCCGACCTGCTGGCGCAGCCCGCTTCCGCGCGCAAACGTGTCGACCCCGAACGCTTCGCCGGACTGACCGCATTGGACACCCTGGCCGTCGTCGACGGCGTCCGCCGCAGGGTGATCCTGACCCACTCCGCGACCCTGCACGCCGCGCAGTCCCGGGCGTTCGCGGACGAGCTGAGCACCGCCACCCGCGAACTCGACGGGCTCGCGGCCGCCCTCGCCGCGGGCACGCATCGCGGCGACCGGTCCCAGATCCACGCCGAGGTCGGCCGGATCACCAGGGGACGCCGGGTCGAACGCGCGCTGTCGACGACGCTGACCGGGTCGAAGTCCGGCGAGATCCGGCTGACCTGGCGCATTGACGACGCCGCCGTGGCCCGGCTGGAGGAGGAGTACTTCGGCAAGCAGGTCCTGGTCACCGACCACGACTGGCCGGTCGCCGAGGTCGTCACCGCCTACCGCGCCAGGACCCACCTGGAATCGACGTTCCGCTGGCTGACCGGGCCCGCGGTGACCGGGCCGACCCCGCGCTGGGAGTGGACGCCCGGGCGTATCGCCGTGCACACGCTCGTCTCCGTCCTCACCGCCACGGTCACCCACCTCATGCGCCGCGAGGCCGACCTCGCCGGGATGAACCTCTCGGTGCGGGAACTGCTGGAGCAGCTCGGCGGGATCGGCGAGACCGTGCTGCGGTATCCGTCGACCGGGGGACGGCCGCGGACGCGCCGGATCCTGACCGACCGGGATCCGGCGCAACAGCGGCTGTGGGAGATCTTCGGACTCGGCGACGCCGTCTAGTCGCGGTGGACCTGGAGCGCGGAGAAGCTCTGGACCACCGGCATCAGCTCGATCACGTTGACGTTGACGTGCGCCGGCTGCGCCGAGGCCCAGTACACGGACTCGGCCACGTCGTCGGCGGTCAGCGGAGTCGTGCCCTCGTACACGGCGTCCGCCTTGCCCTGGTCCCCGTCGAACCGGACCTTCGAGAAGTCGGTGCCACCGGCAAGGCCGGGCTCGACGACGGTGACCCGCACGCCGGTCCCGTGCAGGTCACTGCGCAGGTTCAGGCTGAACTGGTGCACGAACGCCTTGGTCGCGCCGTAGACGTTGCCGCCGGGGTAGGGGTACTTCCCCGCGACCGAGCCGACGTTGATCACGTGCCCGCGTCCGCGGTCGACCATCCCGGGCAGGACCGCGCGGGTGAGGTGGACAAGCCCCGTGATGTTCGTGTCGATCATCTGGTCCCAGTCGGCGAGCTTGGCCCGGTGCGCGGGCTCGAGCCCCTTGGCCAGCCCGGCGTTGTTGACCAGGACGTCGATCTCCCGCCAGCCCTCGGGAAGTCCCGCGACCACCGTCTCGACGGCGTCCGGGTCCTGCACGTCCAGTACGACCGGCAGGACCGCGTCGCCGAGTTCGGCCTTGAGCGCGGTCAGCTTGTCCTCGCTCCGGGCGGCCGCGACGACCCGGAAGCCCTCTTTGACGAACCGGCGCGCGATGGCGGCGCCGAACCCGGCGCTCGCGCCGGTCACGAATGCGGTCTGAGACATGCCGCCAGGCTAGGCGACCGGGCCTCGTCCGTCGTTTCATACCCGCTGACCTGCGGTGATCTTGTTAAGGCACCCCCCTGTTCCGGGCTGTTTTCGGGCGTGTAATGTTCTCTTCGTCGCCAGGGAGACCGGGCGGCCGACCGGGACACGAACCAAGCTCTCGCCTAGGGCGATTGAGTGGGTGTTCCACCAAAAACTGCTAGGAATGAC